>NZ_LDQC01000120.1 GCF_001475545.1 Curtobacterium luteum | reverse complement strand
TGTTTCGTTTCGTCGGCAGCGTCAGAGGGGTATAAGGGACAGGGTGATGGGTGGCGACGCTCGGCCGGAGGGGGGTCGGTCGAGCGTCGCCGGTCTGGGTGCGAGCCGCCGGGGGCTGCGGTCCGGGCGAGGACTAGGCGGTGAAGGTCCAGGTCATCGGGACCGAGGCGGCGAGGCCCTGGTAGGTGTTGCCGGCCGACGAGTCGAGCGTCACGGCGAAGTTGAACGGGACGCTGGCGCCGGCTGCCGG
Organism: Curtobacterium luteum; assembly: GCF_001475545.1. Classification (GTDB taxonomy): domain Bacteria; phylum Actinomycetota; class Actinomycetes; order Actinomycetales; family Microbacteriaceae; genus Curtobacterium; species Curtobacterium luteum_A. The sequence goes on along the minus strand of NZ_LDQC01000120.1, from coordinate 10,161 downwards.
GGCAGGCGGCATCGTGAACGCGGTCGAGGCAGCGCCCTTGAAGCTGGCGAGCGTGCCGCTGAACACGGTGGTCGAGCCGGAGGTGATGACGAGGTTCATCTTCGCGCACAGGTCGGTGGCGCTGCCGTTGACGGTGCCGTTGTTCGACTGGGTGCAGGTCGCGCCCGGGGTCAGCGTGAAGGTGGCGGCGTTGGCGGTGCCGGTGTTCTTGATCGAGATCGCGGTGTTGACGGTGTTGCCCGGCGTCATCGTCGTGCTCCCGCCGAACTTGTTGATCGTCGAGCAGGTCGCGGCGTTGGTCGAGACCGATCCGCCGTCGGTGCTGGTGCAGGTGACCGTGCCGCCGGCGTTCTGCTCCTGCATGGTCAGGGTGCCGCTGGCGGCGGTGTTGCTGCTGTTGGTGATGCTCGCGGCGAACCCGGACAGCGTGCCGGTGAGCGACAGCGAGAGGAGGACCGCGGCGAAGATGCCCGCGAGCAGGGCGACCGGGGCGAATCGGATCCGCTTCAGCGGGGAGGTGCGGGGCTTCTTGGACACGGGGAACCTCTTCGGTCGATGTGGTCTGGCTGGTCGATGTGGTCCGGATCCTCCGGAGGAGCAAGGGGTTCGGGCCGACTTGCTTCACTCATCAAGATACTCAGCCATTCACATACTTGGCCACTCGTGTACTGTCCCCAATGTGAGGGACGCGAGAACAGACCCCGCTGAATTGATCAGCGCGTTCGACGCCGTCGTGCGCGCGAACGCCGTCCTGGTCCGACAGCTCAGTGCGCGCGCGGGCGTGCACGAGAACGCGCTCCGGGCGCTCGTGCTCATCGACGACACGGGCTACTCGACCCCGACCGAGGTCGCCGGCTACCTGGGGCTCACCTCGGGCGCCGTCACGAACATGGTCGACCGGATGACCGCGGCCGGCCTCGTCGAACGCGCGCCGAACCCCAACGACCGGCGGGGGTCGCTCCTGCGGTTGCGGCCCGAAGGCGACGCTGTCGTCCGGGGGTACCGGCAGCGCTACGCCGATCTCCTCACCGCCGTCGACGCCACGCACGACGGCGACCTCGTCACCCTGCTGAGCGACCTGGCGACGAGCCTCTACGAGCAGGCCGGCGACGCCGAGGGCTGACCGAGCGCGACCACGACGTCAGCCGCCGCCACGGCGACCGGGTCGTGTGCTGCGTGCACGACGACCACCCCGGCGCGGGCCTCCGCCGCCAGCGCGGTGAGGACGAGCACCGCCGAGGCTGCGTCGACACCGGCGGTCGGTTCGTCGACGAGGAGCACGGACGCCTCCTGCGCGAGCCCGACCGCGACGAGCGCGCGCTGCCGCTGCCCGCCGGACAGCTCGTCGAACGAGCGGTGCGCGAGGTCGGCGACGGCGAGGCGCTCGAGCTGCGCCTCCACGACCGACCGGTCGCGGCGCGTCGACGGCCGCCACCACGGTCGCGCCGCCCACCGCCCCATCGCCACGGCGTCACGCACGGTCAGCGGGAGCGCGGTGGGCGGGACGGACTGCGGCACGTACGCGACGTCGGCCGGGAGGCCCGCCACCCGTCCGCCGGACCACGCCACCAGTCCGGCGATCGCGTCGAGCACCGTCGACTTCCCCGACCCGTTGGGTCCGGTGAGCGCCGTGACGGATCCTGCCCGGAAGGTCGCGTGCAGTCCGGCGACGACGCAGTGGGCGCCACGGTGCAGGGTGACGTCGGTCAGTTCGATGGCTTCGGCTGCGGGCACCTGAGCACGCTATCAGTATTGATAGTCGTTTTCATGTAGCGTCTCCGATCGTGACCTGGCTGACCGACCCGTTCTCCGTCGACTTCATGCTGCGCGCCCTCGTCAGCGGCACGCTGGCCGCGGTGCTGTGCGCGGTCGTCGGCACCTGGGTCCTGGTGCGTGGGATGGCCTTCCTCGGCGAAGCACTCGCACACGGCATGCTCCCCGGGGTCGCCGTCGCGACCCTGACCGGGATCCCCGCCGTCCTCGGTGCCGCGGCGAGCGCAGGCGTCATGGTCCTCGGCGTCGGGGCGCTGCGGCGGCGAGCCCGCTTGTCCTACGACTCGTCGATCGGGCTGCTGTTCGTCGGCATGCTCGCCCTCGGCGTCATCGTCGTGTCCGGGTCGCGCTCGTTCGCGACGGACGTGACCGCGATCCTGTTCGGGGACGTGCTCGCGGTTACCGTCACGGACCTCGCGGGCCTCGCCGTGGCCGCCGCCGTGGCGCTCGGCACCGCGACCTGCTTCCACCGAGCGTTCGCCGCGACGGCGTTCGACGTCCGGAAGGCGGCGACGCTCGGGCTGCGACCACGCCTGGCGGAGGTGGTCCTCGTCGCCCTGGTCACCCTCGCCGTCGTCGCGTCCTACCGGGCCGTCGGGACACTCCTCGTCGTCGGGCTGCTCCTCGCCCCGGCCGCTGCCGCGCGTGCGTGGACCCGTTCGGTCCGCTCGACGATGCTCCTCGGCGCCGGCATCGGTGCCGCGGCCGTCCTCGCCGGTCTGCTCGTCTCGTGGCACCTCGGCACGGCCGCCGGCGCGAGCATCGCCGTCGTCGCGGTCCTCAGCGTCGTGGTCTCCCGTGGTGCCGCTGCTCTCCTGCACGACCGCGCACCCGGACGGACCCTGACCACCCGGACACCCGCACCCACCGCACCACGAGAGGCCTCATGAACCACCGTTCCACCCCCGCCGTCGGCACGGCGCTCGGGCTCACACTCCTGCTCACCGCCTGCTCGACCGAGCCGGCCACACCGGAGGCCACCGCGACGACCGCGCGCCCGCACGGGTACGTCGAGGGCGCCCGGGAGGCCCGCGAACCGCAGCTCCGTCTCCTCGCGGTGGGCCCCGACGGCCGGACCACGATCCACGACCTGCTCACCGACGAGACCGCCGGACTCGACGACGTGGACGCTCCGGAGCACGCCGCGACCGACGGACGGTTCCTCGTCACGTCCGACGACGAGCGGACGACGATCACGGACGGGGGCGCCTGGACCGTCGACCACGGCGACCACACGCACTACTACACCGCCGAGCCGCGGGTCGTCGGGCACGTCGGCCAGGGCGGCACGGTCGACGTGCACTCCTCGGAGACGGCGACGACGCTGACCTGGCCGGACCGCGGCGAGGCCGTCGCACTGGACCGCGAGGCGCTCGGGCAGGGCGAGGTCGAGGAGGTCCTGCGCGTCGGGGCATCGGTCCTGCTGCCCTTCGGCGACCGCTTCGTCGCCGGGATCGACGACACGGTGACCGTCCTCGACGGCGGTGGCCGCGCCGTGGGCGACCCGGTGGCCTGTCCGGAGCCAGCCGGCGGCATCGTGACGCGGGCGGGCGCCGTGGTCGGGTGCGCGGACGGCGCCGTCGTCGTCGACGAGGACGGCGCGACGACGGTCCCGCTGCCGGAGGGGACGACGGACCGGGCGACGTCGTTCGCAGCGCGGGCGGGACGCCCCACCGTCGCCGGGGTCGCCGGGGACGGTGGCGCCTGGCTCCTCGACGCACGGGAGCACTCCTGGCGGCACGTCGCATCGGAACGGCCGCTCCGGTCGGTCGCCGCGGTCGACGACACCGAGGGCCACGTGGTCGGGGTCGACGACACCGGACGGGTGGTCGTCGTCGCGACAGCGGAAGGGGCGACGAGGACGTCGACGACAGCGCCCCTCGTCGCCACGGACGGCCCCGTGTCGCTGCAGGTCGACGCACAGCGGGCCTACGTCGCCGACCCGACCACCGGCACGGTGCACGAGATCGACTTCGCCGACGACGCCCGGGTGGCACGCACGATCGAGCTCGGTCACCCCGCGGCCGCCTTGGCCGAGGTCGGCCGGTGACCCGCGCCGCACGGGCGAACGTCGCGGCAGTGCGTGCCGCCGTCGTGTTCCTCGCTGCCGGGCTCGTCGTGACCAGCGCCGGCTGCAGCACGGCGGAGCGCGACCGCCCGCTCGTGGCCGTGACGACGAACATCCTCGGCGACGTCGTCCGCGAGGTCGTCCGGGACGCCGCGGACGTCGAGGTCCTCATGCCCGCGGGTGCGGACCCGCACTCCTTCGAGGTCTCCGCTCGGGAAGCTGCACACCTCCGCTCCGCCGACCTCGTCGTCGAGAACGGTCTCGGGCTCGAGGAGGGCGTCGCCCGGCACGTCGAGGCCGCCGCCACCGACGGCGTGGCGGTCTTCACGGCGGGCGACGCGGTCGACGTGCTCGACTGGCGCTCCGAGGACGACTCCGGACCGGATCCCCACTTCTGGACCGACCCGCGGCGGATGGCCGAGGTGGTCACGGCACTCGACGACGCCCTCGGCGAGGTCGGCATCGACGCGCCGGGGGCGGACGGCTACCGCGCCCAGCTCGACGCACTCGACGACGAGGTCGCCGACGCGTTCGCGTCCGTCCCAGCCGACCGTCGCGCCCTCGTGACGAACCACCACGTGTTCGGCTACCTCGCGGACCGCTACGGCTTCCGGGTGGTCGGCGCCGTCATCCCGAGCGGCACGACCCTCGCCTCGCCGAGCGCCGCGGACCTCCGCGACCTGGCGACGGCGATCGAGGACGCCGGCGTCCCCACGATCTTCGCCGACCTCTCCCAGCCCGCCCGACTCGCCGAGGTCCTCGCCGACGAGGTCGGCGTCGAGGTCACCATCACACCGCTCGCCACCGAGTCACTGACCGCCACCGGCCCCGCGAGCACTTACCTCGGCATGACCCGTTCGAACGCCGATGCCATCGCCGACGGACTGTCGGCGCCCCGATGAAGATGAGGAACACCACCGTGAGAACCACGACGACACCATCCAAGCGACGCGCCGCCGTCGCGCCCGCCCTGCTGCTCGGGGTGGCCGCCCTCGCACTGACGGGGTGCTCCACCGACCCTGCGGACGCGGAGGACCGCGCCGAGCGGACCCCCGCTGCCGACGGGACGCGCCTCACCGTGACCTACGACGGCGGCGTGCTCGTCCTCGACCAGGACCTCCGCGTGGTGTCCGACGACCCGATCGAGGGGTTCACCCGCGTCAACCCCGCCGGAGACGGCCGTCACGTGCTCGTCACCGTCCCCGAGGGCTTCCGCGTCCTCGACACCGCGTCGGACCCCGCCCTCACCGACGCCGTGTTCCCCGCCGACGCCGGCGGCCACGCGGTCGTCCACGGCGACCGGACGACACTGTTCGCCGACGGCACCGGGGACGTCACCGCGTTCGACCACGACGACCTCGCCGACACCGTGGACGACGGCACCCTGCCCGAGGTCGACACGACCCGGTCCGAGGCCGCACACCACGGTGTCGCGATCGAGCTCGAGGACGGCACACTCCTCACCACCATCGGCACCGAGGAGTCCCGGGCCGGCGTGCGCGCGCTCGACGACGACGGCTCCGAGGTCGCGCGCTCCGAGGTCTGCCCGGACGTGCACGGCGAGGGCACGGTCGCGGACGAGGTCGCGGTCTTCGGCTGCACCGACGGTGCGCTCGTGTACCGGGACGGCACCTTCACCAAGATCGACGCCCCGACCGAGTACGGCCGCACCGGCAACCTGTTCACGACCGACTCGAGCAGCGTGGCCGTGGGTGACTACAACGACGACCCGGACAGCGAGGGCTACCTCCTCGACCAGCTCGCACTGATCGACACCGCGCAGGGGTCGTACGCGACCGCGGACCTGCCCGAGGGCGTCGGCTTCACCTTCCGCGACCTCGCGCGCGGACCGGACGACGAGGCGGTCGTGCTCGGTTCCGACGGCGCCCTGCACACCGTCGACGTCACGACGGGCGAGCATCTCGACACGTTCCCGGTCATCGACGCGTGGGAGGGCCCCGTCGAGTGGCAGGACCCGCACCCCGCCCTGAAGGTGGTCGGTGACAACGCCTTCGTGACGGATCCGGCGACGAAGACCGTCCACGCGGTGGACCTCACCAGTGGGGAGGTCGTCGCCTCCAGCGACGAGCTCCCCGGTGTCCCCAACGAGATCGCGGTCGCGTAGCGCCGAGACGCGACCCGGAACGGACTGGAGGCCCGTGGCGACGCCGCCACGGGCCTCCAGTCCGTCCAGTGGGTGCGTCAGCCCCAGACGCGGTCCGCGATCGCGACCACGCTGCGGACCTTCGCCCACTGCTCGTCCTCGGAGAGCACGTTGCCCTCCTCCGTCGACGCGAACCCGCACTGCGGGCTCAGCGCGAGTTGCTCGAGCGGCGCGTACTGCGCGGCGTCGCGGATGCGCTGCTCGACGACCGCCGGGTCCTCGAGTTCGCCGGTCTTCGACGTGACCAGTCCGAGCACGACGACCTGGTCGCCGTGCGGCAGGAACCGCAAGGGTTCGAAGCCGCCGGCGCGGTCGCTGTCGTACTCGAGGAAGAACCCGTCGTAGCCGGTGTTGCCGAGCAGCTCCTCGGCGACGGGCTCGTACCCGCCGGACGAGATCCAGGTCGACCGGAAGTTGCCCCGGCACACGTGCGTCGTCACCACGAGGTCCGCCGGCCGGCCGTCGAGCACGCGCCGGACGATCGACGAGAACCGGGCCGCGATGCCGTTCGTGTCGATGCCGCGCTCGCGGGCCTTCTCGAGCTCGACGTCGGAGCAGAGGTACGCCCACGCGGTGTCGTCGAGCTGCAGGTAGCGGACCCCGACGGCATGGAACGCGGCGATCGCGTCGCGGTACGCCGTGACGAGGTCCTCGGTGATCGCTGCCCGGTCCGCGTAGTGCTCCGTGCGGACCTGGTCGGCGTCGAGCCGGAAGTCGAACACCGTCGGGGACGGGATCGTGAACTTCGCGGTGACCCCGCGACGGGCTGCCTCCTGCACGACGAACCGGGCGTGCGCGAGGAAGGGGTGGTCGGACGGGAACGACACCGGCCCGGTCACCCGGAGCCCCTTCGGCGTCGTGGAGACCCCCTGGAACGCGATGCCGTGGTCGAGCTCGACGACCTCGACGCCGTCCAACCCGCCCCAGAAGTCGAGGTGCCACCAGCTGCGCCGCGCCTCGCCGTCCGTGACGACCTGCAACCCGGCGGACTGCTGCGCGTCGGCGAGCGCCCGGACGGCCTCGTCCTCCACGGCGCGGAGGGCGTCGTCGTCGATCCTCCCGGCAGCGTGTGCTGCGCGGGCCTCCTGCACGGCGGCGGGGCGGAGGTAGCTGCCGACGACGTCGGCTCGGAACGGCGGTCGCTGGGACATGGGGCCGATCGTACCGATGCGGAACCAGCAGCCGGGAGCCCGGTGCGTCGCACGGCGTAGTGTGCGCCGCATGCCCGCACTGACCGACACCTTCACCCTGTCCAACGGCCTGCACATCCCGAAGATCGGATTCGGCACCTGGCAGATCCCGTCCGGCAGCGATGCCTACGACGCCACGAAGACCGCCATCGAGGCCGGTTACCGCCACATCGACACCGCACTCGCGTACGGCAACGAGGCGAGCGTCGGCGAGGCTGTCCGCGACAGCGGTGTCCCGCGCGACGAACTCTTCATCACGACGAAGCTCCCCGCCGAGGTGAAGACCGCGTCCGGCGCGCGTGACGCCTTCGAGGAGTCGTCCAGGAACCTCGACCTCGGCCACGTCGACCTCTACCTGATCCACGCGCCGTGGCCCTGGAGCGACATGGGGTCCGACCACCGCGACGGCAACGTCGAGGTGTGGAAGGTGTTCGAGGAGCTCTACGACGCCGGCCGCACGAAGAGCATCGGCGTCTCGAACTTCGCCGTCACCGACCTCGAGGACCTCCTCGGACGGACCGACGTCGTCCCGCACGCGAACCAGATCCGGTGGTTCATCGGGAACACGCAGGACGAGACGACCGCGTTCGACCGCGAGCACGACATCCTCACCGAGGGCTACTCGCCGCTCGCCACCGGCGGCCTGCTCGACAACGCGCAGATCCGGGACATCGCGGCGAAGTACGACAAGAGCGTCGCGCAGGTCGCGATCCGGTACCTGCTCGAGAAGGACGTGCTGCCGCTGCCGAAGTCGACGACGCCCTCGCGGATCGCGGAGAACGCGGACGTGGACTTCGTGCTGTCGGCGGAGGACGTCGCTGCGCTCGACGCACTGGACGACACGACCGCGTGAGCAGTGGTCGCTGACGCGACCACACGACGGACGGGAGGCGCGGTGCCGGCTGGCACTGTGCCTCCCGTCCGTCGTTGCGCACTGTTTACACACGGACGGCCGACGACACGAGGACGAAACAGAGGAGCAACGGCCACGACACAGCGCCGCACGACACTCGTACTACCTGTCGCCCGACAGGTACTGCCGCGAAAGGTCTGCAGCCATGCGCTCTCCCGAAGCTCCGCTCCACGCACCACGCGCCACCACGTCCTCCGGCCCCGCCGTCGGCCCGTCGACCGCCGCCTCCGACCTCGCCGCCCTCGGGTACGAGCAGGAGCTCCACCGCGGCGTCGGGTCGTTCTCGTCCTTCGCCGCCGGGTTCTCGTTCGTGTCGATCCTCACCACGGTGTTCCAGCTGTTCGGACTCGGCTTCGGGCTCGGCGGCGCGGCGTTCTTCTGGGCGTGGCCGCTCGTGTTCGCCGGGCAGCTCCTCGTGGCGCTGAACTTCGCGCAACTCGCGGCCCGCTGGCCGATCTCCGGCGCGATCTTCCAGTGGTCGAGCCGTCTGGCCGGCGCCCGCTTCGGCTGGTTCACCGGCTGGACGATGATCATCGGGCAGATCCTGACCGTGGCCGTGGCCGCCATCGCCGTGCAGGCGGTCCTGCCGTCGATCTGGAACGGCTTCCAGATCGTCGGTGGCCCGGGGGCGAACGCCTCGGTGGCCACGCCGACGGGGGCCGCGAACGCGGTGGTCCTCGGGCTGGTCATGCTCGTGCTGACGACGGTCGTGAACATCGTGAGCGTCCGGTTCATGGCCCGCGTGACGAGCTTCGGCGTCCTCGTGGAGATCGTCGGCGTCGTCGTCCTCATCGCGGCCCTGTTCGTCCTGCCGCACCGCTCGCCGGCCGTGGTGTTCTCGACCGAGGGCTCGACGAGCACCGAGCCGTACGTGTGGGCGTTCCTCGCGTCGTCGCTCATGGCCGCGTACGTCATGGTCGGGTTCGACTCCGCCGGTGAGCTCGCCGAGGAGACCCACAACCCGCGTCGCACCACCCCGAAGACGATCGTCCGCGCCCTGACGGTCTCGGGTCTCGGCGGCGGACTGCTCATCGTCGGCGCCCTCGTCGCCGCGCCGAGCCTGACCGACGGGAACCTCGCCGCCCAGGGTCTCGCGTGGGTGATCACCTCGACGCTCGGCGACGTCTTCGGTCGTCTCCTGCTCTGCTGCGTCGCGGTCGCGGTCTTCGCCTGCACGCTCGCCGTCCAGACCGCGGGCGCACGGATGGTCTACTCGATGGCCCGGGAGCGCGCGCTGCCGTTCCACCGCGTCCTGTCCCGCGTCTCGCCGCGGACCGGCACCCCGATCGCGGCGTCGATCGTGGTCGGCGTGGGCGCCGGGCTCGCCCTCGCCGTGAACATCGGCCAGTCGGCGATCTTCACCGCCCTGTCGAGCCTCTGCATCGCGATGCTGTACCTCGCCTACCTCGGTGTGACCGGCCCGCTGCTCGTCGAGCGCATCCGCACCCGTCGCTCCGGCCTGCCGACCGGGGTCGACGAGGACGGGAAGCCGCTGTTCACGCTCGGTCGCTGGGGCATCCCGCTCAACGCCCTCGCCGTGCTGTTCCAGATCGGCATGGCGGTCAACCTCATCTGGCCCCGCCCGGAGATCTACGACCTCACCGGGCACTCATGGTGGCTGCAGTACAGCGCGCTCCTGTTCATCGGTGCGGTGCTGCTCATCGGGTGGGTGTGGTCCTCGTGGCGGCACCGGGCACACGGGCCGCTCACCCTCGCGGAGGTGCCGCAGACCGCCCCCACGCCGATCGCCCCCGTCGAGGCCTGAGCGACGGGCCGGGGCGGCCCGCCCCGGCCCGTCGCTAAGGCCGCGACGGGGGCGGGCGGCGTGGGGGCGGTCTGCGGCACCGCCGCGAGGCGCAGGGGCACGTGCGCCCGGTGGCGGCACGAGGACCACACGCACTCGAGCAGCAGCACGGCACCGCTGAACAGGAAGGCCATGTACCGCCGCCAGCATAAGTGGGCGGTGAGGTCGACGAGGCCCGGGCGGGGCAAGGAGGGGTTGTCCACCCTCGCGCTCCGGAGCAGGAAGGGGAAGCTGTTGACCCGGAGGCGC
>NZ_LDQC01000012.1 GCF_001475545.1 Curtobacterium luteum | reverse complement strand
GGATCCGGCGCAGCCCGCGGCCTTCCGCTCCGAGCTCCGCATCGGCGACACGACGGCTCCGCCGCCCCCACACTGACGCGGCCGCGCCGGCCGCGCCGGCCGCGTGCGCCCTCCACGGCCCGAGTCTCGGCTCCGCGGACAGTTTCGCGCCGCGGGGACCGCGAAACTGTCCGCAGACCCGAGACTCGGCAGGTTTCCCGGCCACTGTCGCCGGCTGCCGGCTCGCGCGTCACCGCGCCAGCGCCGCCTCGATCCACCCCCGCCGGTGCGCCCGCACCCCGAGCGTCACCGCCCGCACCCCGATGTACCCGAGAGCGAAGGCAGCCCAGAGCCCCGCGAGCGTCCCGCCCGCCCACCACAGCAGCGGCAGGTACACGACGAGGTTCACGCCGCCAGCGAGCGCCAGGTACCGCGCGTCCCCGGCGCCGATGAGCACCCCGTCGAGCACGAACACGTAGCCGGCGACCGGCATCCCCACCGCGACGATCACCAGCACCGGGGGGAGCGCACGCTGCACCGCGCTCGAGTCCGAGAACACCGGGCCGAGCACGCCGCTCACCGCAACGGTCAGGAGCCCGAGCACGACTCCGCCCACGATCCCGAGCAGCACCAGCCGACCGGTCACGAGGCGGACGCGGTCCGGGTCCCGAGCCCCGAGTCCGTGCCCCACGAGCGCCTGCCCCGCGATGGCGAGGGCGTCGAGCGCGAACGCCAGCGTCGAGAACACGGTGAGACCGACCTGCGTCGTGGCCAGGCCGGTGGTGCCGAGTCCCGCCGCCACCGACACGGTCGCGAGCATGGCGATCCGGAGCGATGCGGTCCGGAGGAACAGCCAGGCTCCCGAGCGGAGCGCGCGTGCCACACCCGAGGCGCCGGGGCGCAGCGGGGCACCGGACGCCCGAGCCGCCCGCACCGCGATCACGACGTAGACGGCGGCCATCGCCCACTGCACGACGACGGTCCCGGCTGCCGACCCCTCGACTCCCCAGCCCGCGCCGTAGATGAGGACCGCGTTGAGCAGCCCGTTCGCGACGAACCCGACGGTCGCGACCACGAGCGGGGTCCGGGTGTCCTGGAGCCCGCGCAGCAGTCCCGTGGACGCGGTGACGACGAGGATCCCCGGCAGCCCGACGAGCGACAGGGTCAGGTACGCAGTGGCGGCGGCGGAGACCTCGGGGGAGGCGCCGAACGCGTCGACGAGCGGTGCGGCGAGTGGCCAGCCGACGAGCGCGAGCACGACCCCGAGCACGAGCGCGAGCCACATCCCGTCGATGCCCGCGTGCACGGCACCCCGTCGGTCGCCGGCACCGAGGGCCCGGGCGACCGCGGGCGTGGTCGAGTACGCCAGGAAGACGAGCAGTCCCGTAACGGTCTGCAGGACCGCACTCGCCAGACCGACCGCTGCGAGCGGCGTCGCCCCGAGGTGCCCCACCAGCGCGGTGTCCGTCAGGAGGAACAGCGGTTCGACGACCAGCGCACCGAGCGCGGGCACGGCGAGCCGGACGATGTCCCGGTCGACGTGACGGGTCTCGGTGCGGTCGGTCACCCGACCATCCTGGCGGCTCGCGCCGCGTCGGACGGGAGGCGCGGGGCGGGCCGGCACCGTGCCTCCCGTCCGACCCGTGCCTGCGGCTCAGTCGGCGCGCGGCTCGGCGGGGACCGCTCCGGTCGCAGCACGGGCTGCGTCCGACGCCGCAGGCGTCGGCCCGTCCGTTCCACGGGCCCGACCGATCAGGTCCATCACGTGGTAGACCACGATCGCCGCGACGGTGCCGACGATGATCCCGCCGAACGTCGCGCTGCCGAACGAGAACGTGAAGTCCGCGATGCCCGTGATGAGCGCGATCCCCGCCGTGAGCTGGTTCTTCGGCTTCGCGAAGTCGACCCGGTTCTCGACCCAGATCCGGATGCCGATGATGCCGATGAGCCCGTAGAGCGCGGTCGTCGCGCCGCCGAGGACACCCGCGGGCACCGACGAGATCAGGACGCCGATCTTCGGGGAGAGCCCGAGCAGGACCGCGACGATCGCCGCGACCCAGTACGCCGCGGTCGAGAACACCCGCGTGGCGGCCATCACGCCGATGTTCTCACCGTAGGTCGTGGTCGCGGACCCGCCGCCGATGCCCGCGAGGACCGTCGACACCCCGTCCGCGAACAGTGCTCGGCCGGTGAGCGGGGTGAGGTCACGGCCGGTGAGCTGTCCCACGCCCTTCACGTGGCCGACGTTCTCGGCGACCAGTGCCAGCACGACCGGGACGAAGCCGAGGTAGATCGCGAGCTGCCCGACGTCGAAGGCCGGGGCGGTGAAGGTCGGCAGGCCCACCCACGGTGCTGCCGCGACCGCCGAGAAGTCGACCTCGCCCGCGATGACGGCCGCGACGTAGCCGACGGCGACGCCGATCACGATGGAGAGCCGTCCGACGAGCCCCTTGGAGAGGACGGTCACCAGGATGATCGTGAGCAGGGTGATCAGTGCGACGACGGGCGCTTCGACGAAGTTCTTCTTCGCGGACGGGGCGAGGTTGAACCCGATGAGCGCGACGATCGCGCCGGACACCACCGGCGGCATCACCCGGTCGATCCACCCCGCGCCCGCGAGGTGCACCACGAGCCCGACGACCGCGAGCAGCGCGCCGACGACGATGATGCCCGACAGGGCGAGCGGGATGCCGCCGATCTTCGTCGCGGCACCGATCGGAGCGAGGAACGCGAAGGAGGACCCGAGGTAGCTCGGCAGGCGGTTGCCGGTGATGAGCAGGAAGAGGATCGTTCCGATGCCGCTGAACAGCAGCGTGGTCGACGGCGGGAACCCCGTGATGAGCGGCACGAGGAAGGTCGCGCCGAACATCGCCACGACGTGCTGCACGCCGAGCCCGACGGTCCGCCCCCACCCCAGGCGCTCGTCGGGGGCCACGATCGTCGTCGCGGAGACGGTCCGGCCGTCGCCGTGCAGCTTCCAAGGGAGTCCCATGCAGACGACGGTAGTGGCAGGACCGCGCCGTGACGACTCCCTTGCGCGAGCTGTGGATGAGGATATGGTGTGTAGGACATCACCGACAGGAGTCGCCCGTGTCCACCTCCTTCGTGCAGAGCGCCAAGGGCGCCGCGCTGCTCGCCCTCACCGCCCTCGCGACCGTGGCGCTCGCCACCGTCCCCACCGTGGCCGTCGCTGCGCCGAGCAGCACGTCTCCTGCACCCGGGACGAGCGGTGTCGCGCCGGGGTCCGAGGGCCGCGAGCCCGTCGGACCGCGTCGGCTCACCGCCGAGGTGCGGTCCATCGAGCACGGCCCGGGGATCGTGACCGTCGACGGGAGCGGCGACCCGGGTGCGGCGGTCGCGATCAGCGGCGACGGTGTCGAACGCACCGTGGTGGACGTCGACGCGAGCGGCCGCTGGACTGCGCGCGTCCCGGTGCGCCCCGGAGGCACCCGGGTGCTGCAGATCGCAACGGACGCCGACGGCGCGGTCGTCGAACTCGCGGTCGACGTCCTGATCCTGCGCGCTCCGGAGATGGTCGCCGTCGTGGACGGCATCACGCGCACCGTCGCGCTGGACGGGACGGGGTTCCCCGGCGCCCACCTCGTCATCCGCCTGGCGAGCGAGGACGTCACGGATCCCGAGGGCGGGCCGGTCCTCGGTGAGACGGACGTCACCGACGACGGCTCGTGGTCGTACACGCTCCGGGGGATGCCGTTCGGTCCTGCACACGTCGAGGTGTGGCAGTACTTCGACGGCGCCCACAACGGCGGCGTCGACGAGGTCTACACGCTGGCCGGCGACGCCGAGGTCACCAACGCGGAAGCATCGCGGGAGACCGGCCGGATCACCATGGCCGGGCGAGCGCCGGCAGGGACGCTCCTGCGGTTCGCCGACCGCGGCGGTCCGGTCTCCGGGTCCGACGGACGTCCGCTCACCGTCGAGGTGGGGGACGACCTCCGGTGGGCCGTCGAGTTCCCGTTCCGGGCCGACGCCCGTCTGCTCAGGATCGCCGTCACGACGCACGACGGAGACCGCCAGGTCGGTGCGGCCGAGCAGGACCTGACGGTGCCGATCGCCCCCACCGCCGTCGTGCACGAGCAGTCGGACGGCACGGTGCGCCTCGAGGGCGCCGGGGAGCCCGGGGCGACGATCCTGCTCGAGACCGACTCCGGCGGCCGCGTCCTCGACCACGACGGGCGACCCGTGTCGACGACGGTCGGCCGTCGCTGGTCGGTCACGGTCGACCGCGTCCTCCTCCCCGCCGACGCCGTGGTCGTCCGTCAGGAGATCGACGGTCGTCCCCAGGGGTCGGTCCGCGTGGCCCTCCCGACGGCGCCGGCCGGGCCGGAGCCCGTCGACGGTGCGGGTCCGGGGACGGGCGGTCACCGCCCGGGAGGACCGGCCGCCGGAGTGCACCCCGCGCCGGAGGCCGACTCCCCGATCACGGCGAGCGGGACACTCGCGTACACCGGCGCGGACCCGGCCGGTCCGGCCTCCCTCGCGGCAGGGCTGCTCGCCCTCGGCGCCGGTGTCCTCGTCGCGGTGAACGCCCGTCGGCGTCGGCGGGCCGGCCGGAGCTGACCGACGGCTCCGCTCCCGCCTCGGTTCCGGTGGCTATCGTGGACGCCATGACCGACGTCGCAAGCACCTCCGGCATCCACACCGACGAGCTCGACGCAGGTGTGCGCCCACAGGACGACCTCTACCGGCACGTGAACGGCAGCTGGGTCGCCGCCACCCCGATCCCCGACGACAAGGCACGGTACGGCGCCTTCACGATCCTCGCGGAAGAGGCCGAACTGGCCGTCCGGGACATCGTGGAGCGGTCGCAGCAGGCGGCGCCCGGTACCGAGGAGCGCAAGGTCGGCGACCTGTACACCGCATTCGTCGACGAGGAGCGGCTCGAGGCCCTCGGCACCGGTCCGATCGAGCCGCTGCTCGCCGAGGTCGACGCGGTCGACTCGGTCGAGGACGTCGTCCGCATGGTCGGCCGCTTCGAACGCCTCGGTCTGCCGAGCTTCCTCCAGCTGTTCGTCGACAACGACCCGGGCGATCCCGATTCGTACGTCGTGTTCCTCGAGCAGAGCGGACTCGGGCTGCCGGACGAGTCCTACTACCGCGAGGACCGCTTCGCCGACATCCGCACGAAGTACCGCGAGTTCGTCGCCGCGATGTTCCCGCTCGCGGGGTTCGACGACGCGGGCGACCGCAGCGACAACGTCATCGGCCTGGAGACCGCGCTCGCCGCCGAGCACTGGGACAACGTCACCACGCGCGACAGCCAGAAGACCTACAACAAGCTGCCGTGGTCGGAGGTCGCGGCGCTCGCCGAGGGCATCGACCTGCAGCAGTGGTGGGAGGCGATCGACGCCCCGGCCGGCGCCTTCGAGACCGTCGTCGTCCGCGAGCCGTCGTTCATCACCGGACTCGCCCGACTCCTCCGGAACGAGCCGCTCGCGGCCTGGAAGGACTGGCTCCGCTGGCAGGTCGTGCGCGGGTCGGCGGCCTACCTGACGAGCGCGTTCTCCGCGACGAACTTCTCGTTCTACGGCACGGCACTGACCGGTGCGCCGAAGCAGCGCGAGCGGTGGAAGCGTGGCGTCTCCCTCGTCGAGGGTGCGATGGGCGAGGCCGTCGGCCGCATCTACGTGCAGGAGCACTTCGACGAGACCTCGAAGGCCGAGATGGACGAGCTCGTCGCGAACCTCGTCGAGGCCTACCGCCAGAGCATCACCGGCCTCGACTGGATGACCGACGAGACCCGTGCGCGTGCACTCGACAAGCTCGACAAGTTCACGCCGAAGATCGGGTACCCCGTGAAGTGGCGCGACCACTCGGCGCTGGAGGTCTCCGCGGACGACCTCATCGGCAACGTCCGCGCCGTCGCGAGCTTCCAGGTCGACCGTGAGCTCGGCAAGATCGGCAAGCCGATCGACCGCGACGAGTGGTTCATGACCCCGCAGACGATCAACGCCTACTACAACCCGGGCTTCAACGAGATCGTGTTCCCCGCGGCGATCCTGCAGTTCCCGTTCTTCGACGCCGGGCGCGACCCCGCCGCCAACTACGGTGCGATCGGTGCCGTCATCGGCCACGAGATCGGACACGGCTTCGACGACCAGGGATCCCAGTACGACGGCGACGGCCGTCTGCAGAACTGGTGGACCGAGGCCGACCGCGCCGCGTTCGAGGAGCGCACCAAGGCCCTCATCGCGCAGTACGACGCACTCGTGCCGACCGAGGTCCCCGACGGTCACGTCAACGGCGCCCTGACGATCGGCGAGAACATCGGAGACCTCGGTGGCCTCTCGATCGCGTGGAAGGCCTACCTGCTGTCCCTCGACGGTCAGGAGCCGCCGGTGGTCGACGGTCTCAGCGGCGCGGAGCGCTTCTTCCTCAGCTGGGCGCAGGCGTGGCGGATGGCGATCCGTCCGGAGGAGGCCGCGCGCCTGCTCAGCATCGACCCGCACTCCCCGAACGAGTTCCGGTGCAACCAGGTCGTGCGCAACATCGACGGCTTCTACGACACGTTCGGCGTGACGGAGGGCGACTCGATGTACCTCGACCCGGCCGAGCGCGTCGCAATCTGGTGATGGTCGAGCCGGACGCGGCGCTGCCGTCCGGGCGACGCCGTCAGGCTCCGGCCGGCGGTGCCGCCGGCGACGGCGACCGTGTGCGCGGCGGTGGCGGTCGTGCGCACGGCCGTCACCGCGGCGGTGCGGACGAGCGCTTCGGATCCACCCTGGAGGCACTGGGCGCGTTGGCGAGGGACGGTGCGGCAGTCAGCGCCTCCGTCATCGACACGTCGTCCGGCAAGGCGCTGCTCGCGGTCGACGACACACTGGTCCAACCCGTCGCGAGCCTCGGGCGGGTGCTGCTGCTCATCGAGGTGGCGGCGTTGCTCGAGGACGGCGGACTGCACGGCGACCGTCTGCAGCGGATGGCCCGGGACACCGCGACGGGTGCCGGTCTGTGGCAGTTCCTGCAGGAGTCGACCATGCAGGTGTCGGACCTCGCGACCCTCGTCGGCGCCACCGCCGACGCGTGGGCGATGAACGCGCTGCTCTCGACGGTCGGGATCGACGCGGTCCGCGAGCGTTCGGAGTCGCTCGGCATCGAGCGGACGGCGCTGATCGACCGCGTCCGCGACCGCCGTGGGCCGGACGACGCTCCCGATGCGTCGGTGGCGGCCACCGGTGAGCTCAGCTGGCTCTTCCGCGGGCTCGCGCTCGGCGAGGTCGTCGACGAGGCTGTCTCGAACCGGGTGCTCGGCTGGCTCTCCCTGTCGAGCGACCTGTCGCTCGTGGCAGGCTCCTTCGGGCTCGACCCGCTGGCACACCGCTCGCTCGACCACGGGCTCCAGGTGGTCTCGACCACCGGTTCATCGCTCGGTGTCCGGGCCGAGGCAGGAATCCTCCGCGGGCCGGCGTCCTCCGTGAGCTACGCCGTCACGGTGACGTTCGACGACGCGACGCTGCAGCGACGATTGGCGGTCGTCGACGCCCTGCGCACGATGGGCACGGAGGTGCTCGAGGCCGTGCACCTGCCCGCTCGCCGCTGAACGGAGCGTGTCGCGCACTCGGGCAGACGCTCAGCTGAGGAGTCGCCGTGCCCAGGCGTCGAACCGCTGCCGGATGACCCGCGCTGTCACCTCGGCACGCCCGATGCCCGTGTAGTTCGGCTCCCACGACTCGAGGTACGGATCGGCCCGTGCTGCCGCGAGGACGTCCCATGCGTGGACGTCGTGGACCCGCACGCCGCTCTCGCGCTCGTACGTGACGAGGAAGCGATCGGCTGCGGCCGGTGCGCCGAGGAGCACGAGGTCCTGCCGGCACCAGGCGACGTCGACACCCCGCGGGGCGGCCATCGCCCCGGACCAGTCGACGATCCCGGTGAGGCGGTCGTCATGCCACACGGCGTTCCCGCTCCAAAAGTCGCCGTGGGTGAGGACCCGGGTCTGGTCCGTGGTCGGCCAGACGAGACGTGCAGCCCCGCCCAGTCGTCCCGCTGTGCGCTTCGGTTCCCGCCCGTCGTCGGGCAGTCCCGCCGGGTCGAGTCCGTGGACCCGGGCGAGAGCGACCCCGAGCTGTTCCGCGGCGGCGTCGAGGTCGAGGGTGGCGGACGGAACGGTCCCCGTCAGCGCCGACGTGACGATCGTCGGGACGCCCGCGATCGTCCCGTGTGCGAGGAGCCGCGGCGCGAGCTCACCGAGGGGCGAGAGCCGCCCGAGCACGGACGCCTCCCGGGCGACAGCATCGTCCCCGGGCGGGAACGTCCTGACCACGACCCGTTGCTCGCCGTCGACGGCGAGGACGGTGCGGGCGTGTTGCCCGCCGGTGAGGACGCGGACCGAGTGCAGCGGTCGTCCGAGCAACGCGCTGCCGTGGTCGACGGCCGTCTGCGCCGTCGCGGGGTCCTGCTGGGTCGTGGCGGCCACGGGGCAAGCGTACCGACCGCCCGATGTCACGAAACGGTAACGGAGGGAAGTCGCCCCAATCCACTCCGGCGAGGGCGTCGAATCCCCTGCACAGACCGGGAACCACCCGGAGCGCTCACCAGCCGCAACCAGCTGGTTCTCCACCCGTCATCGGGTGAGTTCGGCGCGCCATCGAACGCCGCGCCGAGCGCGACCACAGCAAAGGATTCCACCATGCGCAAGAGCCTGAAGACCTCGATCACCCTCGCCACGACCGGCGCGCTCGTCCTCGGTGGCGCCGCGTTCGGTGTCGGCGCCGCGAACGCCTCGACCCCGTCGGTGCACACCGTGTCCTCGTCCTCGTCGAAGATCCCCGCCCCGGTCGCGTCGGTGCCCGAGGTCCTGGGCGGCAGCACGGCCGTGAAGCTCGACTCGGGCTTCACCGACGCCCTCACCGCCCTGAAGCTCACCCCCGGGGTGTCCGGCAACGCCAAGCTCGAGAACGGGTCGGTGTCGTTCCCGATCACGGCCGGTTCGGTCACGTACTGGAACCCGGACGGCTCGTACCGCCCCTACGTGCAGGGTCTGCTCAACCACGACGACTCGGGCCTGACCCTCAAGGCCGGTGACACGACGGTGACGCTGGAGAACTTCGTGGTGAACCCGGGTTCGTCCAAGCTCTACGGTGACGTGCTGGTCAACGGCAAGGTCGCCGCGGCGAACGCGTACCTGTTCGAGCTCTGGGGCGGCACCCTCAAGCCGCTGCAGCTCGAGGGCGACAACGCGATCCTGACCGGCACCACGGTCCACATCTCCGAGGACGCCGCCGGCCTGCTGAACAAGACGTTCGGCACCGACGCCGTCAAGCGCGGCCTGCTCGTGGGCACCGCGACCATCACCGCCAAGATCAAGTAACACCCCGCACCACACACCGAAGCGCCGCCCCCGGGACCCCCGGGAGCGGCGCTTCCACGTGCAGCGAGCATCAGCGCGACGTCAGCGCAGCAGCACGAACGATCGCAGCGTCCCGGGCGAGACGTCATGCGCTTCGACGAACCCGAGCGACTCGTAGAACGCCCGCTGCCCGGGTTCGGCGTCGGTGAGCAGCACCGTCTGACGCACGCGCTCGTAGCGACGGAGCACCTCGTCGAGCAGCGCCCGGCCGACCCCGGTCCGCTGGTGCTCGGGGTGCACGAGGACGTCCTGCACGTACACGATCGTCGCACCGTCGGACACCGTACGCGCCAACCCCACCAGGCGACCGGCGTCGCGGGCGGTGATCACGGCGTGCGAGCCCGTGATCGCGGCGACGAGCACGTCTGGGTCGCGTGTGTACGCCGTCCACCCGACCGCCCCGTACAGGTCGAGCAGCTCCTCCGGCGTGGGCAGTTCCGTCGCGATGGTCACCACGGGTCCATCGTGGCAGGCCTAGTCGGTCGCCTGCCCCTCCAGCACGAGCGCCTGCACGCTGAGCAAAGCGGCATCGGACGACCGGCACGCCGTGTAGCCCTCGTCCTTCAGGAACAGCGACGTCTTCGATCCGGGCGGGTACACGCGGAAGCCGTCCGGCGTCACCGGCGAGCACTCCGACGTCGGGATGTTCTCCGCTCGGACGACCTTGACCGGCGCGACCGCGAGCTGTCCGGGTCGCAGGGTGACGGTCGGGTGTGGGGACGAGCGGTCGAGGGACGCCGCAGCGCCGATCTGCTGCCCGTCTCCTCCGCCGACGAACGAGACGCCCGGCCACCCTTGCAACGTGCAGGACGCGGAGCCGGTGTTCTCGAGGGTGATGTGGAAGATCGTGCTGCCGGCGGCACCGCCGCTGCCTGCTTCCGCCCCGACGGCGAGCGACGACGTGCCGCACGCGGCAACGGAGCTGCTCGACCCCGACGACCCACCGTCGGACGAGGCCGAACCGGTCGTGGACGGCGATGACGAGGGCGACGCGGACGACGACGCCGTCGACGGAGCAGCCGTCACCGTCGCGGTCGCGGTGGAGGTCGCGGCGGTCGGCGTCGCCGCACCGCCGCCGGCACACCCGGCGAGGACACCGACGGCGACCAGCCCGACGGCGATGGACACGACCCTGGGGACGGCGCTGCGCTGCATGCGTCCACGCAACCACCGCGGAGCGACCCGGACTCGGGCGTCGTCCAGCCTCCGCGAGCACACTCGCGATCACCGGCACGGGAGCGCCCGTGCCACGGACGACGGAGACCGCCATGACGGACAAGCACGAGCAGGCACGCGGCGACGAGGGTCGAGCAGACGGCGTCGAACCCCGCGCCGGGTCCTTCACCGACAGCGAGATCCCGGGCGAGGAGCACGTCGCGAGCAGCGAGCCCGTCGGTGAGTTCGTCTCGAGCGACATCCCCGGCGAAGGCCGCCCGACGCCGGACGGCGAGCAGGGTGAGTACGTGGAGAGCGACATCCCCGGCGAGCCGGAGCCGACCGGCACCGAGGGCGTCGGCCACTACGTCGACAAGGACGAGTAGCGCCGAGGCCGCCCGTCAGTCGACGAGGTCGACGGCGACGAGCCGCCGGAGCGTCTCGACACCGGCGGGCGGGCACCGGTCCGCGTCCGCGGATGTGACCCATTCCACCTCGTCCACCTCTGCCGAGGCGACGGGCGTGGCGGATTCGAGCGTGCCTCCAGGCCGGACCGTGAACAGGGCCATCGCGACCATCGTGCCGGGCGCCTGCCCGTGCGCGGGTTCGGTGACCGTCCCGAACGGCTCGACGTCCTGCGCCGTCAGGCGCAGCCCGGTCTCCTCGTACGCCTCTCGGAGCACTGCCTCGACGTCGCTCTCGTGCGGCTCGGCCTTGCCGCCGGGCAGGTAGAGCACGTCGCGCCCCCGTGCGCGCACCATCAGGACCTTCCGGTCACGCACCAGCAGCAGCGCGCTCACGCGCAGCGTCCGAGTGGAGCCTGACTGAAGGCTCAGCTCGCGTCCGCCTCGTCGGTGCGGTCCGCATCGTCACGGATGGGCGCGGTGCGCTCCGCGAGCGGCACGACCGGACTCGGCACCTCGATCTCGGGGGCAGGCTGCACGCCGAAGAGCGCGTCGAGCGCGCCGACGAACTCCTCGCCCCGACCGGCGCGACCGAGCTCGCGGGCTCGAACCGACGGGCGGTGCAGCAGGACGCCCACGAGGTGGCGGAGCGCACGCTCGGTCTGCTCGACGGACTCGGGGTCGCCGTCGCGGCGCTTCGCGCGGTCGATCTCGTCGTCGAGGATGTCGAACACGTGCTTGCGGAACGCGACGAGCGCCGGTGTGGTCGACTGCTCGAGCGCCTGCGCCCGGAAGCGGGAGACCGCGTCGTCGACCATGGCGCGGGCCTCGGACTCGGCGTTCAGCTCGTTGATCGGCGCGTGGATGCTGATGGTCTCGAGGTCGAGCAGCTCGACACCGTCGACGCCGGCCGCGGCGGGGTCGACGTTGCGGGGGAGCCCGAGGTCGATGACGATCCGGCGGATGCCGTCGTCGAGGTCGGCGGGGGCCACGACCGGGACCTCGCTCGAGGTGCAGGTGATGACGACGTCGCTCGAGCCGATCGCCTGGCGGAGGTCACGGGCCGCGACGAGGTCGTGCTTGGCCGCGAACCAGGACGCACGACCCGAGGGCGAGAACACCTGGATGTTCACGGCACCCTTGTCGCGCAGGGCCGCGATGGTCGTGGCGGCGTAGCTGCCGGTGCCGATCAGGAGCACGCGGGTCTGCGCCCAGTCGGTGATGCGGGAGGACGCGAGCTGGAGGCCGAGACGGACGAGGGAGCGGCCGGCGGCGCCGATGCGGGTGCGGGTCTTGACGCCGCGGGAGGTGTGCGCGGCCTCTTGGAAGAGACGCTCGAGGTCCGAGGTGGTGGTGCCGTTCGAGCGGGCGTCCTCGAGCGAGCGACGGACCTGCCCGGAGATCTCGGTCTCGCCGACGACGACGGACTCGAGGCCGCTCGACACCGCGAAGAGGTGTTGCACGACGTCCTTGCCGCCGAGCACCCGGACGGAGTCGCGGAGTTCGGTCGGGGAGAGGTCGCTGGCGGCGGCGACGGCGTCGACGGTGGCCGAGACGGCGGAGTCGCGGTCGTCCCCCGCGATGTCGAGGTAGGCCTCGAAGCGGTTGCACGTGGCGAGGACGACGGCTCCGTCCAACACGTCGGAGTCGGTCACGAGACGGCTCGCGGCGGTCGGTGCGCCGATGCTCAGTCGCTCCAGGAGGTCGAAGCTGGCGTTGCGGTGCGACGCCGTGAGACAGATGAGCACGTGTTCCATGGTAACCCGCGCTCGGTGTGCGGGCGGCTCCCTGCACGGATGTGCGGGAACCACCCGGACAGGCGGTGGGAGAATCGTCCGGTGACCGACGCCCCCGCCTCAGCCCTCCCCGGGACGCACCCCCTCACCTCCGGCCTGACCAGCGGTTCCCCGCTCGTCCGTGCGCTCCGGGGCGACCGACCCGAGACGCTCCCCGTGTGGTTCATGCGGCAGGCCGGGCGTTCGCTGCCGGAGTACCGCGAGCTGCGCGTCGGGACGGCGATGCTCGACGCCTGCCTCGACCCCGCGATGGCGTCGGAGATCACGCTCCAGCCGGTCCGTCGGCACGGGGTGGACGCGGGCATCTTCTTCAGCGACATCGTCGTGCCGATCAAGCTCGCGGGCGTCGACGTCGAGATCGTGCCCGGTCGCGGCCCGGTACTCGGTGCCCCGATCCGCACGGCAGCGGACGTGGACGCCCTGGAACCCCTCGATCCGACGTCCCTCGCACCGATCACCGAGGCCGTCGCGCGGACGGTCGCCGAGCTCGGGAGCACGCCGCTCATCGGGTTCGCCGGCGCGCCCTTCACCCTCGCCGCCTACCTGGTCGAGGGCGGTCCGTCGAAGGACCACATCCGCGCCCGGACGCTCATGCACGCCGACCCGGAGACCTGGTCGCGCCTGCTCGCCTGGGCGGCGGACGTGTCGGGGGCGTTCCTCCGCGCGCAGGTGCTCGCCGGCGCCTCCGCCGCGCAGCTCTTCGACTCGTGGGTGGGGTCGCTGCCCCGTGCCGACTACCTCACGTCCGTGGCACCGCACTCCGCCCGGGCGCTCGAGCACGTCGTGGACCTCGGCGTCCCGCGGATCCACTTCGGCGTCGGCAGCGGCGAGGTCCTGCACGACATGACCACCCTCGGGGGCGACGACGTCGTGGTCGACGGCGTCGGGGTGGACTGGCGCATCCCCCTCGACGAGGCCGTCCGCCGTGTCGGTACCGACGTCACCGTGCAGGGCAACATCGACCCGGCCATGCTCGCCGCTCCCTGGCCGGTGCTCGAGGCCCACGTGCGCGACGTCGTCCGTCGTGGCGGTGCTGCACGTGCCCACGTCGTCAACCTCGGGCACGGCGTCCCGCCCGAGACCGACCCGTCCGTGATCACCCGCGTCGTCGAGCTGGTGCACTCCCTGGGCTCCGGCCGGACGGCGGGGGAGCCGGCGTGACGGACGTCGTCGTCGTCGGCGGTGGTGTCGCCGGCCTCGTCGCCGCGCGGGACCTCGCCAAGGGCGGTGCCCACGTGGTGCTCGTCGAGGCGTCCGGCGTGCTCGGCGGGATGGTCCGCCGGCACACGGTCGCCGGCATCGACCTCGACATGGCCGCGGACTCGTTCGCGACGCGGACGGACGCCGTCAGCCGACTCGCGATCGAGCTCGGGCTCGGCAACGACATCGTGACCCCGGACCAGCGCGGCGCCTGGCTGATGACCCGGGACGGCCGAACCGCGCCCATCCCCGCCACCGGCCTCCTCGGCATCCCGAGCACCCCGATGGCCGCCGACGTCCTCGCCGTGATCGGGCAGAAGGGCGGGCTCCGGGCGCAGATGGACTCGCTGCTCCCGTCGCCCGTCGGCGCGAAGGCCGCATCGCTCGGTGAGCTCGTCCGGAAGCGGATGGGCGAGCGCGTGCTCGACGACCTCGTCGTCCCGATCGCGGGCGGCGTGCACTCGACGCACCCCGACCGGCTCGACCCCGACCGGGTGGCACCGGGGCTGCGTGGCGCGCTCCTCCGGGACGGTTCGCTCGCCCGCGCGGTGCTCGCGCTCCGGTCCCGCGCCGCCGCAGGGTCGGCGGTCCAGGGCATCCGCGGCGGCACCGTGCGCCTGGTCGACGAACTCGTGGCGGACATGGAGACCTACCGGGTCGACGTCCGGCTGCACACGCGTGCGACCGCGGTCACCGGGCACCACGTCGAGGTCACCGGAGCGGACGGCGAGACCGAGACGCTCGTGGCCGACCACGTCCTGTCGTCGACGGCCGATCCCCAGCGCACGGCGGCGGCCGACCGCACCGGGATCGAGCTGGTGACGCTCGTCGTCGACGAACCCGCCCTCGACGCCGCCCCTCGCGGGACGGGCATGCTCGTCCACCCGGACGCCGAGGGGGTCGGTGCCAAGGCCCTGACGCACGCCACGGTCAAGTGGCCCTGGCTCGCCGAGGCCACGGGCGGCCTGCACGTCCTGCGCCTCAGCTACGCGACGCGCGCCGACGTCGACAGGACGCGCCAGCCGGACGTGGCCACGAGCCTCCCGGTCGACCCAGCCGACCCGACCGGGACGCGAGCCGTCCGCGACGCCGTCACCCTGCTGGGGGTGCCGTTCGGGACAGAACGCGTCCGTGGCGCGGCCCGGGTCCGCTGGTACGGACCGGACACCACCGCCGCCGGGCTGGCAGAGGGAGTCGTCGGGATCGGTGAGGCGACGACCGGTCGTGGCCTGTCCGGCATCGTCTCGTCCGCCCGGGCAGCCGCCGAACGCATCCTGGACGACGCGGACCTGTGAACCTGGGCGGACCCGGCAGCGGCCGAGGGCTACTGTTGGGGAGACGCCGGACGTATTCCGCTCGGCGCATGACCACCGCACACTGACCCAACGGAGGAATCGCACATGCGAGGCAAGCTCCTGTTCGTCGCCGGCGCAGCACTCGGGTACGTCCTGGGATCACGAGCCGGACGGGCGCGGTACGAGCAGATCAAGACCGTCAGCGGCAAGATCTGGAACAGCAACGGCGTCCAGAAGGGCGTGCACACGGCTGAAGAGTTCATCGCCGACAAGACCCCGGACGTCGCGGAGTTCGTCGGCGAGCAGACCAAGAAGGTCGTCCGCAAGGTCGGGCAGAAGAAGGACGCTCACACCTCATGACCGACACCCGCGACCGCAAGCCGCGTTCGCTGTTCGGTCTGGTCGGCGACGTCCCGAAGCTCGTCAAGGAGCTCGTGACCGGTGAGCTCAACCTGCTCAAGGCCGAGATGCTGGCGAAGGTCAAGATCTTCGCGCTCGCGGCCGGGCTCCTCATCGCGGCGCTCGTCATCGTGCTGTACGCGATCGGCGTCCTGCTGACGGCTGCCGTGATGGGTCTCGCGACCGTCATGCCGGCGTGGCTCGCCGCGTTGATCATCGCCGTCGTGATGCTCATCATCGCCGCGATCCTCGGCCTGATCGGGTGGAAGCGCTTCAAGAAGGGGCTGCCGATCACGCCGAAGCGCACGATCGACAGCGTGAAGAACGACGTCAACGCGGTGAAGGGTCTCGGCAAGAAGCCGACCCCGGCCACGCGGTACGGCTCCCGACGCCCCGACGTCGGCGGCCGGTTCTGACGGCGCAGACGCTCCGAACACCGCACCGCGAACGATGACAGCCGGATCCGGCACCAGCACCACCGACGGAGGAACCGTGACCGACCAGCAGCACGACGACATGGCCGCCCGCGTCGCGGCGACCCGAGCGCAGCTGTTCGACACCCTCGACGCCATCGAGGACAAGCTCAACGTCCCCAAGCAGATCGGCATCGCGGCCGCCAAGGTGAAGCAGCGCGCGGACGAGAACCCCGTGCCGTACCTGGCCGGGCTCGCAGCCGGTGTGGTGGTGGTCGGGGGTATCGTCGTAGCGGTGCTCCGACGGCGGTGACCGGCCGACGCATCGTCGCCGCGCGGGTCCGTCCTCGTCGGGCGCTCTTCGGCAGGGGGCCGAGGTAATCCCTGGTAACCGATAGGACAAAAGGACCCATGAGTTCCACCGTGCCCGCTCCGGGTGACGCCCACGAGACCGACCCGGCCTCCGGCATCGATCCGAACCTCCTGACGGCCTACGCCCTGTGGGCCGTCTTCCGCCGTCCGGTCGGCGCCGTCACCCCGGCCGGGGACGCCGGCGTCGCCGAGCTCGACACCGTCGTGTCCGCCGCGGCCGACCGTGGCGTGACGATCCGGGGCTTCTACGACGTCTCCGGCTTCCGCGCCGATGCCGACGTCATGATCTGGCTGCACGGCGACGACGCACGGGCGATCCAGGCCGTGCTGCGCGAGATCCGCCGCACCGCACTCTTCCGCGACGCCGAACCGGTCTGGCACGCGATGGCCATGCACCGCGAGGCCGAGTTCAACAAGCGGCACACCCCCGCGTTCCTCCGCGGCAAGGACCCCGAGGCGTGGATCACGGTGTACCCGTTCGTCCGCTCCTACGAGTGGTACCTCCTGCCGGAGGACGAGCGCTCGAAGATGCTCCGCGACCACGGCATCGCCGGCGCGAAGTACCGGCGGGTGCTCACGAACACGATCGCGACGTTCGCCCTGAGCGACTACGAGTGGATCCTCCCGCTCGAGAGCCCCGACCTGGTCGACCTCGTCGACCTCATGCGCGACCTGCGCTACACCGAGGCACGCCTCCACGTCCGTGAGGAAGTGCCGTTCTACACCGGTCGTCGCGTGACGACCGCCGAGCTGCCGGAGGTGCTCTCGTGACCGACACCAGCCAGATCACGAACGGACGCGGAGCCGTCCTCGCCGCGACCCCCGCGGCGGCCGACGGACCCGAGCACGTCGAGGTCCCGACCGCCTACGACGCGATCCTGCTCGCGGGCTTCGGCGGACCGGAGGGGCAGGACGACGTCATCCCCTTCCTGCGCAACGTCACACGCGGCCGCGGCATCCCGGACGAGCGCCTCGAAGAGGTCGCGCACCACTACCGGCACTTCGGCGGTGTGAGCCCGATCAACGCACAGAACCGCGCCCTCAAGGCCGCGCTCGAGGCCGAACTCGCAGAGCGCGGCATCGACCTGCCCGTGCTGTGGGGCAACCGCAACTGGGACCCCTACCTCGAGGACGCCTTCACGGAAGCCGCCGACCGCGGTCTGACGAACCTCATCGCGATCGCGACGAGTGCCTACTCGTCGTTCTCGAGCTGCCGGCAGTACCGCGAGGACTACGCCCGCGTGCTCGACGCCACCGGTCTCATCGACACGATCAAGATCGACAAGGTCCGGCAGTTCTTCGACCACCCGGGCTTCGTCCGGCCGTTCGTGGACGGCGTGCGCGACGGCCTGGCGAAGGCGATCGCGGAGAACGACGGACTCGACCTCGCGACCGAGTTGCACGTGCTGTTCTCGACGCACTCGATCCCCTCGGCCGACGCCGCCCGTTCCGGGCCCGACTTCCGCGGGTTCGACGAGCACGGCGCGTACGAGGCACAGCACCTCGCGGTCGCCGAGGTCGTCCTCGACCAGGCCTGGGCGGAGCTCCTCGAGCAGCCGGAGTACGCGCACCTGCAGGGCACGAGCAAGCCTGCGTGGAAGCTCGTCTACCAGTCGCGCTCGGGCCCCCCGACGCAGCCCTGGCTCGAGCCGGACATCAACGACTACATGAACGACGAGCTCAAGGGCGGCCCCACCCGCGCCGTGCTCATCGTCCCGCTCGGCTTCGTGAGCGACCACATGGAGGTCATGTGGGACCTCGACGAAGAGGCCACCGAGACCGCGCAGGAGCTCGGCTTCTGGTCCGTCCGCACGCAGACGCCCGGCGTCGACCCGGCGTACGTCGCGGGGCTGGTCGACCTCGTGCTCGAGCGTGTCAACGGCGTCCCGACGTCCGAGCGACCGCACCTCACGGACATCGGGCCCTGGTACGACGTCTGCCGCCCGGGGTGCTGTGAGAACGTGCGCGCCGGGTTCAAGCCCGCCGCCGCCGGTCTGGCGCCGTGAGCGAGCAGACGGCAGCCGAGCAGGACGGCTCCGTGCCGACCGGCCCCGCACCCATCCGTCTCGGCACCCGGGCCAGCCGGCTCGCGATGTCGCAGTCGCAGGACGTCGCCGACCGGCTCGCGAAGGCGTCCGGCCGACCCGTCGAGCTCGTCGAGGTGACCAGCGAGGGCGACACGAACCGTGCGTCGCTCGCCAGCCTGGGCGGGACGGGGGTGTTCGCGAGCGCGCTCCGTGAGGCCCTCGTCGCGGGCGAGGTCGACGTCCTCGTGCACTCCCTCAAGGACCTCCCGACCGCGCCGTACCCGGGGCTGACGATCGCGGCGGTGCCCAAGCGCGCCGACGCCCGTGACGTCCTCGTCGCCCGCAACGGCGCCACCGTGGACTCCCTGCCCGAGGGCGCGAAGGTCGGCACGGGTTCGCCCCGCCGGGTCGCGCAGCTCAAGGCCAGGCGCCCGGACCTCGACGTGGTGGACATCCGCGGCAACATCGACACCCGCCTCGGTCGGGTGGAGGACGACCTCGACGCGGTCGTGCTCGCCGCCGCGGGCCTCGGCCGCATCGACCGGCTGAGCGCTGCCACCGAGCTCCTCGACCTCGGCTTCTGGCCGAGTGCCCCCGGTCAGGGTGCGCTGGCGGTCGAGATCCGGTCGGACGA
This sequence comes from Curtobacterium luteum, assembly GCF_001475545.1. Classification (GTDB taxonomy): domain Bacteria; phylum Actinomycetota; class Actinomycetes; order Actinomycetales; family Microbacteriaceae; genus Curtobacterium; species Curtobacterium luteum_A. The sequence continues at coordinate 9,972 of NZ_LDQC01000012.1, read as the reverse complement.
GACGGACACGAAGCTGCTGGCCGCGCTCCGGAAGCTCGACCACGCGCCGACCCGCCTCACGGTCACGGCCGAGCGCGAGGTCCTGGCGAAGCTCGAGGCGGGGTGTTCGGCGCCGATCGGCGCGACCGCGGTCGTGGATGCCGAGCTCCTGCTCGTCAGCGCGACGGTGTACCGGCCCGACGGGTCCGAGTACCGCACGGCATCGCACGCGGCGCACCTCGACGGGTCTGCACAGGAACGCCTCGACGAGGCCCTCGACGTCGGCCGCCGGGTCGCTGCCGAGCTGCTCGAGAACGGCGCGGCCGAACTCGCCGACCTCGCGTCGTCGGTGTCGGACGCCCCTGCGGACGGCGACCACTCGGCCGGACCCGGCCTGGCCACACCGGCTGCCGCACAGCCCGCAGACGACGACTCGACCTCGGGCGCCGGGACCGGCACGGCGACCACCACGGACTGACCACGGACGGCGACACTCCCGTGCACGACGAGCCGCGTCCCCCGGTCGTGCTGGTCCCGCGCGGCGGCACCTGGGGCGAGCAGGTCGCGGCCGCCGCGCGGGCGCGCGGGCTCGACCCGGTCGTCGTCCCGTTGATCACCGACGCGCCGCCCGCCGACCCGGCAGCGCTCGACGCCGCGCTCGCACGACTCGGGCGCGGGGTCAGCACGCCGACGGACGGGAGGCCCGACACGGCTCCGGCAGACGCAACCCGTGCAGACGCGAGCGGTGCAGACGGGGCCGGTGCAGACGCGACCGGTGCGGACGGGGCCGGTGCGGACGGGGCCGGTGCGCTCGCCCCCTGGCTCGCGGTGACCAGTGCGACGGCCGTGCGGATGGTCGCCGGACGCGTGCCGCGCCTCCCGGTCGGGGTGCGTGTCGCCTGCGTCGGCGAGGCGACCGCGCGTGCTGCCCGACAGGCGGGCTGGCGCGTCGACCTGGTGCCGGAGACGGAGTCCGCCGCCGGACTCGTCGCTGCCTTCCCGCAGCCCGTCGGACGTGTCCTCTTCCCGCGCTCCGAGCTGGCTGCACCCACGCTCGTGGAGGGTCTGCGGGCCCGCGGGATCGACGTCGAGGACGTGGTCGCGTACCGTACCGTGGGGACCGGTGACGAGCCGGTCCGCCTCGACCGGGCACCTGACGCGGTGCTCGTGACGAGCGGCAGCGTCGCCTCGCAGGTCGCCCGCCGCATGACGCCGCTCGACCCGCGCACGCGCATCGCCTGCATCGGCCCCGGGACCGCGGCGGCCGCCCGCGGAGTCGGGTTGCCCGTGCACGTCGTGGCACGCGACCGTTCCGCTGAAGCCCTGCTCGACGCCGTCGCCGAGGCACTCCGTGCCGAACCGACCGGAGCACCCCGAGCACCAGAACCACCTCGAGCACCAGAACCACCCCGATCAGGAAGGTCATCGTGACCGGACAGTTCCCCCAGGTCCGCCCCCGCCGACTCCGAGCGACCCCGGCCATGCGTCGGCTCGTCGCCGAGACGCGCCTGCACCCGGCGGAGCTCGTGCTGCCGATGTTCATCCGCGAGGGCGCGACCGAAGCCGTGCCGATCTCGAGCATGCCCGGGGTGTCGCAGCACTCGCTCGACTCGTTCCGCCGCGCACTCGTCGAGGCGGCGGAGCAGGGGATCGGCGGCGTGAACCTGTTCGGCGTCCCCACGTCGAAGGACGCCGAGGGGTCCGGTGCGACCGACCCGGACGGCATCCTCAACGTGGCGATCCGCGTCGCACGGGAAGAAGTGGGCGACGCGCTCGTCGTGCAGTCCGACCTGTGCCTCGACGAGTTCACCGACCACGGGCACTGCGGCGTCCTCGCGGCGGACGGTTCGGTCGACAACGACGGGACGCTGCTGCGGTACCGCGACATGGCGGTCGCGCAGGCCGAGGCGGGGGCCGAACTCGTCTGCATGAGCGGGATGATGGACGGACAGATCGCCGCCGCCCGCGACGCCCTCGACACCGCAGGGCACAGCGGTACCGCCCTGCTGGCCTACTCGGCGAAGTACGCGAGCGCGTTCTACGGGCCCTTCCGTGAAGCCGTCGCGTCCTCGCTGCAGGGGGATCGTCGGACGTACCAGATCGACGCCGCGGACGGGCGCCAGGGCCTCCGCGAGATGCTGCTCGACATCGAGGAGGGTGCCGACATCGTCATGGTGAAGCCCGCGATGAGCTACCTCGACGTGCTCGCGCGGACGGCGGACGTCTCCGAGGTCCCCGTGTGGGCGTACCAGATCAGCGGCGAGTACGCGATGATCACCGCAGCGGCCCAGAACGGCTGGATCGACCGCGACGCCGCCGCGATGGAGGCGCTCGTCGGCATCAAGCGTGCCGGTGCCGACGCGATCCTCACCTACTTCGCGGTCGAGGTCGCACGGAAGCTCAACCAGGAGGCCGGCCTGCGCACGTCCGGCAGCACCGCGGCGGTGTCCGGCGTCGCCTCGACCGGGAAGGCCCCCGAATGACCACCACGACGACCACCACCAACGACCAGCTGTTCGGGCGCGCGAAGAACAGCATCCCCGGAGGCGTGAACTCGCCCGTGCGCGCCTACGGCTCGGTCGGTGGCACGCCCCGGTTCCTGACCGCCGCGAAGGGCGCGTACGTCACCGACGCCGAGGGTCGCGAGTACGTCGACCTCGTGGCGTCGTGGGGGCCGGCGATCCTCGGGCACGCCCACCCCGGCACGGTCGAGGCTGTGCAGCAGGCGGCGTCGCGTGGGCTGTCGTTCGGCGCGTCGACGCCGGGCGAGACCGAGCTCGCCGAGCTCGTGAAGCAGCGGGTCTCGGTGGACGGCGACGGACCGATCGAGAAGATCCGCATGGTGTCGACGGGCACCGAGGCCACGATGACGGCGATCCGGCTCGCCCGCGGGTACACCGGCCGTGACCTCCTGGTGAAGTTCGCCGGGCACTACCACGGCCACTCCGACTCACTCCTCGCCGAGGCCGGGTCGGGCGTCGCGACACTGGCGATGCCCGGGTCCGCGGGCATCACCGCCGAGACCGCCGCGCAGACCCTCGTGCTGCCCTACAACGACCTCGATGCCGTCCGCCGCGCGTTCGACGAGCACTCCGAGCGCATCGCCGCCGTGATCGTCGAGGCCGCGGCCGCGAACATGGGTGTCCTCGCCCCGGAGCGCGGGTTCAACCGTGCCCTGGCGCAGATCACGAAGTCGCACGGTGCGCTGCTCATCGTCGACGAGGTCCTCACCGGCTTCCGCGTCGGCCCGGCCGGCTGGTGGGGCCTCGAGGCGTCCAAGGTCGTGCCCGACGGTGCTGGCTGGAAGCCCGACCTCGTGACGTTCGGCAAGGTCATCGGCGGCGGCATGCCGCTCGCCGCGCTCGGCGGTCGACGTGAGGTGATGGACTTTCTCGCCCCGCTCGGCCCGGTCTACCAGGCGGGCACCCTCTCCGGGAACCCGCTCGCGGTCGCGGCGGGCATCGCGACGCTCCGCGCGGCGACGCCGGAGGTCTACGGGCACCTCGACCGGACCGCGGCGACCATCGCGACCGCGACGAGCGAGGCACTGTCCGCTGCCGGGGTCGCGCACACCGTGCAGCACGCCGGGAACCTGTTCTCGTTCGCGTTCACCGAGACGGCGCCGCGGGACTACGACGACGTCCGGGCGCAGGAGACGTTCCGGTACGCGCCGTTCTTCCACAGCATGCTCGACCAGGGCGTGACCCTGCCGCCGAGCGTGTTCGAGGCGTGGTTCGTCACGGCGGCGCACGACGACCGGGCCGTCGGTCGGGTCCTCGACGCGTTGCCCGCCGCGGCGCGCGCGGCGGCCGCCGCCACGGCCTAGCGGAGGGGACGCGTCGGTCGGGTCCGGGCGCGTCCGGGCGCGTTCGGGCTGCCGGAACCAGGTTCCGGACGGGGAACCGCGGAACGGTGCGGTGCTCTGTGCGGAACCTGGTTCCGCGGACGCCGGTCTGGAGGCGCGGATCGCCTAGACCGCTCGGCGTGCGTGCCAGCGACCCTCCGCACGCACGATGGCGAGCGGGAAGTCGAAGGCGTGCGACACCGCTGACGAGGTGATCACCTCGTCCGCAGTGCCCTGCGCGACCGATCGGCCGTCACGGAGCAACATCGCGTGCGAGGTCGACGCCGGCAGGTCCTCGAGGTGGTGCGTGACCATCACGCTGCCGAGCTCGGGATGCCGGTGGCGCAGCGCATCGACGGTCTCGAGCAGGTGCTCGCGCGCGGCGACGTCCAGTCCGGTCGCGGGTTCGTCGAGCAGCAGCAGCCGCGGTTCGGCCACGAGGGCCCGGGCGATGAGCGCGCGGCCCCGCTCGCCCTGGGACAGCACCGGCCACCGGGCGTCACGTCGCGCCGCGAGCCCCACGTCGGCGACGTGCTGCTCGGCGGCGGCGACCTGCTCGGCCGTCGGGGTCCAGCGGAGCATGAGGTCGGTCGTGCCGGTGACCCCGGTCAGGACGGTCTCGAGGACGGTCAGCGGCGAGGTCATGCGGTGCCGGGGATCGACGTGGCCGATGCGCTCGCGGAGCTGCCGGACGTCCACCCGACCGAGGCGACGTCCGAGCAGCTCGACGCTTCCGGCGGTCGGGTGCCCGGTCGCGCCCAGCACGGCGAGCAGGGTGGACTTGCCGGCGCCGTTGGGCCCGAGGAGCGCCCAGTGCTCGCCCTGCCGCACGGTCAGGTCGACGTCGCGGAGCAGGTCTCGCCCGGAGCGGGTGACCCGGAGACCCGAGGCGACGATCAGTTCGGACACGCCCGGGTCGGTCAGCGCGCGGCGCGCATCGAGCGCAGATGGTGGTCGGACACGCGCGCCAGGGATCGGAGGGCAGCGCTCGCCGCCTCGCCGTCCCGGTCCTCGATGGCCGCACGCAGCGGGTCGACGCTGTTCTTCAGGTCCCAGAACACGATGTCGGGCGACGCCAACGCGAGGAACTGCACGCGGGGCGCCAGGCTGTTGAAGAACGTCGCGAAGAGGGCGTTCTCGGAGTGCTGCACGAGGTAGGTGACGAAGGCGGTGATCTCGGTGCTCACCCGCTGGTCCTCGGCCTCGGCGTAGCCGCGGATCCGCTCGAGGATGTCGGTGGCCTCCGCGGCCTCGTCGTCCGTCAGGCCCGGGACCGCCCAGCGTGCCGCGAGCTCCGTGAACCCGAAGAGCACCTGGAGTGCATCGTCGAACTGTTCTGCGGTCGGGGTCGCGACACGGGTGTACCGATTCGCCTCCATCTCGACGAGTCCGTAGTCGACGAGCTTCGCGATGGCCTCGCGGATCGGGGTGCGACTGACACCGAGCCAGGCGACGAGCTCGTCGTCGTTGAGTCGTTCGCCTGCCTGCAGTGTGCCGTCCTGGATCGCGGCGAGCATCTTCTCGAGCACCACGTCGCGCAGGAGCTTCCGCGGCGAGTTCTCGACGGTGGACTTCGGGACCGGCATCGGTGCTCCTCACGGTTCAGGCGTGTTGTACTCCAATCCTAACGTGTCAATGTGCAAGCGCTTGTGAAATGACAGGACAGGAGTATCGCGCGGGTCACCGGGCCGTCACGTCGACGACCGTTCGGCCGTGCACCCGCCCGGCGACGACCTCGGGGCCGACCGCGATCGCGTCGGACAGCGACACCGTGCGGGTGACGTCCGCGAGCAGTGCGGGGTCGAGATCGGCCGCGAGTCGCTCCCACGCCCGCTGCCGCAGCGCGCGGGGTGCCTCGACCGAGTTGACACCGAGCAGCGACACCGCCCGCAGGATGAACGGCATCACGGTGGTCGGGAGTGCGGAGTCCTGCGCGAGGCCGCACGCCGTCACGGCCCCGCCCCACCGGGTGGCGGCGAGCACGTTGGCGAGGGTCGCACCCCCGACACTGTCCACAGCACCCGCCCATCGCGCGCGCTGCAACGGCTTGCCGAGGTCGGACAGCTCTGCCCGGTCGACCACCTCGGTCGCGCCGAGCCGACGGAGCGAGTCCGCGTTCGACACTCGGCCGGTCGAGGCCGTCACCGAGAAGCCGCGGGCCGCGAGCAGTGCGATCGCGACGGTCCCCACCCCGCCGGAGGCGCCGGTGACGAGCACCGGGCCGTCGTCGGGCGCGACCATCCGCTCCAGTGCGAGGACGCTGAGCTGTGCTGTGAAGCCCGCGGTGCCGATCGCGGCGGCGAAGGAGTCCTCGATGCCGTCGGGCAGGACCACCACGGCGTCGGCGGGCACGACGGCGTGGGAGGCCCACCCGCCGTGCCGGGTCTCGCCGAGGCCCGCTCCGTTGCAGGTCACCCGATCGCCGATCGCGACACCGTGCACCCCCGGTCCGAGGGCTGACACGGTGCCGACGACGTCGATCCCGGGCACGAGGGGATCCACGCGCGCGACGCCGGGGTTCCCGGCGAGCGCGAGGCCGTCCTTGTAGTTGACGCTCGATGTCGTGACGTCGACGAGGACCTCGCCCTCGGCGGGGTCCGGGAGGTCGACCTCCGTGACGGCGGGCGGGGCGGAACGGGAGACGAGGACGGCGCGGGTCACGTGTCGGACGCTACCCCGTCCCTCCAGGCCGGGTCGTCCCGACGACCGCGAGCCGCGACCCGCGTCAGCCGAACATGATGGTGGCTTCGCCCGGGGTGGGCGCAGCCCGCTCCTGCGGCACTCAGCCGAACATGATGGCGGCCTCGTCGTACCGCTCCTGCGGCACCGTCTTGAGCTCGCCGAGCGCCTCGTCGAACGAGACGTGCACGATCTCGGTCCCCTTGAGCGCGACCATGCGACCCCAGCGCTCCTCGACGACCGAGTCGATCGCCGCGAGCCCGAGGCGGGTCGAGAGCACCCGGTCGTACGCCGTCGGCGTGCCACCGCGCTGGATGTGACCGAGGGTCGTGGCACGGGTCTCGATGCCCGTCATCTCCTCGATGAGCGGCGCGAGCCGCTCGCCGATCCCGCCGAGCCGCGGCCGTCCGAACGCGTCGAGGCCGCGCTCGGTGTGGGCGGTGTCCTCGTGGTCGGGGACGAACCCCTCCGCGACGACGACGAGCGGCGCCCGGCCGCGGTCGTACGCGGCCCGCACCCACTGCGCGATCTGCTCCATGCTCGTCTTCTGCTCGGGGATGAGGATCGCGTGCGCGCCGGCGGCCATGCCCGAGTGAAGGGCGATCCAGCCGACGTGGCGCCCCATGACCTCGGCGACCATGCAGCGCGAGTGCGAGTCGCCGGTCGTGCGGAGGCGGTCCATCGCCTCCGTCGCGATCGCCACGGCGGTGTCGAAGCCGAACGTGTAGTCGGTCGCGCCGAGGTCGTTGTCGACGGTCTTCGGGACGCCGACGATCTTCAGGCCCGCGTCGGTGAGGCGCTTCGCGGCGGCCAACGTGCCCTCGCCGCCGATCGCGACGATGGCGTCGATGCCGTGCCGCTCCAGCGTGCGCTCGATGTTCTCCACGCCACCGCGCTCGCCCTCGAAGGGGTTCGTCCGGCTCGTGCCGAGGATCGTGCCGCCCTGCTTCGCGATGCCCTGGATGTCCTTGCGTCCGAGGGGGACGATGTCGCCGTCGACCACGCCTCGCCAGCCGTCGCGGAACCCGACGAAGTCGTGACCGTAGATCGCGATGCCCTTGAGCACGATCGCGCGGATGACCGCGTTGAGGCCGGGGCAGTCGCCGCCGGAGGTGAGGATGCCGATGCGCACGGGAACTCCATCGTCGGTGGTGGTGGGACACGCCCATCATGGCTGACGGTGGTTCCGCATTACCATCCTGGGGTGTCCTCCACTGCGTCCGTCACCGCCGTGCGTGGCGCGGAGCTCGCAGCGGGACGGGTCGACACGGTGTACCGACCCGACGGCCCGGTGGACGTCCGCGCGACGCTCCGGCCGCTGCAGCGCGGCTCCGGCGACCCCGCGTTCCGGGTGGTCGGTGCAGACACCTGGCTCGCACTGCGGACGCCGGCCGGGCCGGCGTCGGTGCTCGTGCGCAGGGCCGGACCGGCTGCGATCGCCGTCTCGGCGTGGGGTGACGGCGCCGAATGGGCCGTGACGCACGCTCCCGAGATGCTCGGCCGCGGTGACGACTGGTCGGACCTCGACGTGTCGACGCACCCGTTCCTCGCCGACGCCCGGCACCGCCAGCCCGGCCTGCGGCTCCTCCGGACGAACGCCGTGGTCGCAGCGCTCGTGCCGGCGATCATGGAGCAGAAGGTGACCTCGCGACAGGCATGGCGCGCGTGGCGGTACCTCCTGCGGCGCTTCGGCACGCCCGCGCCCGGTCCGGTGCCCGCGGACATGTGGGTGCAGCCGACCGCGGCCGGGTGGGCGGCGGTCCCGAGCTGGGAGTGGCACCGGGCCGGCATCGAGCCGGGCCGGTCGGCCACCGTGATGCGGGCGATGCGGGTCGCACCGGCCCTCGAGCGCACCCTCGCGCTCGGCCGCGGTGGTGCGACCGTGTCCGAACGGCTGCGGTCGGTGCCCGGTGTCGGACGCTGGACGGCGGCGGAGACGGCGCAGCGGGCGCACGGCGATCCGGACGCGCCGAGCGTCGGGGACTACCACGTGCCGGCCCTCGTCGGGTGGGCGCTGACCGGCGGTCCGGTCGACGACGACGGCATGCTCGAGCTCCTCGAGCCCTACCGCGGGCACCGCGAGCGGGTCGTGCGACTGATCGGAGGGTCGGGCTTCCGGAAGCCGTCGTTCGGGCCGCGCATGACGATCCAGGACCACCGGGACCACTGAGTCCGGACAAACGACGAACTCGGTCGTAGGCTCCTGTTGAGAACCGATCTCAGGAGGAATCATGACCGACACCAACCCGACCCCGGCCGGCGGCGACGCGGAGCACCACGTCGCCGAGCACGACGTCGCGGAACACGACCACGAGCAGGACGGCGGCGAGCACGAGACCGTCGAGCACGGCGACCACGTCGACTTCGTGCACGACGGGCACCGGCACGCCCGACACGGGGACCACTACGACGAGCACTGAGGGTCCCTGACGCGTCGTTGACGCGACCCACCGGACGGGAGGCCCGTGGCGGCGCCGCCACGGGCCTCCCGTCCGTCCGGTGGTCGCGGCGACGCGCGCCCGCGGTCAGGCGTGGCGCGTGCCCTCGCCCGCGAGCACCGCACGGTACCCCTCGCGGAAGGTCGGGTACCGCGGAGCCCAGCCGGTCGAGCGGAGCAGGGCGTTCGAGAGCCGCTTGTCCCCGCCGGCCTGCCGCCCCTCGCCGTCACCGCGGACGGGTTCGTCGACGCCGAGCTCGTCGGCGAGGAACCGGAGCACCTCGTCCAGCCGCACCGGCAGGTCGTCCGTGCCGAGGTACGTCGGCGCCGGTGCCTCGATGGTCGCGAGGTGCACGAGGGCCGCGGCGGCGTCGTCGCGGTGGATGCGGTTCGTGTGCGGTGAGGTGCCCGGCGCGAGTCGGGCGTCGCCCGAACGGACCTGGTCGACCAGCCGCTCGCGGCCGGGACCGTAGACCCCCGACAGCCGGAGCAGCACGGCCTCGGGCGCCCGCTCCCGGAGGAGCTCCTCGGCCTCGACGAGCACCGCTGCCGTGGGGGTGCTGGCGCGGACCGGGGTCGCCTCGGTGACCTCGCTCCCGTCGTCGACGTCGTACACCGCGGTCGAGGAGACCACGGCCACCCGTGGCGAGGCGCCGGACGCGTCGATCCCGTCGAGGACGTTCCGGAGCCCCTCGACGTAGGTCGCCCGGTACTCGTCGACGTCCCGGCTGCCGGCGGCCGTCGCGACGACCACCACGGACGTGTCGGAGGGGATCGTCGGCACGTCCCTGCGGAGGTCCGTGCTCCGTCCGGCGATCGGCGACGGCAGGAGCTCGGCGCGTCGCCGCAGGCCGATCACGTGGTGGCCGAGCGCGGCGAAGCGGAGACCGGCCTCGGTCCCCAGGTCGCCGCAGCCGGCGATGACGACGGTTCCGTGGTGCTGCACGGGTCCACTGTGCCAGGCGGGGCGCCCGCCCGCGGCGCGAAGGGCAGCGGGAGGCGCGGGAGGTGCGGGAGGCGCGGGAGGCGCGCG
>NZ_LDQC01000119.1 GCF_001475545.1 Curtobacterium luteum | reverse complement strand
GACCGCGGACGGCTGGGTCGACCGGTTCGGCCTGCCCTTCCCGGCGGAGGCCCTCGGCTACGGCATGTCCCGCGACGACGTCGGCCGTGTGCGTGCGTCGGCGGACCTGCTGACCGGCTACCTCGACGCGGTGACGGCCCGGACGACCGAGTACCTCGCCACGCTCAGCCCGGAGGACCTCGACGCCGTGGTCGACGACGCGTGGGACCCGCCGGTGACGGCGGGCGTCCGGCTGGTCAGCATCCTCGACGACTGCGTCCAGCACGCCGGCCAGGCCGGTTACGTACGCGGTCTGCTCTTCTTCAACCGCTGACGCGGCTGTCGCCGCTGGAGCGGCAACGGACCGGAGGCCCGTGGCGGTGTCGCCACGGGCCTCCGGTCCGTCATCGGGCACGTCCGGTGCCCCGCGCGCGTCAGCGCGCCGCGAGCTCCGCGACCAGGCGGTCGCCGGGTGCGGCCTCCACGAGGTCGGCCTCGATCTCGGCGTTGTCGAGGATGCCCTCGATCTTGCGACGTCGGTTCCGCGTGACGATCGTCACGACCGTGCCCTCGGCGCCCGCGCGACCGGTGCGGCCGGAGCGGTGCATGTACGCCTTGTAGTCGTCCGGGGCGTCCGCCTGGACGACGAGCGAGACGTCGTCGACGTGGATGCCGCGGGCGGCGACGTCGGTCGCGACGAGCACGTTCACCCGACCGCTGGTCAGCAAGCCGAGGTTCCGGGTCCGCCGGGACTGGTTGAGGTCGCCGTGGAGCGAGGTCGCCCGGATCCCCGCGTCCTCGAACTGGTCGGCCAGACGCTCGGCGTACGCACGGGTCCGGGCGAAGACGATCGTCTTGCCGGAGCCTGCGACGAGCTCCTCGAGGAGCTGGTCCTTCTGGCGCTGCTCGACCACGAGCACGCGGTGGTCGATCGTCGAGGACGCCTGGTCCTCGCCCGCGACCTCGTGGACGCTCGGCTCGTGCAGGAACTCCGACACGAGCGAGGCGACCTGCGCGTCGAGGGTGGCGCTGAACAGGAGCTTCTGCGCACGGTTGCCCTGCGGCGTGACCTCGGCGGTCGCGGCGAGGATCTCGCGGACGGGCTCGAGGAACCCGAGGTCGCACATGTGGTCGGCCTCGTCGAGCACCGACACGATGACCTCGCTGAGGTCGAGCTTGCCCTTGTTCATGAGGTCCTGGACGCGTCCGGGCGTGCCGACGATGATGTCGACGCCGCGCTCGAGCGCACCCTCCTGACGGCCGTACGGGACGCCGCCGTAGATCTGCGTCGTGAAGAGGCCGACCGAGCGGGCGATCGGCTGCACCGTACGGTCGATCTGCAGGGCGAGCTCGCGCGTCGGGGCGAGGATGAGCGCACGCGGGGCGCGGCCCATCTTCCGCTTCGTGCCGCCGCCGTGCTCCATGAGCTTCTCGACGAGGGGCGCACCGAAGGCGATGGTCTTGCCGGAACCGGTGCGGCCACGGCCGAGCACGTCCTTGCCGGCGAGGACGTCGGGGATCGTGGCGGCCTGGATCGGGAACGGGTTCGACGCGCCCATCTCGGCGAGGGTGCGGGAGATGTTGCCGCCGATGCCGAGGTCGCCGAAGGTCACGCCCTCGACGTCGGCCGCCACGGTGGCCTCGGCCTGGAGCTTCTCGAGCTTGACGTCGTCGGCCGGCACGTACGGCGTGCGGGTCTCGTCGCGGTCCGAGCGGTCGCGGCGCGGGCGGTCGTCGAAGCGGCGGGGCGCACGGTCACGGTCGTCGCGGTCGAAGCGCTCGCGGCGGGGGCGGTCCTCGTCGAACGAGCGGCGCGGGGCACGGTCGTCCCGGTCGAAGCGACGGGGCGCACGGTCGTCACGGTCGAACCGACGCGGGCGGTCGTCCTGGTCACGACGCGGGGCACGGTCGTCCCGGTCGAAGCGACGGGGCGCACGGTCGTCACGGTCGAACCGACGCGGGCGGTCGTCCTGGTCAGGTCGCGGCGCGCGATCGTCGCGGTCGAACCGACGCGGCGCACGGTCGTCCCGGTCAAATCGACGCGGCGCACGGTCGTCCTGGTCACGACGCGTGGCGCGGTCCCGGTCGTCACGTTCGAACCGACGGGGCGCGCGGTCGTCGCGTTCGGAGCGGCGGGGAGCACGGTCGTCGCGCTCGAAGCGGCGGGGAGCACGGTCGTCGCGCTCGAAGCGGCGGGGAGCACGGTCATCCTGGTCACGACGCGGCGCGCGGTCCCGGTCGTCGCGGTCGAACCGACGCGGTCGGTCGTCCTGACCACGACGCGGCGCACGGTCGCGGTCGTCACGGTTCCAGCGGCCCTGGCCGCCCTCGCGGGGCTCCCAGTTCGGGCGCGCGGGACGGTCGCCCTGCGCGCCGCGGCCGCGACGCTCCTCAGCGTCCCAGCGCTGCTTCTGGCGCGGCTGCGACGGATCGGCGGCGCGGAAGCCGCGGTGCTTGCTGCTGCGAGCGGCGGGGGTGCCGTTCGGGTGGCGGACTCGGTCGTCGGCACGCTGACGCGCGCCCTTGTCGTACTGGGCCATCGTTCTTTCCGGGGTGCGGACATGCCACGACACCCGGCAGCGACATCGGCGGGGGCGGATCGTGGAGGGGGTTCATCCCGTCGCGGATCGACGTGATTCCAGCCCTCGAGCAACACACACCCAAACGAAGAACTCCGTGGTCACAGTGCCACGGCGCCGAAGGCCGACCGGGTGAGTCTACGCGATGCGTCACCGACTGGCCAGCCCCGGGGCGGACGGGCGCCGCGCGACGGAGGCGGGTCGTGCCTCCAGACCGGTCGGGCGGTGGGTCAGGACTCGGCGAGCCGACGACGCTGCTCGGCCACGTCGAAGTCCGCGGGCGGCCACGTGAGCTGCATGTCCTCGAGTGCCCGGAGGAGGAGCTGCTGCACGGCGAGCCGGGCGTACCACTTCCGGTTCGCGGGCACGACGTACCAGGGTGCCTGCGCGGTCGAGGTGCGGTCGAAGACGACCTGGTACGCCTGCTGGTAGTCGTCCCAGAGCAACCGCTCGTCGATGTCGCCGGGGTTGAACTTCCAGTGCTTGTCGGGGCGGTCGAGCCGGTCGCCGAGTCGCTCGCGCTGCTCGTCCTTCGAGATGTGCAGCATGACCTTGACGATCGTCGTGCCCTCGGCGACGAGGCGGTCCTCGAAGTCGACGATGGCGCCGTACCGCCGTTCGATCTCCTCCGGCGGCGCGAACGAGCGCACCCGCTGGATGAGGACGTCCTCGTAGTGCGACCGGTCGAAGACGCCGAGCTGTCCGGCGCCCGGGAGCTCCCGCTCGATGCGCCAGAGGAAGTCGTGCTCGCGCTCCTCGGCCGTCGGTGCCTTGAAGCCCGCGTAGTGCACGCCGTTCGGGTCGACCGCGCCGACCACGTGCGACACGATGCCGCCCTTCCCGGCCGTGTCCATCGCCTGGAGCACGAGGAGCACGCGGCGCTGGTCCCCCGCGGTGGCCGAGGCGTGCAGACGCTCCTGCAGGGCGGAGAGCCGTGCAGCGCCGGCGGCGAGCGCCTCGAGTCCGTCGATCTTGCGCCCGGGGAAGCCCGGAGTGGAGTCCGGATCGACGCGGTCGAGGCGGAAGCCCTCCTCGACGCGGAGCAGCGGTTCGGGGTCGGCGTTCCAGGCCTTGCGACGGCTCACGGGTCCTCCTGGGGGGTCTGCGGCCCATCCTGGCACCGGTCGGCGCACTCCGCCCGGCGGAGCTTCTCCGTCCGCCGGTGGACGTGGGCGTGCAGCCCGCCGGGTTAGCGTGGTCGCGATGGGAACCGGTCGCCGCTCACTGCTCGCTGCCATCGGCGTGCTCGCGGTGCTCGCGGCCCTGGCCGCGTGCAGCCCGGACCCGTCCGGTGACCGGAACGCGACCGTGACGACCGACCCGGTGATCTACCCGCTGTCGCTCCGGTACCACGGCGTCGACGTCGTCGCCGACGTGCCGTACGGCGCCGATCCGCTGCAGCGCCTCGACGTCTGCCTCCCGCCCGACAGCGAGCCGGACGCGACGGCCACGCCCACCCCGACGGCGCCTGCCACCGCGGACGCTGACGCGCGGACCACCGGGACCCGCCCGGCGGTCATGATGATCCACGGCGGCAGCTGGTCGCACGGCGACAAGGCGACGGCCGCCTACCGCTCCGTGTGCCAGTACCTGGCCTCACAGGGGTTCGTCACGTTCAACGTCGACTACCGACTCGCCCCGACCGACCCGTTCCCCGCCGGGTACGACGACGTCCGGCGGGCACTGGACTGGGTCTTCCGGCCGACCACCCTCACGACCTACGACGTCGACCGCGAGCGCGTCGGGCTCTTCGGCGGGAGTGCCGGCGGCAACCTCGCGGCCCTGCTCGCCGTCACGGACCACGACTCACCCACCTACGCGGACGGCGACCGGATCCGGGCGGTCGTGGACCTCAGCGGTCCGACGAACCTGACGGCGCGTTCGACCGAGGCCGACGGGGTGTCGGCCTCGTTCCAGCGGAAGCAGCTGCTCTACCTCGGGTGCCGGACGTACACGCAGTGCCCGGCGGCCGAGCAGGCATCGCCCGAGTACCACGTCACGGCGGACACCCCGCCCTTCTTCATCGGGCACTCCACGGACGAGTTCATCCCGCTGTGGGAGTCGCAGGAGTTCGTGTCGACGCTGCGGTCCCACGACGTGCCGGTGACGTTCGTGCAGGTGCAGGGGACGGCGCACTCGATCGCGCAGCTCGACGAGGCGATGAGCAAGCGTGTCGTCGCGTTCCTGCGCGACCGGCTCGGCTGACGCACGCGTCCGGCCCGAACGGCGGACGGGAGGCGCCGAGCGGGCGCCCACCGCGCCTCCCGTCCACCGTCTGGTCGCCTCACCGACGGACCGACGTCGCGGCAACCGGGGCCTGCGGAGCGTGTGACGGAGGTCCCCTCCCGATGCGGCCGTTCCGGCGCCTCCTACCCGGGTACCTCGCAGCGGATCGGCCAAAGGCCCAGCACGACCGATCCGCCCTCCGCCGAGAGGGTGACACGCGGAGAGTTCCGCGCATTTGATGTTTCAACGGAAAAATGTCACGGTGGCGGCATCGACCAAAGGAGTGAACAGTGCAGTTCGCAATGAAGTCCGCCGCCTTCTCCACCGCCCTCGTCGCGATGCTTGCGGTCGCGGTTCCGGCCACTGTGGCCCGAGCAGACACCGTGTCCGCGGAAGTGGAGATCAGGGAACGGCTCGCGGCCATCGGCTGAGTGGCGGAGGCACACGGCGGGGAACTGGAAGGCGTGATCATGGCGGCGTTCGTCACGGATCACCTCGTGCTGGTGCTCGAGCTGGTCTGGCTCAGCATCGCGATCCTGTCCGGTGGCCATGCGCGGACGCGGAATCGTCGTGCGTGGACCTGGTTCCTCTTGACGCTCTTCCTCGGCCCGCTCGCGCTGATGTTGCTCGTCGCCTGGCCACCCCGAGCCCACGAAAGGCGAGCGGGCGAGTCCCGCTGACCACATGGCAGACGGGAGGCTCGGGGCGGGAGTGCACCGTGCCTCCCGTGCGTCTCCGGGTTGCGTCCTCAACCGGCGGCCTGGCCCAGGCGCGGGCTCGGCGCCGGCGCCGGCACGCACCGGCGGACACGCCGCCGGTCGGCGTCGGACGTCGATCCCCGGCGTGGCCGATCCGGTGCTCCGAACCCGGTTCCGCGCACCGGATCGGTCACGCGCAGGACTGGACACAGCCCCCGCAGCGGTGTCGGGGCCGCGTCCCCTGGCCGGGTGCCACCCGGAGTCGGGACTGCTGCTCGGCGCCGCACCCGCGCAGACTTCCGGGGTGACCGACACCACGACGCGCCCCGCGACCACCCCGACCACCTGGCAGCACGCCTCCGCTCTGCGGTCGGTGGTGGAGCTGCTCCTCGGGCTGTCGTTCTGCGCGACGGTCGCGTTCGGCGGCTACGCGGCCGCGACCGGACACATGCAGGTGCTGGCGCAGGTCGCGGCGATCGTGTTCGTGACGACCCTCGTCATCGTGCTCGTCAGCTGGTTCCGCGCCGTGGAGGCGTCCGAGCACTGACGGGCTGTCGACCCCCCACACGCCACACGCCACATCCGCAAGCGCCACGTGAGCGTCAGTCCGTCGGTACCGCCTCGTGCTCGCCGGCAGCCCGCTGTTCGTGTCGTTGCTGGCGCGCTTCCTTGCGGGTGAGCCCGGACTCCCGACGATCCGCCCGCCGCTCCCGCGCCCGCTCGACCACGAAGTAGAGCGACGGCAGCACGACGAGGGTCAGCAGCGTCGACGACACCAGGCCGCCGATGACGACGAGCGCGAGCGGCTGCGAGATGAACCCGGACTTGCCGGTGAGGCCGAGCGCCATCGGCACGAGCGCGAAGATCGTCGCGAGCGCGGTCATCAGGATCGGCCGGAGTCGCCGCGTCGCACCCTCGACCAGAGCCTCGGCCACACGGAGTCCTCGACGCCGGTACTGGTTGACGAGGTCCACGAGCACGATGGCGTTCGTCACGACGATGCCGACGAGCATCAGCAGGCCGATGATCGACGCGACCCCGAGCGGGATGCCGGTGATGATCTGCAGCAGGAGCGCCCCGGTCGCCGCGAACGGCACGGACATGAGGAGCAGCAGGGGCTGCAGCAGGCTCCGGAACGTCGCGACCATGATCACGTAGACGATCAGGATCGCGACGAGGATCGCGAGGAACAGCTGGCTGAACGCCGACGACTGGCTCGAGGCCACACCGCCGATCGACGCCGATGCACCCTTCGGCAGCTCCAGCGCATCGACCGCCGCGGTCACGTTCTGCACGGCGGCGCCGAGGTTCGTCGCGTCCGGTGTGACGGTGATCGTCGCGGTCCGGACCGCGTTCGACGTCGTGATCGTCGTCGGGCCCTCGGACTGCTCGACCGTCGCGAGGTCGGACAGCGGCACCTCGCCGGTCGACGTCGGGATGGAGAGCTTCTTGAGCGCGGCGATCGTCTCCGGGGGGTTCGGGTCCGCGATGTACACGTCGAGGGTGGCGTCGTCGATCTCGACGCTGCCGGTGTCGCGCGGCGAGACGGCAGCGGCGACCAGCCCGCCGACCTGCTGCTCGGTGAGGCCGCGCTCGGCTGCCTCTTGCCGGTCGACCTTCACCGCGAGGTAGGGCTCGGCGGCCGAGAGGTTGCTCGTCGCCTCGGTCGTGCCGTCGACGCCCCGCATCGCCCGGAGCACCGTGTCAGCCGCGGTCCGGAGCTCGGCCTGGGTCGGCGCGGTGACGTCGACCTCGATGTCGCTCGAGCCACCGAAGCCACCGCCGGCCGAGGACAGCGACACCTGGCCGACACCGTCGATCTTCTCGATGCGGTCGCGCGCGGTCGTCTGGATGGTGGGTTGGTCGGCCGCCGAGTCGGTCGTGACGTTGTACTGCACGGACGCCGAGGCCCCGCCGCCGAAGGCGGCCTGGATCGACTGGCCGCTCGAGCCGATGGTCGTCTGCACGGTCTCGACGCCCTTCACCCCGCGGAGCACCTCCTCGACCTTCGCTGCCGCGTCGGACTGGTCGTCGAGGCTCGTGCCCGGCTCCAGGTCCTGCGTCACCGTGAACGTGTTCTGGCCGGAGTCGCCGAGGTAGTTGGTCTTGACGAGCGGGACGGCCGCGAGGGTGCCGCCGAGCACGAAGACCGCGAGCACGATGACGACCCACGGACGCCGCATCGCCCAGGCGAGGACGGGACGGTAGCCGCGCTGGAGTCGGTCGCGGCGGCCGGCGTCGTGGAGGTCGGCGGCGGAGGCCAGCGCGCCCGTGGCCGAACCGGCAGCGGTCGCCTCCGTGGGTGTCCGGTCGGCGGCGGCAGCGGCGGACTCGGCGTGCCGGTGCTCCTTCGGCGGCCGGAGGAACCAGTACGCGAGCACCGGCACGATCGTCAGCGACACGAGCAGCGACGCCACGAGGGCCATCGTCACGGTGAGCGCGAACGGCCGGAACAGCTCGCCGACGAGTTCCGCGACGAACGCCACCGGCAGGAACACCGCGACGGTCGTCAGGGTCGAGGCCGTGACCGCCCCCGCGACCTCCCGCACGGCGTCGAGCACCGCTCGGGACCGGTCGACCCCGGGTTGCATGTGCCGCTTGATGTTCTCGATGACGACGATGGAGTCGTCGACCACGCGGCCGATGGCGATCGTGAGTGCCGCCAGCGTGATGATGTTGAGCGTGTACCCGGCGGCGCGCATGCCGATCGCCGCGAGGAGCACGGACGTCGGGATCGAGATCGCCGTGACGAGGGTCGACCGCACCGACAGCAGGAACACCAGGATCACGAGGACCGCGAACCCGAGGCCGAGCAGGCCCTCCTCGGCGAGTGAGTCGATCGACTGCTGGATGTAGGGAGCCTGGTCGAACACGACCGTGAACTGCGGGTCGCCGGCGACCTTCGACTCGATGTCCGGGAGGGCCTGCTTCACCGTCTCCGACACGTCGACGGTGTTCGCCTCCTGCGTCTTCGTGATCGCGATGGTCAGCGCGATCTTGCCGTCGACGCGGCTGATCGAGGTGCGCGGCGACTCCTCGATGGCGACCTTCGCGACGTCGCCGAGCT
>NZ_LDQC01000118.1 GCF_001475545.1 Curtobacterium luteum | reverse complement strand
CGTCGACGCCGTCGCCGGACTTGTCCGTCCAGTCGGCGCGGTTCGCGGAGAAGCCCTTCGGCAACGTCGGAGCGGCGAGCTCGACGCCCCGGACGTCTGCGTCGGCAGCGACCTGCTGGTAGTCCACGGTGCGGTCCACGATCTGGGTGTCCGGTCGGACGACGACCGCCACGAGGAAGAGGACGATCCCGAGCGACGCGATCAGCGCGATGACGAGGTTGAACGCCGTCTGGTGCTGTCGGCGAGCCGTGCGTGCGGCGTCCTTGCGCGCCCAGGTCTCCTCCGGGGTCTCGGCTCGACCGAGCTCCGCGACGATGGGCCGTCCGTCGGCGTCGGTCATCGGGCGTCACCGCCGTCCGTCGCGGTGCCACGCTCGTCCGAGGCGGCACGGGCCGCGTCGAGCCGTGCTCGGGCGCCGACCAGCCACTCCTCGCACCGGGCGGCCAGGGCCTCGCCCCGCTCCCACAGACCGAGGGAGCGCTCGAGCGTCGCGGAGCCCTGCTCGAGC
>NZ_LDQC01000117.1 GCF_001475545.1 Curtobacterium luteum | reverse complement strand
TCGTCGAGCGCGGCGTCGGCGGCCTCGGTCGTGAGGGTCGCGAGCTCGTCGCGCAGGGTGTCGTGGGCCATGGTGCTCAGCTCCGGTGGTGTGTGCGGACGGCGGCGCGCGTGCGTGCGAGGAGGGGACGCGACCGGGCGTCGGTGCGCTGGGCGACGACGATGAACAGGGCGTCGACGATCGCGAGCTGGCTCATCCGGCTGCCCATCGCCGCGGGGCGGAGTTCGCTCTCGGCGCCCGCGACGCCGAGCAGGACGTGGTCGGCGTGGTGGGTCAGGGGCGCGTACGCGCGGCCGGTCACGGCGATGACCGTGGCCTCGTTGAGCTTCGCCTGCGTCGCCACCTCGAGCGATTCGGTGGTGGTGCCCGAGTGGCTGACGAGGAGCAGCACGTCGTCGTGGCCGATCACGCTCGCGAGGGTGAGGGCGTTGTGCGGGTCGTCGGCGATCGAGCTCGGGATACCGATGCGCTCGAGCTTGAGGTGGAGGTCCCGCGCGACGATGCCGCTCGCGCCGACACCGTAGAGGACGACCCGGCGGGCACGGACGATCGCGTCGGCCGAGTCGCTCAGCGCTCCAGGGTCGAGCGCTGCGCGGGTGTCGGTCATCACGGCGCGGACGTCCTCCGTGACCTTCGCGATCACGGTCGCGACGTCGTCGTCGACCCCGACGCCGGCGTGGATCTCGGCGTGCGTCGCGATGCCCCGCTCGACGGCGCGGGTCATGCTGCGTTGGAGGTCTGCGTAGCTCGGGAAACCGAGGTGCCGGGCGAAGCGTGAGACCGTCGCGGGGGACACCCTGGCGCGCTCGGCGAGGTCGGCGGCGCTGCCCGCCGCGACGCGCTCGGGGTCGCGGAGGACGGCGTCGGCGATGGCGCGCATGCTCGCGGGCATGCCTGCCGACTGGGTGCGCACGAGCGCGAAGGCGTCGGCGCGGTCGGTCCGAGGGTGCGCGGGCGCGTCGGGCGTCGTCTTCGGCATGCACGCTATGAAACCGTATTGCAGACTACTCCGCCAGTCCTGCAATCAGATTTCTTGGATCGTCATGCTGATCGGCGACGCGGTCGCCCGGCACGGACGGGAGGAGCGGATCGCCGTGCCAGCGCGCGGCGCGTCGTCGAGGTGTGTCGCGTCGGCGGACCGGTCCACGCTGCCGACGGGGTGTGCGGGGCGGAGGTGGGTCGTGCCTCCCGGCCGTCAGGCGGTGGTGCGTCGCGGACGGAGGACGCCCGCGCGGACCAACCACACGTAGAGGATGCAGCCGATGCAGACGTCGAAGACGGCGTTGAGGAACGCGGCGACGAGTGCGACGGCGGCGCCGACCGGAGCGGCGTACGGGACGCCGGCGAGGGCGAGGACGAGCGCGACGGCGGTCACGAACAGGCCGACCTGCTGGGCGAAGGTCGGGGGCTCCGGTGCCTCGAGTTCGGAAGGCGGGGCGAGTCGTGGGCGGACGAAGCGGCGGAAGAGGGCTCCGTAGGGGTGACGCCGGATGCCGCCGATGCCTCCGATGGCGAAGAGCGCGACGATCACCGCGAGCAGGACGATGCCGGCGGCGTACGTCGCAGGGACCAGGGTGAGGACGATCGTCGCCGCGAGGAGGACGGTCGTGATCGCGGCGCCGAAGCGCGGGGAGCGCGGATCGATGCCGGTGGTGGTGTCGCTCATGCGGGTTCCTCCTGGAGGACGGCGGCGAGTGCTGCGGAGAGTTCGGCGGGACGGGGTGGGCCGCCGAAGCGGGTGCGGACGGTGCGGTCGGCGTCGACGAGGAGGACCGTCGGGGTCTGCATGACCTTGTAGCGCGTCGCGACCTCGGCGCGCTCGGCCACGTCGATCTCGAGGCGGGCGACCCCGGCGTGCTGCGCGGCGAGGGCGTCGAGCTGCCGGCGGGTGCCGGGGCAGCGGGCGCAGGTCGGCGTCGAGAACTGGACGAGGGTGGCGCGCGTGCCGAAGGTCTCGGTGGGCGCGAGGCCGTGGGCGGTGGTGCTGGGGCTCGCGGCGTCCGGCTCGGGGCGTGCAGCGCTCGGTGGTGCCGCGCTCACGACTGTGCGGGCGCGGCCGGTGCGGCTCCGGAGCGCGAGGCCGAGCACGGTGGCGAGGGCGAGCACTCCCACGAGGATGGCGACGGCCGTGACGACGGTCATGGGAGGACGGTACGTCGATCCGGTGACAGCCGGCAGGAGGGTGACACCGTGTGACATGGTGCAGGCTGGTCCTCATGAGCGACGTCCCCATGATCCTGTTCGTCTGCGTCCACAACGCCGGCCGTTCCCAGATGGCCGCCGGGTACGCCCGTGCCCTCGGCGGCGACCGGGTCCGGGTGCTGTCGGGCGGGAGCGAGCCGGGGTCGCAGATCAACCCCGTGGCCGTCGCGGCGATGGCGGAGGAGGGGATCGACATCACCGGCGCGGTGCCGCAGCTGCTGTCGACGTCCGACGTGCAGGCCTCGGATGCGGTCATCACGATGGGCTGCGGTGACGCGTGCCCGATCTTCCCCGGGAAGCGCTACGAGGACTGGGAGCTGACCGACCCGGCGGGCAAGGGTATCGACGAGGTCCGGCCGATCCGGGACGACATCAAGCGTCGGGTGTCGGATCTGCTCGGGTCACTGCTGCCGACTCCGGACGTGTCGGTGGAACCCGGTCGCTACCGGCACTTCAAGGGCGGGGAGTACGACGTCGTGCTCGTGGCGAAGGACGTCGAGACCGAGGAGCCGGTCGTCGTGTACCAGGCGCTGTACGGGGAGCGGGGTCACTGGGTGCGGTCGCTCGCGGACTTCACGGCGTGGGTCTCGCGGGACGGGTACGAGGGGCCGCGGTTCGTGCGGGTGTGACTCCGACGGAGACGATCCGCGGTCGTCCTCAGCGGCGTGAAGCGATCCGATGAGCGGCGGCGATGCTGCCGAGCGCCAGGCACACGGCGCTCACCAGCCAGTACTCCGGGGCGGTGTTCGTCGTCACGACGCTCGCCCACACCGCGACCCCGTCACCGGTCCGGCCGAAGACCGCCGTCAGCAGGAGCCACACGACGCCGGGGATCGCCTGATGACGGCTGCCGATGAGTGGTCGCGCGACGAGGGTGGTGCCGACGAACGTGATCGAGTTCCGGAACAGTGCGGCTGCGGACGATTGATCAGCACCGAGGGCGGTCGCGGCGACCGCGGTTCCTGCGGTGAGCACGATCATGAGCACCGCGAGTCCGACCTCGAGGACCTCCACCTGCCGTACCGCTGGCACGCCAGGACGATGCACGCACGAGCTCAGCATGATGCTCACCGCGAGCGGCGCGATGGCAGTCACGGGGATCGTTCCGAAGGGTGCTCCACCCGCGAGCGACGGGAAGATCAGCGCGACGGGTCCGAGCCCGATGGACACGAGACTCGAGACGAGGACTGCCCCGAGGAGCAGCGGGACCCGGTGTACTCGGATCCACCACCTCACGGCAGCGGTCCATCGGCGAGATCGGAGTCGCAGTCCGTCAAGTTCGTCAGCGTTTCGATCACCCAGTCTCGCTGCGCGGCCGGACCGGCCTGATCAAGCCGATGCAGGAGCTCGTCGTCGGTCAGCTCGGTTGCCGGTGCGACGTCGTCGGACGGCACGATGCCCGACGAGCCGACTGCGATCAGCCACCGGTCGGCGACGGCAGCCGCGTTCAGTCGGCGGTCGTAGTCCGAGGGGGATCCGCAGTACGCGGCGATCTCGGGTGGCAGGAACGACGTCGTGACGCTGTGGACCAGGTCGGCATCGGTCATACCGACCTGAACGACGATCTGCAACGTGGCGCTCGTCGATGCTCCGGTGCCGGCGCGGATCGTCCGCGGGACCCGGACCCCGGCCGCTCCGAGGTTCGCGGCGACGCGCCGGATGATGGTCTCAGGGGCACCCCGTGCCGTCTGCTCAGGGAAGAGGCACACGGTCGGTGCCGCGCCCTCGCAGCGGAGCTCGGACGCTGATCTCGCGCGGAGCGCTGTCGCGCCGAGCGGGGACGCCGACGTGAGAGCTGAGGCGACGACGAGGACCATCGCCGTCGCACCCAGCACGGCACCGCGTCGCTTGGTCCGCAACGGCGAAGAGCGGTGTGCGACGGCGACGAAGAACAGGGCGATCGCAGCCAGCAGGCTGAAGACGATGGCCGTCAGTGGAGCCTGTGGGTCGAGCACCGTCTCGATGGTGCAGCAGTCCGACATCGACAGACCAGCGAGGTAGCGGAGCGGGAAGTAGTCGACGGACCACGTGAAGCCCAACCAGCAGTACGACGAGAGCAGGGCGGCTGGGACACCGGCGAGCGGCGGGAGCCAGCGGCCCAGCGTGTAGCCGAGGATCGTGTGGAAGAGCACGATCGAGACGAGCGCGACGAGCACGGCTGGTGGCGGCGCTCCGGGGGCACCCCAGGTGTCGCGACTCATGACGAGCAACGCAGCAGCCTGGACGACGCATCCACTCACGAAGGGTGGCCAGAGCACATCGCCCACGACCCAGAGGTCGGACCGGACGGATCGCGAGAGGAGCGCACGGCTCGATCGAGCGCGCCGGCCTTCCCACGCAGCGGCAGTGGCGGACACGCCACACGAGAAGATGAGGAACACGGCGGAGCCGGCAACGGCGGCTGGCCAGTATCCCGACACCGAGGTCTCGGCGGCGAACCGGACTCCGTACGCGAGCACGCTCAACACGCCGACCGCGCCGAGCCACGCGCTGGCGCGGAGCCGCCACGGGAGGATTCCGGGCATCAGTCGTCCGCCGAGACGAGACGCGCGTAGGCGGCGACGACGGGATCGTCGCCGGGGTTCGCCGGCCGGGCGGTCGCGGTGAAGGATGCGACCGTGCCCGTGTACGACGCGCCGCCGTTGTCCATCACGACGATCCAGCCGTAGGTCGCCAGCACGTCCTCGGTCTGGTGCGTCGACACGACCACGGACACGTCCGTGGGCAGGGACTGGACGATGTCCGCGAAGCGGGCTCGCTGAGCGGGGTCGAGGCCGGCGGTCGGCTCGTCGAGCAGCAGGAGCCGGGCGCCTCCGACGAGTGCCCCGGCGAGTCCCATGCGCCGCGTCTGGCCTCCCGACAGCCGCTGCGCCCGGTCGTCCGCTCGGTCGGCGAGATCGACCGTGGCGAGCGCGCGCTCCGATCGTGCCCACGCGTCACGGCGGGACAGGCCTTGCAGCCAGCCCTGGTAGGCCACGTGCTCACGGACGGTGAGGCCCGGCGTGACGATGCTCTGCTGTGGGAGGAGTGCGACTGCTCGCCGGTACCGGCCGCGATTCCGTCGGTCCGAGGGGCTGCCGATCCCGCTGACGCGCACCCGCCCGGCGGACGGCCGGAGTGCGTCACCGATGAGGTTCAGCAAGGTCGACTTCCCGGCGCCGTTCGGACCGAGGACGACCGTTCGCCCGGCAGGGACGTGCAGGCGCAGGTCGCGGAAGACCGCTCGTCCGCCGATATGGGCGAAGGACAGGCCGTCGATGTCGATGTGCAACATACCCCCGTAGAACTGGAATTTCAGTGTTCGGTGACTGTAGCATCACCGCGTCTGCTGGGGCAGGCCGAGCTGGAACCGATCCGCTCGACACGAAAGGGGAATCATGACCGGGTTCACGAGACATGCCGCTGTCGTAATGGCTGGCGCGGTGGTGGCGTGCAGCGTTCTCGCTGCAGGCCCCGCGTTCGCGGAGGGGTCCTGGAACTCGTCGCTGAGCGGCGTGGCCATCGGCAAGAGTTCGCGGAGTTGGCAGGACTCGCACCGAGACAACGTCAAGACGACGACGACGTTCTCGGGGTGCCGGATCACGGGCAACGCGAGCGGTTTCTCATCGGCGACCGTCACGTTGTACGACGAGCGTGGTCTGCTACCGGATCAGAACATGGGCTCGAAGACCAACCGATGTGGCAAGAGCGACTGGGGAGTCATGAGCCGCTCGGACCGGTACCACTGGACGATCTCCAAGCTCAACGGCGCCAGCTACGAGAACGTCTTGCGACTGTCGGTGTCGTCCATCCGCCAGACCTACTGAGCTCGTCGTCGTTCTCGCCGACCGTTGTCCGTGCGGCTGATGAGATCGGCGCTGTCGGCGGCCACCCCTAGGCTCGCAACGCACCAACGAGACGGGGGACCCGCATGCAGATCACCACCGACGGCAGCGTCCTGCTCAGCCCGAGCGACCTGTCGACGTGGGCGGCGTGCGAGTGGGCGTTCCTGCGACGCCTCGACGCGAAGCTCGGGCGTGGGGAGCCGCTGCCCGAGGTCCACGACGACATGCTCGAACGGACCGCCCGGCTCGGCGATCAGCACGAGCTGGACTACCTCGACATCCTCAAGCAGACGCACGAGGTCGTCGAGTTCGACCGGCCGGCCCCCGCCGGGTACGCGGACGCCGCACAGGCAGCGCTCGACACGCTTCGCACGGGCGCGGACGTCCTGTACCAACCGACGTTCCACCGACCCGCGGCGCCCGACGCCCCGGGCTTCATCGGCTTCGCGGACTTCATCATCCGCAACGACCGCGGCGAGTACGAGGTGTACGACACCAAGCTCGCCCGCCACGCCAAGATCAGCGCCCTCCTGCAGCTCGCCGCCTACGCCGAGCAGATGCAGGCGCACGGCATCCCGACCGGGCAGCAGGTCCACCTCGTCCTTGGCGACCGGACGACCACCACGCACGACCTCGCCGACATCGCGCCCGTGTACCGGACCCAGCGGGCGGAACTGCAGCGTGTGATCGCCGAACGGATGGCGGCGGACGACGAGCTGGCCTGGGGCGACCCGCGCTACAGCAGCTGCGGCCGCTGCCCGATCTGCACGACGCAGGTCGCCGACCACCGCGACCTCGTGCTCGTGGCGGGCATGCGCCTGGACCAGCGGACGAAGCTCATCCGCGCCGGGGTGCGGACCATCGACGACCTGGCGGACCGCACCGCGGCCGTGCCCGCGATGTCGCGATCGACGCAGGACCGGCTGGTGCGTCAGGCGCGCCTCCAGGTCGAGTCAGAGGCATCCGCCGGCCGCGCGCCCGTGTTCGAGGTGGCGGACCCGCGCGCGCTCGACGCGATCCCCGCACCGGACGCGGGCGACGTGTTCTTCGACTTCGAGGGCGACCCGCTCCACACCGAGGACGGCGTGCACTGGGGGATCGACTACCTCTTCGGGCTCGTTGACCCCGAGGCCCGCTTCACGGCGTTCTGGGCGCACACGCTCCGTGACGAGCGACAGGCGCTCGTGGACTTCCTCGCCTTCGTGGAGCGACGCCGCGAGCAGCACCCGGACATGCACATCTACCACTACGCCGCGTACGAGCGGACGCACCTGCTGTCCCTCGCTGCACGGCACGGGGTGGGGGAGGACGCCGTCGACGACCTCCTGCGCGCGGGCGTCCTCGTCGACCTCTACCCGATCGTCCGCAAGGCCCTCGTCGTGGGCAGCTACAGCTACTCGATCAAGAAGCTCGAGCCGCTCTACATGGGCTCCGACCTGCGGCTGAGCGACGTCACGAACGCCGCTGACAGCATCACGGCCTACGTCGACGCGATCGAGGAGCTCCGCAACGGCGATGCCGCGGCCGGGCAGCACATGCTCGACGAGGTCGCCGACTACAACGCCTACGACTGCCGCTCGACGCTGCGGCTCCGCGACTGGTTGCTGTCCTTGCGCGCGGAAGTCCCGACTCCGGACGTCGACGAACCGGCCGAGTTGCTGCCGCCGATCCCCGTCGACCGTGAGCCGAACCCGGTGTACACGGCGCTCGCCGCCTCCCTCGAGGGTGTCGACGCCCTCGACCGGACGCCCGACCAGACGGCGCTGGCGCTCGCCGCAGCCGCGATCGACTACCACCGCCGCGAAGCCAAGACCTTCTGGCAGGACCATTTCGACCGGCTCCGCAACCCGGTGGACGACTGGGCGGACACCCGCGATGTGCTGGTGGTCGAGCGGGCGTCGGTCGAGCGCGACTGGGGCACACTGCCGCGCGCACGCTCGCAGTCGCGTGAGATCCGGTTGTCGGGGACGCTCGCGCCCGGCTCGCGGATCCGGCCTGGAGGCACGCCCCACCTCGTCTACGACGACCCACTTCCGCCGTCGATCACCGCTCCGGCGCCGGGATCGAAGGGTGCGTCGGCCCGCGCGGTCGTGCTCGACGCGTTCGACAACGGTGACGCCTTCGAGGTGATCGTGAAGGAGAGCCTGCCGGTGGGCGGCGGCGAGCCGCACCCCGACTTCCCGGTCGCGCTCGCTCCGGCAGCACCGCCACGCGCGAAGCCGCAGCCGGAGGCCATCGCCGAGTGGGGGCAGGAGGTCCTCGACGCCCTGCCGGCGATGCTGCCCGACCCCGCGTTCGACCTGCTCCGCCGGGTGCCGCCACGCGGGCCGATCGCCCCGGTGCAGGGCGACGACACGGTGTCCGCGGTGGTGGCCACACTGCTCGGCCTGGATCGGTCGTACCTGGCGATCCAGGGGCCTCCCGGCACGGGCAAGACCTACGTCGGGTCGAACGTCGTCGCCCGCCTCGTCCGCGAGTACGGCTGGCGGGTCGGCGTCGTCGGCCAGTCCCACGCCACGTCGGAGAACTTCCTCGCTGCGGTCGTCGCCGCCGGGGTGCCCGCCGACCGGGTCGTCAAGGTGCCGCGCTCGGGTGCGGACGCCGAGGACGTCGAAGCGGCGCTGTGGACCCCGGTGAAGAACAACGCCGCCGTCGCCGCGTTCCTGTCGTCGTGCGCCGAGACCGGTACGGGTGGGGTGGTCGGTGGGACCGCGTGGACGTTCGCGAACGAGGGGACCATCCCGCGCCGCTCCCTCGACCTGCTCGTGGTCGACGAGGCCGGGCAGTTCTCACTGGCCCCGACGATCGCGTCCTCGGTCGCTGCCACCCGCCTGCTCCTGCTCGGCGACCCGCAGCAGCTGCCCCAGGTGTCGCAGGGCTCGCACCCGGAGCCGGTCGACGTCTCGGCGCTCGGCTGGCTGACCGACGGTGAGCACGTACTGCCGCCCGAGTTCGGCTACTTCCTCGCACGGACACGTCGGATGGAGCCGGCGCTCACGGCGTCGGTGTCGTCACTCTCGTACGATGGGCAGCTGTCGTCGATGGCGTCCGGTCGGCACCTCGACGGCATCGACGCGGGTGTGCACCCCGAGCCGGTGCCGCACGCGGGCAACACCACCTCGTCTGCCGAGGAAGCCGCCCGGGTCGTCGCCCTCGCGCGGAACGTGATCGGCCGGACGTGGACGGACGACTCTGGTACGCGGACGTTGACGGACGAGGACGTGATCGTCGTCGCGCCGTACAACGCGCAGGGAGCGCTCATCCGCCAGGAGCTTGATCGTGCCGGACTCAGCGGCACGCAGGTCGGGACGGTCGACATGTTCCAGGGGCGCGAGGCCGTCGTGTCGATCGTGTCCCTCGCCGCGTCGAGCGCTGGGGACATCCCGCGCGGCCTCGACTTCCTGCTCATGCCCAACCGGCTCAACGTGGCGCTGTCCCGGGCGAAGTGGGCGGCGTACCTCGTGTACTCGCCGGCGCTCACCACGGGGCTGCCGCCGTCGATCAGCGGGCTGTCACTGCTCTCCCGCTTCATCGAGTTGGTGGAGCCACGTCGCTGACGCCCGAACGTGGGCTTTCCTCGGCTCGGACGTGCTGCCACGGTCGAGGCGTGACGAATCGAATCACGACGCTCGGGCACGACGGACCCGTCGAGGGGCCGGAGTCCCGAGCGACGGCCATCGGAGCACTGCCGATGACCTTGCGTGCGCGACGTCCCGGGTACGGGGTCATGCAGGAGTGCCTGCGGCTCCAGTCCCAGGTGCCAGGGCGGACGCGAGCGCAACGGTTCTGGGGTGTGGACCCCGTTGCGCCAGCGGCGCAGTCATGGTTCAAGGGTGCACTGGGTGAACGTCGCGTCGCCGCTGAGCTCGACCGCCTGGGGCCGGCCTTCACCGTGTTGCACGCTGTGCCGGTCGGTACCGGTTCCACGGACATCGACCACCTGGTGGTCGGACCGACCGGGGTGTTCTCGATCAACACGAAGAACCACAGCGGCCAGCGGGTCTTCGTCGGTGGCGGTTCGTTCATGGTCGGCGGCGGGAAGACCTCGCACATCGGCGCCGCCCAGAGCGAGGGGCGGAAGGCCACCAGACTGCTCTCGGCGGCCGCCGGTGGGTCGTTCCCCGTGCAGCCGCTGCTCGTCGTCGCGGCGGATCGGATCACGTTCGGCAAGAAGCGTGCTCCGGTCGTCGTACTCCGGCCGGACCAGGTGCGCGGGTGGATCCTCGGGCAGCGTCGGGCGTACTCGGACGAAGCCGTCCGGTACCTGTCGATGGTTGCCGAGGAGCGAGCCACCTGGCACGCGACCGCGTTCGCGCCGGACGACACCCTACGGCTCGAGCAGCGCTTCGACCGGCTGCTCCGCCAGGTGGAGGACGCGCGCGTGCGACGGCGTCGGGCGGCGCTCGCGGTCGTCCTCGGGGTGATCGGGCTCCCGGGCGCGGTACTCATCGCGCTCAGGGGTGCCGCGACGGTGCTGCTCGGCTCATGACCGATCCACGGTGGACGGGACTGCCGTTGTCGACCCGATGAAATCGAGCCGGACCTGACCGGCCTGCCTCCAGACCGACGCCGGCGCCCGACCCACGAGGTGAGCCTGGCGCCGGACGTTCGGCCCTCAGTACTTGGCCGACTGCCCGCCGTCGATCGGCACGACGGTCGCGTTGACGTAGGAGGCGTCGTCGGAGAGCAAGAACGCGACGACCGCGGCGATCTCGGGCGCTTCGCCGTAGCGCTTCGTCGGGTTGACCTGGATGAACTCCTCCGCGGCCGCCCGCGGGTCCGACGGGTTGAGCTGCTTCATCGAGTTCTCGACCATCGGCGTCCAGATCGCGCCGGGAGCGATGGCGTTGATTCGGATGCCGTACTGGCCGTACTCGACGGCCGAGTTCCGGGTGAGGCCGACGACGCCGTGCTTCGCCGCTGCGTAACCGGACTGGTTGCCGATGCCGCGGATGCCACCGACGCTCGCGGTGTTGACGACCATGCCGGAGCCCTGTTCGCGCATGACACCGAGGACCTTCTCGAGGCCGAGGAACACGCCGCGGAGGTTGATCGACACGACCCGGTCGAACTCCGCCGCGGTGAAGGACTCGGTCGGGTTCTGCTTGCCCTCGATGCCGGCGTTGTTGAAGAAGCCGTCGATGCGGCCGAAGTGCTCGGTCGTGTCGAGGACGTACGCGTCGACCTGGCTCTCGTCGGAGACGTCGGCGACGGTCGTGAGGACGTCGGTGTCGGGGGCGACCTCGAGGACGGCGGCCTTCGTGGCCTCGAGGCCCTCGGCGGAGACGTCGACGAGTGAGAGCGCGGCGCCCTCGGATGCGAGACGGACGGCGGTGGCGCGCCCGAGGCCGGAGCCGCCACCGGTGATGAGGACGACGCGGTCGGTGAATCGGCTGGTGGACATGGGGCCTCCTGAGGTCTTCGGCGGTGAAGGGCTCGGGGTCCGCGCCCGGCGCGGGCAGCGAGTCCAATCAATGCGTGTGCATCGCCAGAAAGGCTACACCTGTTGTCTAGGTGTCCTTCGTGGTGCAATCGCCGACACCCCTGACGCCGCTTCAGCAGCGGTCGAGCACCCGGACCATCGCATCTCGCTCGGCGGCCGTCACCCACAGGTGGTACTTCGCCTTCACCGTGACCTGGTGCCCGACGTAGGTGCAGCGGAAGCCCTTCGCTGCGGGCAGCCACGTCGCCGCGTCCCCGGATCGCTTCTGCGCGTTCGAGTGCCGGTCGACGGCGAAGAGGTTCGACGGGTCGTTCGCCAGGGCCTCGCGTGAGGTCTGCGACAACCGCTGCGCGCCCGTCCGCCATGCGTTCTCGAGTGCGACCACGTGGTCGATCTGCACCTGGGTCGACGTCGTCTGCCCGCGGGTGAACGCGATGGTGCCGCCCGTGTAGGGCGACACGAGCGTGCCCGTCACGACCGTGCACGGCTCGCGCCGCACGACGTGCGTGAGATCGCGGGCGAGGACGTCGTTCCGGGTGTCGCAGCCGTTGTGGTCCACGTCGAGCCACGCGGTGCCGAACCGCGCCGTGCGGTCGTAGCCGGTCGCCGGCGCCTTCCCCTTGACCGGCAGGGTCGCGAGCAGACGCAGTGACGCTGCCGCGTCGGGATCCGGACTGGAGGCACG
>NZ_LDQC01000116.1 GCF_001475545.1 Curtobacterium luteum | reverse complement strand
CCTCCGGCCCGAACACCCCACCCCCCGATCGGTCGCCGAACTGGCGAACGGCTTCGGGCTGCGCGTCGTCGGCTCGCTCGACGGCGTCGAGACCACGGGTGTCACCCTGAGCGCTGCCGAGGTGCAGCCCGGTGACCTGTTCGTCGGTGTGCACGGCGCGAACCGCCACGGCGCCCAGTTCGCGACCGAGGCCGCCGAGCGCGGTGCAGTCGCGGTCCTGACCGACGCCGACGGTGTCGCACTCGCGGAGCCGTCCGGCCTGCCCGTGCTCGTCGTCGACGACCCGCGTGCAGCTCTCGGCGACGTCTCCGCGTGGGTGTACCGCACCCACCCGGACGAGGCCACCGACCTCCCGCAGCTCTTCGCGACGACCGGGACGAACGGCAAGACGAGCACCTCGTACATCCTCGAGGGCATCCTCAAGCAGCTCGGCCTCGTCGCCGGCCTGAGCTCCACGGCCGAGCGCCACATCGGGACGCTCAGCGTGACGAGCCGCCTGACCACGCCGGAGGCGAGCGAGATGCACGCGCTCCTCGCTCGCATGCGCGAGGCCGAGGTCCGTGCCGTGGCCGTCGAGGTCAGCGCGCAGGCCCTCAGCCGTCACCGCGTCGACGGGATCGTGTTCGACGTCGCCGGCTTCACCAACCTGTCGCACGACCACCTCGACGACTACGCCGACATGGAGGAGTACTACCAGGCGAAGCTGCCGCTCTTCCAGCCCGAGCACGCCCGCCGCGGTGTCGTCTCGCTCGACACCGACTGGGGACACCGTGTGGTGCAGGACTCCCGGATCCCGGTGACGACCATCACGGTGCACCCCGACGTCGAGGCGGAGTGGCACGTCGACATCGTCGAGGCACACGCGGCCTACACCGAGTTCCGGTTGACCGGGCCCGAGGGGCGTGCGCTGACGACGCGCGTGCCGCTCATCGGCTGGCACATGGCCGCGAACGCCGCGCTCGCGATCGTGATGCTCGTCGAGGGCGGGTTCGAGCTCGGCGCGATCGCGCAGGCGCTCGAGTCGAACCACCGTCGCTACCCCGACGAGGACGAGCGCGAGGCGCGCGGCGAGCGGACGAGCGCCATCGAGTGCTACCTCCCCGGCCGCACCGAGCGTGTGTCGGGAGAGCACGGCCCGAGCGTCTACGTCGACTTCGGGCACAGCCCCGACGCGTTCGAGAACACCCTCGCAGCCGTCCGTCAGTTCACGCCGGGTCGGGTCCTCATGCTGTTCGGCGCCGACGGCGACCGCGACACGACGAAGCGTGCCGACATGGCCCGTGTGGCCGCCGCCGGAAGCGACGTGCTCGTGATCACCGACCACCACCCACGCTTCGAGGACGCCGCGTCGATCCGGAAGACCCTGGTCGACGCCGCGCGCGAGGCGTACCCGGACCACGAGCTCTACGAGGTCAGCCCGCCCGAGGCCGCGATCCGCAAGGCCGTGAGCCTGCTCGGCGAGGGCGACTCGATCCTCTGGGCCGGCCCCGGCCACCAGGACTACCGCGACATCCAGGGCGTCCGCACGCCCTACTCGGCCCGCGACGAGGCCCGCCAGGCGCTCCGCGAAGCCGGCTGGGAACCGAACAGCGGCCCGGTGGAGGAGACCCGATGATCGCCATGACCCTCGCCGAGATCGCCGCCGCGGTCGACGGCGAGCTGATCGGTGGTGCCCAGGCATCGGACGTCGCGGACCCCCGCGACCTGGTCGTCGAGGGCTCGGTCGAGACCGACTCGCGCCTCGTCGGCCCCGGCAGCGTCTTCTTCGCCCTCCCCGGCGAGGTCACCGACGGCCGCCGCTTCGTGCCCGCCGCGACCGAGGCCGGTGCCGCGCTGATCGTCACGCCCGAGCGCGTCGAGACCACCGCGCCGCAGATCGTCGTCGCCGACGGGTACGCCGCGCTGGCCGCACTCGCCCACGAGGTCGTCGCGCGCGTGCGCGCATCGAGCGCCGACCGCGTCGACGCCGACGGCCGTCCTGCCCCGCTGCGCGTGGTGGGCATCACGGGTTCGAACGGCAAGACGAGCACGAAGAACATGCTCGCCACGATCCTGTCGACGCAGGGCGAGAC
Source organism: Curtobacterium luteum (assembly GCF_001475545.1). Taxonomy (GTDB): domain Bacteria; phylum Actinomycetota; class Actinomycetes; order Actinomycetales; family Microbacteriaceae; genus Curtobacterium; species Curtobacterium luteum_A. The sequence goes on along the minus strand of NZ_LDQC01000116.1, from coordinate 13,724 downwards.
GATCGCGCCGAAGGGCTCGTTCAACAACCACGTCGGCGCGCCGATCTCGATGCTGCGGATCACGCACGACACCCGCTTCCTCGTGGTCGAGATGGGCGCGAGCGGCAAGGGCCACATCGCCAAGCTCGTCTCGATCGCCGAGCCCGACGTCGGCGTCGTCCTCAAGGTGGGTCTCGCGCACGCCGGCGAGTTCGGCGGGATCGAGGCCACCCAGAAGGCCAAGTCCGAGATGGTCACCGACCTCCCGGAGACCGCCACGGCCCTCCTCAACGTCGACGACGACCGCGTGGCCGCCATGCGCGACCTGACGCGTGCCCGCGTCGTCGGCTTCGGCACGTCGGCCGACGCCGACTACCGGATCGCGGCGATCGAGACGGACCGGACCGGCACGCGCTTCACCCTGACCGGGCCCACCGGCGACCAGCCGGGAGGCGCGGATCGCCCCGCCGACACTGCCGACGTCCGCCTCGCGATCATCGGGGAACACCACGCGATGAACGCCAGCGCGGCGCTCACGGTGGCGAACCTGTGGGGCGTCCCCCTCGCCACCGGCGCCGAGGCGCTCGCGTCGATGACGCGGGCCGAGCGCTGGCGCATGGAGATCCTCCCGGGCGGTCCGGAGGGCGTGACCGTCATCAACGACGCGTACAACGCATCCCCGGACTCGACCGCAGCGGCGCTGCGGACCCTGGCGCAGATCGTGCGGCCGGGGGAGCGCGCGGTCGCCGTGCTCGGCGAGATGAGCGAGCTCGGCGAGTTCGCGACCGAGGAGCACGACCGGCTCGGCCGGCTCGTGGTCCGGCTCGGCATCGGGCAGCTCGTGGTCGTCGGCCGCGGCGCGAGGCCGATCCACCAGGCCGCCACCCTCGAGGGATCGTGGGACGGCGAGTCCGTGTTCACCGAGGACGTCGACGAGGCCGTCCGCACCCTGGAGACCATGCTGCGCCCCGGCGACGTGGTCCTCGTCAAGTCCTCGAACTCCGCCGGACTGCGCTTCCTCGGAGACCGACTCGGAGGAGTCACCGAATGATCGCGCTCCTGGTCGCCGGCGCCGTGTCGCTGGTGTTCACGCTGCTGCTCACGCCGCTCTTCATCAAGCTGTTCCACCGTCTCGGGTGGGGGCAGTTCATCCGCGACGACGGCCCGCAGTCCCACCACACCAAGCGCGGCACCGCGACGATGGGCGGCATCGTGCTCATCATCGGCTCGGTGCTCGGCTACTTCGTCGGGCACCTCGTCGGCCGTGACTCGGTGACCCTGTCCGGTCTGCTCGTGCTGTTCCTCATGGTCGGTCTCGGGTTCGTCGGTTTCGTCGACGACTTCCTCAAGGTGCGGCGACAGCGGAGCCTCGGGCTCGGCGGCTGGGCCAAGGTGCTCGGCCAGGTGATCGTCGGCGTCATCTTCGCCACGGTCGCCCTCGTCGTGCCCTCCGGCAACGGCAAGCCCCCGGCGTCGACGATGATCTCCGCGATCCGCGACATCCCGTGGCTCGACCTCATGGCGCTCGGCACGGTCGTCGGGACGATCCTGTTCCTGGCGTGGATCGTGCTGCTCACGGTGTCGACGTCGAACGGCGTCAACGTCGCGGACGGCCTCGACGGGCTCGCGACCGGGTCGAGCATCCTCGCGATCGGCTCGTACGTGATCATCGGGTTCTGGCAGTCGAACCAGCAGTGCGGCAGCCCCCGCCTCGACGAGACCACCGCGCACGCCTGCTACACGGTGTCGAACCCCCTCGACCTCGCCGTGGTCGCTGCCGCGGTCGTCGGCGGGCTGATCGGCTTCCTCTGGTACAACACGTCCCCGGCGCAGATCTTCCTCGGCGACACCGGTTCGCTCGGCCTCGGCGGCGCCCTCGCCGGGCTCGCGGTCCTCAGCCGGACGGAGCTGCTGCTCGTCCTCATCGGTGGCCTGTTCTTCATCGTCACCGGGTCGGTGATCCTGCAGCGGGCGTACTTCAAGATCACGCACGGCAAGCGCATCTTCCGGATGAGTCCGTTGCACCACCACTTCGAGCTCAAGGGCTGGGCCGAGGTGACGGTCGTCGTGCGGTTCTGGATCATCGCCGGGCTGTGCGTCGTCGGCGGTGTCGGCCTGTTCTACCTGGAGTGGATCACCCGTGTCGGCTGACGCTCAGGACGCCGCACCCGACCGGCTCGCCGGTCTCGACAGCTGGTACGCGGAGGGCTGGAAGGGGCTCCGGGTCGCCGTGCTCGGCCTCGGCTCGACGGGCTTCTCGGTCGCGGACACCCTCGTCGAGCTCGGCAGCGAGGTCACGGTGTACGCACCGGACGGTCCCGACGACACGATCGAGCTGCTCGACGTCATCGGGGCCCGGTTCGTGCGCACGCCGCTCGACGCCGTCCCCGACGCGCTGGTCGAGCAGGCACCGGACGTCGTCGTGGTGTCGCCCGGTCTGCCGCCGCACAACGCCTCGGTCCGCTGGTCGGTCGAGCACAGCGCGGTCTGGGGCGACATCGAGCTGGCCTGGCGCGTGCGCGACAAGGTCGTCCGCGGCCCGGTCGCGGCACCGTGGGTGACCATCACCGGCACGAACGGCAAGACCACCACCACCCAGCTGACCACCGCGATGTTCGAGGCCGCCGGGCTGCGAGCGGTGTCGTGCGGCAACATCGGCGTGCCGGTGCTCGACGTCGTGCGCGACCCGGACGGCTTCGACGTCCTCGTGGTCGAGCTGTCGAGCCACCAATTGCACTACATGGCCGAGAGCGGCGACGGCGCGGTCGTGCCGCTCGCGAGCGCCTGCCTGAACATCGCGGACGACCACCTCGAGTGGCACGGTTCGGGGGAGGCCTACCGCGCGGCGAAGGCGAAGGTCTACGAGCGCACCGTGATGGCGTGCGTCTACAACACGACCGACGCGGTCACCCGGACCATGGTGGAGGGCGCCGACGTCGTGGAAGGGTGCCGTGCCGTCGGCTTCACCCCCGGTGTCCCCGCGGTCGGTGACGTCGGCATCGTCGACGACGTCCTCTGCGACCGCGCGTTCGGGGAGGACCGCCGGTCGAGTGCCCTCGAGCTCGCGACCCTCGCGGACCTCGAGGAAGCCGGGCTCGCGAGTCCGCACATGACGATGAACGTCCTGGCCGCCGCCGCGCTCGCCCGTGCCGCCACCGTGCAGCCCGCCGCGATCCAGCAGGCAGTTCGGGGCTTCCGCGCCGACCACCACCGGACCGAGCTCGTCGCGTCCGCGGACGGCATCACCTGGGTCGACGACTCGAAGGCGACGAACCCGCACGCGGCGACCGCGTCCCTGGCCTCCTTCGACACGGTCGTGTGGATCGTCGGAGGACTGTTCAAGGGCGTCGACGTCGACGGGCTCGTGCAGCGGTTCGGCCCCGGCGTCCGTGGTGTCGTCGTCATCGGCACCGACCGTGCACCGGTGCTCGAGGCATTCGCGCGACACGCGCCGTCGGTCCCGGTCCTGCAGGTCGAGGCATCGGACACTGATCAGGTCATGCCCGAGGCGGTCCGGCATGCCGCATCGGTCGCGAGGCCGGGCGACACGGTCCTCCTCGCCCCGGCGGCGGCGTCGTTCGACCAGTTCGACTCGTACTCCGACCGGGGGCGTCGGTTCGCGGCGGCGGTCCACGAGCACCTGGGAGGAAACGGCGATGGCGGACCTTCCGGCGAACGGCCCTAGCGGCGCAGCGAGCGCGCGGGGCACGACGAGCGCGACCAGCGCGCGCGGCACGTCGAGCGGCGCCGCGGGCGCGCGCGGCACGTCGAGCACGGGATCGTCGCGGCGTCGCCCCGGCGGCGCGGTCGTCGCGGTGAAGAACGTGTTCGTCGCCGAGTCGGCGACGTTCTACACGATCCTCGGCGTCACGCTCTTCCTCGTCGTCTTCGGCGTCGTCATGGTGCTCTCGTCCTCCAGCGTCGAGCAGTACGCGGCGACGCACGACTTCTTCGGCGCAGCGTCCCGACAGGGCCTCTACGCCGTCCTCGGTGTGCCGCTCATGCTCGTCGCCAGCCGGGTGCCGGCCCGTTCCTGGCGCAAGTGGGCGATGGGGGTCCTCGGCGCCGCGCTCGTGCTGCAGTTGCTCGTCTACACACCGCTCGGCGTGGAGATCCAGGGCAACCGGAACTGGATCTCGATCGGGTCGTTCAGCGCGCAGCCCTCCGAGGCCGTCAAGCTCGGCCTCGCCCTCGCGGTCGGCGCGATCATGTACGTCAAGCGGGACAAGCTCGACAACTGGAAGGAGCTGTTCGTCCCGATCGGCATCGCCATCGTGCTGCCGCTCGGCCTCGTGCTCCTCGGCGGCGACCAGGGCACGGCGATGATCATGCTCATCCTGGTCCTCGGCGCGCTCTACGTCGGTGGGGCCCGGGCGAAGCACCTGCTCGTGGTCGTCGGCACGATCGCGGTCGTGCTGCCGTTCATCACCATGACCTCGGCGTCACGGTCCTACCGCATCAACGCCTGGCTCTCCGGCTGCACCGACTCGAACCAGTACCAGGACCTCTGCTGGCAGCCCGTCCACGGCATGTGGGCACTCGCGTCCGGCGGGGTCTTCGGGGTCGGGCTCGGCAACTCGAAGGCGAAGTGGTCCTGGCTGCCCGAGGCCGACAACGACTACATCTTCGCGATCATCGGCGAGGAGCTCGGACTCATCGGCGCCGTCGTCGTGCTCGCCCTCTTCGTGGTCCTCGCGATCAGCATGATCAAGGTCATCCGGCAGAGCCGCGACCCGTTCGTCAAGACGGTCACCGGCGGCATCCTCGCCTGGATCATCGGGCAGGCGCTCGTCAACATCGCGGTGGTCCTCGGACTCCTGCCGGTGCTCGGCGTCCCGTTGCCGCTCATCAGCGCCGGCGGATCGGCGCTCATCATGACCCTCGTCGGCATCGGCGTCGTGCTCTCGTTCGCGCGGGAGCTCCCGGGCAAGCGCTCCGACGACGCCGGCATCGACACCCGCACCACCCTGAACACCGGCGTCCGCGCCAGCACCACCCCGCGCGGTCCGCGCACGAACGGAGCCCAGCGGTGAGCCGCTTCCTCTTCGCCGGCGGCGGGACCGCCGGCCACGTGAACCCCCTGCTCGCGGTCGCCGACCGGCTGACCGAGCGCGACCCCGATGCCGAGGTCATCGTGCTCGGGACCGCCGAGGGCCTCGAGTCCCGGCTCGTCCCGATGCGCGGCTACGAACTCCTGACGATCCCGCGCCTCCCGTTCCCGCGGAAGCCGAACGCGGCCGCCCTGCGGTTCCCGGGCGCCTTCGCCCGTGCGGTCCGGCGTACCGAGCAGATCATCCGCGAGCACCGCATCGACGTCGTGCTCGGCGTCGGCGGCTACGCCGCGGCTCCGGCGTACATCGCCGCCCGGCGCACCGGCACGCCCATCGTCGTGCACGAGCAGAACGCCAAGCCCGGCCTCGCGAACCGCCTCGCCGCGTTCCTCACCGAGCACGTCGGCGTCACCTTCTCGAACACCCGGCTCCGGCACGGTCGTGTCGTCGGAATGCCGCTGCGTCGCGAGGTCGAGTCGCTCGACCGCCGTGCGAGCCGAGCGGAGGGGCTCGCGGAGTTCGGACTGGACGCCGACCGTCCCGTGCTGCTCGTGACCGGCGGGTCCTCGGGTGCCCGGAGCATCAACCGCACGGTGAACCGGAGCGCGGCCGCCATCGTCGGTGCCGGGTGGCAGGTCCTGCACGTCGTCGGGGCGAAGTCGGACATCGGCCCGAGCGATCTCGACGGCTACCACGTGCTGCCCTACTGCGACCGGATGGACCTCGCGTACGCCGCGAGTGACTTCGTGGTGTCGCGCTCCGGGGCCGGCATGGTGTGCGAGCTCACCGCCGTCGGGCTCCCGGCCGTGCTCGTGCCGTACCCGGTCGGCAACGGCGAGCAGCGGCACAACGCGAAGGACGTCGTCGACGCCGGGGGAGCGGTCCTCGTGGCCGACGAGGAATTCGACCAGGACTGGGTGACGTTCCAGCTCCTGACGCTCCTGCAGGACCGTGCGCGCATCGCGAGCATGGCGGTCCGCGCGGGCAGCGTCGGACACCGCGACGGCGCCGACCGGATGACCGACCTCGTCCTCGACGCCGCACGGAGCGCGACCCGCGCCGCAACCGGCAGCACCACGGAGGAACCATGACCATCAAGCCGGACCTGACCCAGCCGATCCCCGACGACCTCGGCGCCGTGCACTTCGTCGGCATCGGCGGCTCCGGGATGAGCGGCATCGCCCGGATGTTCCTCGCCGCTGGTCACCGCGTGAGCGGCAGCGACGCCCGCGAGACCGCGACCACGCAGACCATGCGCGAGCTCGGCGCCGACGTGCGCATCGGCCACGACGCGGCGAACGTCGGCGACGCGGACACGATCGTCGTCACGAGCGCGCTCTGGCCGGACAACCCCGAGCTGCTCGAGGCCCAGCGCCGCGGCATCCCGGTGCTGCACCGCTCCCAGGCCCTCGCGGCGCTCATCGCCGGGCAGCGCCTCGTCGCGGTCGCCGGTGCCCACGGCAAGACCACCTCGACCGGCATGATCGTGACCGCCCTCGTCGAGCTCGGCCTCGACCCGAGCTTCGTGAACGGCGGGGTCATCCAGTCCCTCGGCACGAGCTCGGCCCCCGGCTCGAGCGACCTCTTCGTCGTCGAGGCCGACGAGTCCGACGGCTCCTTCCTGCTCTACGACGTCGCCGTGGCGCTCGTCACGAACGTCGACGCCGACCACCTCGACCACTACGGCAGCGTCGAGGCGTTCACCGAGGCGTTCGTCGACTTCGCCGCGAAGGCCTCCGAGCGTCTGGTCATCTCGAGCGACGACGGCGAGGCGAAGCGCGTCACCGCGGGTGTGCGTGCCCGGCCCGACGCGCCGGAGATCGTCACGTTCGGCGAGGCGTCCGACGCCGACGTCCGCATCGAGCGCATCACCGAGTCGGCCGGCGTCGAGGTCGACTTCCGCGCCGCCGGCGAGTCGCACCACCTGACGCTCCGTGTCCCCGGTCGGCACAACGCCGTGAACGCCGTCGGGGCCTTCGCGGTGCTCACCGGCCTCGGCGTCGACCCCGCCGACGCGATCCGCGGGATCGAGGCGTTCGGCGGGACCCAGCGGCGCTTCGAGCTGCACGGTGTCGAGCGCGGGGTGTCGGTGTACGACGACTACGCGCACCACCCGACCGAGGTGGCGGCGGCACTCAAGGCCGCACGCAACGTCGTCGGCGACGGCCGGATCATCGCGATCCACCAGCCGCACCTCTACTCGCGCACCCGGCTCATGGCCGGGGACTTCGCGAAGGTCTACGAGGACCTCGCGGACCACACGGTCGTCCTCGACGTCTACGGCGCGCGCGAAGACCCGGAGCCCGGCGTCACGGGCGCGCTCGTGCAGGAGCGCTTCGTGGACCAGTCCCGGGTCGACTTCCTGCCCGACTGGGACGAGGCGTCGGCGCGTGCGGCCGCGGTCGCGCAGGAGGGCGACCTCATCATGACCCTCAGCTGCGGTGACGTGTACCGGATCATCCCGCAGGTGCTGACGGCGCTGCACGAGGGAGCGCAGTCCCGGTGAAGCGTCCCGAGGGGTTCGACGAGCGTCCGGAGCCGACCGCTCCGGACGAGGGCGCCCCGGCGCCCCGGCAGCGTCGTGCCCCCCGGCTGCCGCGTCGGCCGGTCGCGTCCACACCGGACGACGGCCTGGAGGCGCGCGTCGACCCCGCCCTGCCGGTCGCGGATCCCGAGACGGTCGAGTCGGAGGACGAGGCAGTGCCCTCCTCGCGCGACCGCGCGTCCGCCCTCGCCGGCGCTGCCGGCCGTCGCCTCGGCGCCGGCCTGTCATCGGTCGCCGGGCGACTCCGGGAGTACGCCCCGGACGAGGAACACCCCTCCGACTACCGACGCTCATCGCACCCCCGCGCGGACGCCGTCGACGGCGCCGCGGACGGGGCCGTGCACGGTGGCGCTCGGGTCACGGACGTGCTGGAGACGCCGATCGGGACGAGGGTCCGCGCCGCCGAGACCGCACGGGAGGCCCGGATCGCCAAGCGTCGCCGTCGCCTCCTCGAACGCGCCGAGGTCCGCCGTTTCACCCGTCGCAGCCGCCACCGCCGTGCCGCGTGGATCACGGCGGCCGGGATCGTCGTCGTCCTCGGAGCGTCGATCCTCGTCGCGGTCTACTCGCCGCTCATGGCGCTGCAGACGATCGAGGTCAAGGGCACGAACCGGGTGGACGACGCGGCGCTCCGGCGGGCGTTGTCCGGGCAGATCGGCACGCCCCTCGCGCGGCTCGACTTCGACGAGGTCAAGCGTGACATCGCGCAGTTCCCGCTCATCGAGAGCTACGTCACCGAGGAGGCGCCGCCGCACACCCTCGTCGTGACCGTCACCGAGCGCACGCCCGTCGTCGCGGTGAAGTCCGGCCGCACGTTCGACCTCGTCGACCCGGCCGGCATCGTCGTGCAGTCGGCGAAGGACCGTCCGGCGTCGATGCCGCTCGCCGACATCGGGAGCGCGAAGCTCGGGTCACCGGTGTTCCGCACCATGTCCGAGGTCGTCCTGGCGCTGCCGTCGTCGGTGCGCTCGCAGACGAAGGCCGTCAAGGCCTCCACCGCGGACGACGTCACGCTGACGCTCACGGACGGCTCGAAGGTCGTCTGGGGCAGCCCCGACTCGTCGGACGCGAAGGCCCGGCTCCTGGCCGCGCTCGTCAAGGACCACGAGGCCCGGGATCCGGGGTCGGTCGTCGAGTACGACGTCAGCGCGCCCGACAACGGCGTCATCCGCTCGGCGAAGTAGTCCGGGGGAGTCGTCGACGCTTCCCCGGGCACGGGAGTCGGGCGGAATCGGGCGACACGCGGCGTGGCGGCTGTGCCTCGTCGGGAGGGCACCCGTAGCGTCGACGCAAGCACCACACCTAGCAGCAAAAACCCTGACTTTCAAGTAGAGGTTGAGGGTTCAACCGGAGGCCGGACTGACGTGACCACGAACCACAACTACCTCGCCGTCATCAAGGTCGTCGGTGTCGGCGGCGGCGGCGTCAACGCCGTGAACCGCATGATCGAGCTCGGCCTCCGCGGCGTGGAGTTCATCGCGATCAACACCGACGCGCAGGCCCTGCTGCTCAGCGACGCCGACGTCAAGCTCGACGTCGGCCGCGAGATCACCCGCGGGCTCGGTGCCGGCGCGGACCCCGAGGTCGGCCGTCGTGCCGCCGAGGACCACGCCGAGGAGATCGAGGAGGCCCTCGCGGGTGCCGACATGGTCTTCGTCACCGCGGGCGAGGGCGGCGGGACCGGTACGGGTGGTGCTCCCGTGGTGGCCCGCATCGCGAAGTCGATCGGTGCGCTGACCATCGGTGTCGTCACGAAGCCGTTCAGCTTCGAGGGCAAGCGTCGGCAGTCCCAGGCCGAGAACGGCGTCGCGTCGCTCAAGGACGAGGTCGACACGCTCATCGTCGTGCCGAACGACCGCCTGCTCGAGATCTCCGACCGCGGCATCTCGATGGTCGAGGCCTTCGCGACCGCCGACCAGGTGCTCCTCGCCGGTGTCCAGGGCATCACCGACCTGATCACGACCCCGGGCCTCATCAACCTCGACTTCGCCGACGTCAAGTCGGTCATGCAGGGTGCCGGTTCGGCGCTCATGGGCATCGGTTCCTCGCGGGGAGCCGACCGGGCGATCAAGGCGGCCGAGCTCGCCGTCGCCAGCCCGCTGCTCGAGGCCTCGATCGACGGAGCGCACGGCGTGCTGCTCTCGATCCAGGGTGGTTCGAACCTCGGCATCTTCGAGATCAACGACGCCGCCCGCCTGGTGCAGGAGGCCGTGCACCCCGAGGCGAACATCATCTTCGGTGCGGTCATCGACGACACCCTCGGCGACGAGGTCCGCGTGACCGTCATCGCCGCGGGCTTCGACGGCGGCGAGCCGACCGCGCAGCAGAAGGAACGCCGCTCGAGCTGGGTCGAGGCGGACGGCGGCGCGTCCGCCGGCGCGGTGGCCGGTGCCGCCGGTGCGACCGGAGCCATCGAGGACTCCTCGTCCTCGTGGGCGTCGCAGGAGCACGAGGCGCCGGCGCAGCGCGCCGCCGACCCGGCCTTCGACGACGACGACGACGAGCTCGACGTCCCCGACTTCCTGAAGTAACCACGCCCGTGGGAGTGGAACCGCGCCTCCAGACCGCGTCATCAGACGACGGCCTGGAGGCGCGTCTCGCGTCCGTCAGGAGCGGCATCGCCGACGCCGCCCGGGTCGCGGGGCGCAGCCCCGACGAGCTGACGCTCGTCGTCGTGACGAAGTACCACCCGGCGTCGCTCGTCCGTGAGCTCGCAGCGCTCGGCGTCACCGACGCGGGGGAGAACCGCCACCAGGAGGCGCAGGCGAAGGCCGCGGAGCTCGCCGACCTGCCGCTCACCTGGCACTTCGTCGGGCAGCTGCAGTCGAAGAAGGCACGGCAGGTGCGTCGGTACGCGCACGTCGTGCAGTCGCTCGACCGCGACTCGGTGGTGGACGCCTTCGCCCCGACGGAGGCCGAGCCGGGGCCGCCCGTGATCGACGGGTTCGTGCAGGTCAACCTCACGGACGACCCCGAGCGTGGAGGCGTCCGACCCGACGCCGTCGAGGCCATGGTCGAGCGCGTGCTCGGCACGGGGACGATCCGGCTGCGGGGCGTGATGGCTGTCGCGCCGCTCGACGAGGAACCCCGCGCGGCGTTCGCCCGGCTCCGTGGGATCTCCGAGCGTGTGGTGTCGCTGGCGCCCGGTGCGACGGACATCAGCGCGGGCATGAGCGGCGACTTCGCCGAGGCGATCGCCGAGGGCGCGACACACCTCCGGATCGGGACCGCAATCACGGGGAAACGCCCGGACGCACCGTAGCCTCGACAGCAGGGCAACCACGAGCACGAACCCGGGAGGAACCATGGCTGGTCCGCTGAAGAAGACGATGGTCTACCTCGGCCTCGCCGACGAGGAACTCGAGTACGAGGACGAGCCGCAGGCCGCCCCGGCCCGTGCCCAGGCCGCCCCGGCCGCGGCTCCGGCTCCGGCTGCCCAGGAGACCCCGGCGGCGGCTGCACCCGCACCGACCCCGGCCCCCGAGCCCAAGGCGCACACCGCGCAGCGCGGTGCCCAGGTCACCCCGCTCCGCCGCTCGCACACGACCGCACAGAAGGCGACCCCGGTCCAGGAAATGAACGAGATCCTCACCGTCCACCCCCGTGAGTACAAGGACGCGCAGTCCATCGCCGAGAGCTTCCGCGACGGCATCCCCGTGATCATCAACCTCACGCAGATGACCGAAGCGGACGCTCGGCGCATGATCGACTTCGCCTCGGGGCTGTCGCTCGGCCTGTACGGCAAGATCGAGCGCGTCACGAACAAGGTCTTCCTGCTCTCCCCGGCCCACGTCGCAGTGAGCGGTGAGGCACCTGAGGTAGAGTCCGACATCGAGGCGAACTTCTTCGCCCAGTCCTGAGCCGGACCCGGCGCGCGCTCACCGCCTGCGCCGTACCGGCCGGCCCACCCGCCCGTGGCCGTCTGTCCGTGACCGACCGGTCCGGGAGCAGCCACCCGAGACGAGCGAGCCCCACCGTGACCGCGATCCTCCTGGTCCTGTACTACGCACTCCTGCTGTACATCATCGTGCTCTGGGGCCGGTTCGCCCTGGACCTCGTGCAGACCTTCAACCGGCAGTGGCGTCCGCGGGGCGGGATGCTCGTCGTCGCGGACGTGGTCTACACGATCACCGACCCGCCGATCCGCTTCGTGCGCCGGCTCCTCCCGCCGATGCGGATGGGACCGGTGGCGCTCGACTTCGGCTGGACGATCGTGCTGCTCGTCGCGATCATCGTCCGGTTCATCGTCGGGCTGCTCATCTCGGCCTCGGCCTGATCCCCGCCCGACGCACTGATCGGCGGGCCGCGCAGCGAGTGGCCACTCGACGCACGGATCGACACCCCCGACACGCGCCACGCCAGCCGCGGTGACGACTCCCCATCCCCGTCGGTGTACGGTGGTCGGGATCGATGCCCGCCCCGGCGCGGCATCCGCACCACACGGTACGACTGGTAGATTCGGTCGCACCGGTAGTGGTTCCACACGTTCAGCAGTTCTATTGAGGTGACGGCAATGGCTTTGACGCCGGAAGACGTAGTCAACAAGCGGTTCCAGCCGACGAAGTTCCGCGAGGGCTACGACCAGGACGAGGTCGACGACTTCCTCGACGAGGTCGTGGTCGAGCTCCGCCGCCTGACCGCGGAGAACGACGAGCTGCGTCAGCGCCTGCAGGCAGCCGAGTCGGCACCGAAGCCGGCCGCGACCGAGCAGGCCGACGAGCAGCCCGCTCCGACCCCCGAGCCCGAGCCGGCCCCCGTCGCCGCCGCTCCGGAGCCCGCGCCGGTCGCCGCTGCCGCTCCCGCCACCACGGTCTCGCCGGACGAGGACACCGAGGGCACCACGAACCTCCTCACGCTCGCCCGTCGTCTGCACGAGGAGCACGTCCGCGAGGGCATCGAGAAGCGTGACGCGCTCATCGCCGAGGGCACCGCTCAGGCCGCTCGCCTCGTCTCCGACGCCGAGGCCAAGCAGCGCCAGATCATCGCCGACACCGAGAACACCAACCGTCAGCGTGTCGCGGTGCTCGAGCAGGAGCAGCGCCAGCTCGAGGGCAAGATCGACGAGCTCCGCACGTTCGAGCGCGACTACCGCGCCCAGCTGAAGAGCTACATCCAGGGGCAGCTCAACGAGCTCGACACCTCTGGCGGCACCGAGCAGTCCGGGTTCGCCCCGGCCTCTGCCTCGGGCGTCGGCAACTGACGTTGTCACGACCAGCACCACGAGCGAAGGTCAGTGTCCGCGCGATCGCGGCACTGGCCTTCGCCGCTGTCGTCGTCGTGGCGCTCGACCAGGTCGTCAAGGCGCTCGTCGTCGCGAACCTCCCGTACGGCCGGCCCGTGGCGGTGCTCGGCAACGCGCTGCAGTTCTTCTACGTCCGGAACCCCGGCGCCGCGTTCTCCTTCGCGGTGAACATGACGTGGGTGTTCTCGATCGTCTCCGCGGCCGTCGTCGTCGCGATCATCGTGTTCGCCCGTCGGATCCGCTCGATGTGGTGGGCGATCGTCCTCGGCATGCTGCTCGGTGGGGCGCTCGGCAACCTGCTCGACCGGCTCTTCCGTGAGCCCGGGTTCGGCCGCGGGCACGTGGTCGACTTCATCTCGACGCCGTGGATGATGCCCGCGATCTACAACATCGCCGACTCGTTCATCTGCGTGAGCATGGTCATCTTCGTGCTCCTCGTCATCCTCGGGGTGAACCTCGACGGGACGCGCGCCGTGAGCGAGAAGCAGCGTCGCCAGCAGGACGCCGCGCACGCGACCGCCGAGGCGGAGGCGAGCAGTGCCTCCCGGCCGCTCGTCGAGGACCCGCGTGCGCCGCGCGACGGCCGCGATCCGCTCGGCCACGACGCCACGTGAGGCTCCGCACGTGACCGAATCCCGATCGCTCCCCGTCCCGGACGGGCTCGCCGGTGAGCGCGTCGACGCCGCCATCGCGAAGCTGCTCGGCTTCAGCCGGTCGTTCGCGGCGGAGGTCGTCGCCGCCGGCGGTGTGACCGTCGACGGCGTCACCGTGGACAAGTCCGACCGGCTGCACGCCGACGCGTGGCTGCAGGTCGAGTGGACGCCGAAGGAAGCGCCGCGGATCGTCCCGGTCGAGGTGCCCGGCATGACGATCGTGCACGACGACGAGGACATCGTCGTCGTGGACA
>NZ_LDQC01000115.1 GCF_001475545.1 Curtobacterium luteum | reverse complement strand
CCCCCGGCCGGGCCGGACCCGTCGACGGGAGGCACGGTGCCAGCCCGCACCGCGCCTCTCGTCCGTCACGTGCTCACGAACCGAGACTCGGCTGGGCGGACAGTTCCGCGCCCCGCGGGCCGCGGAACTGTCCGCGGGGCCGAGTCTCGGCGGCGCGCCGCCGCCGCGACCGCCGCTACCAGCTGACGGGCAGCGGCTTGCCCTCCTCGTAGCCGGCGGCCGACTGGATGCCGACGAGAGCTCGCTCGTGGAACTCCGCGAGCGACGACGCCCCCGCGTAGGTCGCCGAGCTGCGGATGCCCGTCGTGATCATGTCGAGCAGGTCCTCCACGCTCGGCCGCTCCGGGTCGAGGTAGATCGTCGACGACGAGATGCCCTCCGCGAAGAGCGCCTTCCGGGCCCGCTCGTACGGGTCGAGCCGCTCGAAGCGCTCCCGCACGGCCTTCGCCGACGCCATGCCCCAGCTCTCCTTGTACGCCTTGCCTGCGGCGTCGCGACGGAGCACGCCCGGCGCCTCGAGGGTCCCGGCGAACCACGAGCCGATCATCACGGCCGAGGCCCCCGCTGCGAGCGCGAGCGCGACGTCACGGGGGTAGCGCACGCCGCCGTCGGCCCAGACGTGGGCGCCGAGCGACTTCGCGGCGGCCGCGGTCTCGAGCACGGCCGAGAACTGCGGACGGCCGACGGCCGTCATCATGCGGGTGGTGCACATCGCGCCGGGCCCGACGCCGACCTTGATGATCGAGGCTCCGGCACCGACGAGGTGTGCGACCGCGTCGGCGGTGACCACGTTGCCGGCGACGAGCGGGATGCCGAGCCCGAGCGAGGCGACCGTGTCGAGGGCTCGGAGCATGCCCTCCTGGTGGCCGTGCGCGGTGTCGAGGACGAGCACGTCGACGCCGGCCGCGACGAGGGCCTTCGCCTTCGCGGCCACGTCGCCGTTGATGCCGAGTGCGGCGGCGACCCGGAGGCGCCCGTCCGCGTCGACCGCGGGCGCGTAGATGTCGGAGCGGATCGCGCTCGTCGGGCTCGTGGTCCCGACGACGCGGCCGTGGCGGGTGACCGGGGCGAAGTCGACCTCCGCCGCGGTGAGGACGTCGTAGACGTGGCGCGGCGTGCCGGCGTCCTCGGCGTCGATTCCGGTGGACGCTCCGTGCAGGAGGTCGCCGAGGGTCGCGTCCTGACCCGCCGTGCCGAGCCGGGTCGCGGGCACGCAGCCGAGGTACTCGCCGTGGCCGTCGCGCACCACGACGCCCCGCCCGGCCACCGGGAGCAGCTGCTCCAGCGCCTCGGCGACCGTGGTGTCCGCGCCGAGGTCGAGCGCGGTGTCGAACGCGACCGGTTGGTCCTTCACCCAGCGGATCGCGGCGTCGAGGTCCTGCAGGTGCATGTCCTGCGGCAGGACGCCGAGGCCGCCGCGTCGGGCGAGGGTCGCGGCGAGACGTGGCCCCGTGACCGAGTTCATGTTCGCGCTGATGATCGGGATCGTCGCCCCCGAGCCGTCGTTCGCCGCGAGGTCCACGTCGAAGCGACTCGTCACCCCCGACCGGCTGGGGACGAGGAAGACGTCGGAGTAGGTCAGGTCGTGCGTCGGCCGCGTCTCGTAGAACCTCATGGGGCCACTGTACGGCGGCACAGGGGGTGCGGACCGCCCCGTCGGGTGCGCGCTGCACCCCGTACTGCGCGCGTCCGCCGCGACACGCCAGGCCTCTGCCGGGAGGCACGAATCGCGTCCGGCGGTCACCGAACGGTCATCCCGGAACGGCTAGGCTTCCACGCAGTACGGCAGCAGGGTTGCTGCGTACGACACACACGAGCATCTATCGACGGAGAGTGGGCGATCGGCTGTGTCGAGCCATCTGACCGGAACTGACGAGACCGCGGGCGAATTCGGGGCCAACGAGTGGCTCGTCGACGAGCTCTACGAGCAGTTCGTCGCGGACAAGACCTCGGTCGACGAGTCCTGGTGGCCGGTCCTCGAGAAGTTCCACCGCTCCCAGACCGGGCAGGCGTCGCCGTCGGCCCCGGCTCCGGCACCGTCGGCTCCGGCCGCCTCGGCTCCGGGCACACCCGCCCCGTCGGGGACGACGCCCGCCGCGCAGTCCAGCACGCAGCAGCCGGCGACCGGCGACGCCCCGGCCGAGGCGAAGTCCGGCCCGATCCAGGCGAAGACCACCTCGCGCCAGCCGACGCCGCAGCCGATCCCCGCCGAGGCGAACGACGCCGCTGACGAGCACGAGGAGACCCACGAGGACGTGGCGACCCCGCTCCGGGGCATGGCGAAGACCCTGGCGTCGAACATGGACGCCTCCCTCACGGTCCCGACCGCGACGAGCGTCCGGACCATCCCCGCGAAGCTCATGATCGACAACCGGATCGTGATCAACAACCACCTCCGCCGTGCCCGCGGCGGCAAGATCTCGTTCACGCACCTGATCGGTTGGGCGATGGTGCAGGCCCTGAAGGAGTTCCCGAGCCAGAACGTCTCCTACGAGGAGCGCGACGGCAAGCCCTTCGTGGTCGAACCAGCGCACGTCGGACTCGGCATCGCGATCGACGTCCCGAAGAAGGACGGCACGCGCTCGCTCCTCGTGCCGAGCATCAAGCGCGCCGAGACCCTGACGTTCGGGCAGTTCCTCTCCGCCTACGAGGACCTCGTCAAGCGGGCCCGCGACAACAAGCTCACGCCGGCGGACTTCCAGGGCACGACGATCTCCCTGACGAACCCCGGCGGCATCGGCACGGTGCACTCGGTCCCCCGCCTCACGAAGGGCCAGGGCTGCATCATCGGCGCCGGCGCCCTCGAGTACCCCGCGCAGTTCCAGGGCTCGGCGGAGAAGACCCTCGTCGAGCTCGGCATCGGCAAGACGATCACGCTCACGAGCACCTACGACCACCGCGTCATCCAGGGCGCCGGGTCGGGCGAGTACCTCAAGAAGGTGCACGAGCGGCTCATCGGCGGCCACGGTTTCTACGAGGGCATCTTCGCGGCGCTCCGGATCCCCTACAAGCCGATCCAGTGGGCGAACGACATCAACGTCGACCTCGCGCACCGCGTCAACAAGACCGCCCGCGTGCAGGAACTGATCAACAGCTTCCGCGTCCGCGGACACCTGATGGCGGACATCGACCCGCTCGAGTACCGACAGCGCACCCACCCGGACCTCGAGATCGAGAGCCACGGGCTGACGTTCTGGGACCTCGACCGCGAGTTCGTCACGGGGGGCCTCGCCGGCACCACGAGCGCTCCGCTGCGCGACGTGCTCGGCATCCTGCGCGACGCGTACTGCCGGACGGTCGGCATCGAGTACATGCACATCCAGGACCCGGAGCAGCGCCGCTGGGTGCAGTCGCACATCGAGGTCCCCTACGCGAAGCCGTCGAAGGACGAGCAGCTCCGCGTCCTCGGAAAGCTCAACGAGGCCGAGGCGTTCGAGACGTTCCTGCAGACGAAGTACGTCGGGCAGAAGCGCTTCTCGCTCGAGGGCGGCGAGTCGACCATCGCGTTCCTCGACACCCTCATCCAGCAAGCCGCCGGCGCCGGGCTCGAGGAGGTCGCGATCGGCATGGCCCACCGCGGCCGTCTCAACGTGCTCACGAACATCGCCGGCAAGACCTACGGCCAGATCTTCCGCGAGTTCGAGGGCTCGTCGCTGCCCGGCTCCGTGTCGGGACAGGGCTCCGGCGACGTGAAGTACCACGTCGGCACCGAGGGCGTGTTCCGCGCGAGCGACGGCACGGCCATCCCGGTGACGATCGCGGCGAACCCGTCGCACCTCGAAGCGGTCGACGGCGTGCTCGAGGGCATCGTCCGCGCGAAGCAGGACAAGCAGGGCCCCGGGTCGACGAACGTGCTGCCGGTGCTCGTGCACGGCGACGCGGCGATGGCGGGACAGGGCGTCGTGGTCGAGACGCTGCAGATGTCGCAGCTCCGTGGCTACCGCACCGGTGGCACGGTCCACCTCGTCATCAACAACCAGGTCGGGTTCACCACCCCGCCGGAGTCGGCGCGCAGCTCGGTGTACTCCACGGACGTCGCCAAGACGATCCAGGCGCCGATCTTCCACGTGAACGGCGACGACCCGGAGGCCGTGTCCCGCGTGGCAGAGCTCGCCTTCGCGTACCGCGAGGAGTTCCACCGCGACGTCGTCATCGACCTCATCTGCTACCGCCGCCGCGGCCACAACGAGGGCGACGACCCATCGATGACCCAGCCGCTGATGTACAACCTCATCGAGGCGAAGCGTTCCGTCCGCACGCTGTACACCGAGGCGCTCGTCGGCCGCGGTGACATCACGCAAGAGGAGTACGACGAGGCGCACCGTGACTTCCAGGACCGCCTGGAGCGCGCGTTCGCCGAGACGCACGAGGCGCAGACCGGCACCATCCCGGTCATCACGGGCGACGACGACGGTGCGGTGAACGGTCTCGAGCGCCCGACCGCGCAGCGGGACGACTCCGAGAACGACGTGCACGAGACCGCGGTGTCCGAAGACCTCGTCCGGGCGGTCGGCGACGCGCACAGCAACCCGCCGGCCGGGTTCTCCATCCACCCGAAGCTCCAGCAGCTCCTGGCCAAGCGCACCGACATGACGCGGAACGGCGGCATCGACTGGGCGATGGCCGAGCTCATCGCGATCGGCTCCGTCCTCGTCGAGGGCAAGCCCGTCCGCCTCGCCGGCCAGGACGCCCGCCGCGGCACGTTCGTCCAGCGCCAGGCGGTCTTCCACGACCGGGTGAACGGGCAGGAGTGGCTCCCGCTCGCGAACCTCACCGAGGACCAGGCACGCTTCACCATCTACGACTCGCTGCTGAGCGAGTACGCGGCGATGGCGTTCGAGTACGGCTACTCGGTCGAGCGTCCCGAGGCCCTCGTGCTCTGGGAGGCCCAGTTCGGCGACTTCGCCAACGGCGCCCAGACCGTCATCGACGAGTTCATCTCGTCCGCCGAGCAGAAGTGGGGGCAGCGTTCGGGCCTCGTGCTCCTGCTCCCCCACGGCTACGAAGGCCAGGGGCCGGACCACTCCTCGGCGCGCATCGAGCGGTACCTGCAGCTCTTCGCCGAGGACAACATGGTCATCGCCCGGCCGTCGACCCCGGCGTCGTGGTTCCACCTGCTGCGCCGCCAGGCGTGGGAGCGGCCGCAGAAGCCGCTCGTCGTGTTCACCCCGAAGGCCATGCTTCGGCTGCGCCAGGCGACGAGCCCGGTCGCAGCGTTCACGAACGGCACCTTCGAGGAGGTCATCGACGACGACCGCCAGCTCGACACCGGTGCCGTGCGGCGCGTGGTGCTGCACTCCGGCAAGGTCCACCACGACCTCCGCACCGAGGTCGAGAAGACCGGCCGCGGCGACGTCGCCCTCGTCCGGCTCGAGCAGCTCGCGCCGCTGCCCCTCGAGCGCATCCTCGAGGTCCTCGGCCGCTACCCGGACGCCGAGGTCGTGTGGGCCCAGGAGGAACCCGAGAACCAGGGTGCCTGGCCGTTCGTCTGCATGAACCTCTCGCCGCACCTGCAGGGTCGGCCGCTCTCGGTCGCGTCGCGTCCGGCGAGTGCCGCACCCGCGACGGGGTCGTCGAAGCGGTCCGCACAGGAGGCCACCGAGGTCATCCGCGCCGCGCTCGGCTGAGCAGCGGGGACGACGGAGGGCGGTCGCGCGCTGCGCGGCCGCCCTCGGTCGTCACGCGATGCGTCGTCGTGTCACACGATGCGGGTGTACCGCACCCCGGCCTCGTGGTACCCGCGCTTCTGGTAGAAGCGGTGCGCGCTGTCCGTCGCGGCCGCACTGACCGCGCTGAGGCGACGCGCGCCCTGCTCGGCGGCCCACGTCTCGAACGTGGCGAGGAGCGCCGAACCGGTGCCGTGCCTCCTGGCCGACTCGTCGACGACGAGCAGCAGCAGCTGCGCCGTCGGCTCGTCCGACACGTACGCAAACGTGACCTGCGCGCCCGCGACGGCCACGGCGCGCCCCTCCTCGTCCCGCACCAGCCAGGTGCGGTGCCCGGCCGTCGGCGTGAGCCGCTCGAGCCGGGAGCGCATGTCGACCGGGTCGACCTCGTGGCCGAGGAGACGGACGAGGGCGGTGACGTCTGCGACGTCGGCCTCGGACCAGGTGGTGACGGACTCGACAGCAAGGGTCATGCCGCGACCCTACCGAGCGCGGACGGCGTGTGACGACACGCTGACCGGGCTCGCAGCACCGTCAGTGGGTCGCCTGCTCCACGCGGATGCGGGCGAGGACCTCGGCGCGGAGCTGCTCCGGCGCCGTCTCCTTGCAGGCGCGGCGGACGGTCTCGATGAGGACGACGCCGACACGGTGCTCGCTCGTGCAGTCCTCGCAGTCCTCCATGTGCTCGCGGATGTCCGCAGCGTCCTCGCGGCAGAGCTCGCCGTGCAGGAACTCCTCGAGCTCCGCCTTCGCCTTCGAGCAGTCGCAGCCGCTCATCGTGCTTCCTTCCCTTCGATGCGACCCGAGGTCGCCACTGGCTTCCGGCCGCGTCCGCGCATCGTCGCCGTCGACGCTGCGTCCGGGACGATGCCGGTCTCGCGGGCGTGGTCCGCCAGGAGCCCTCTGAGGAGGCGGCGGCCACGGTGGAGGCGGCTCATGACCGTCCCCACGGGGGTCTTCATGATGTCGGCGATCTCCTGGTAGGAGAAGCCCTCGACGTCCGCGAAGTACACGGCCATGCGGAAGTCCTCGGGGATCGCCTGCAGGGCGTCCTTCACCGCCGACGACGGCAGGTGGTCGATGGCGTCCGCCTCGGCCGAGCGCGCCGAGATCGACTGCGTGACGCTCTCCGCGCCGCCGAGCTGCCAGTCCTCGAGCTCGTCGATGGTGCCCTGGTACGGGTTCCGCTGGTTCTTGCGGTACGTGTTGATGAACGTGTTCGTCAGGATCCGGTACAGCCACGCCTTGAGGTTCGTGCCCTGCCGGAACTGCCGGAAGGCCGCGAACGCCTTGACGAAGGTCTCCTGCACGAGGTCGGACGCGTCGGCGGGGTTGCGGGTCATCCGCATCGCCGCGCCGTACAGCTGGTCCATGAACGGCAGCGCCTGCGTCTCGAAGAGGGCTCGGAGCTCCGACTCGGACACGGTCGTCTCGTCAGCGAGGACCTCGTCCTCGTCCTGGACCGCGTCGAGCTGCGCCTCGGTCTCCTCGACCAGGTCGTGCGGTGCTGCCTGCGGTTCGTCGGTGGTCATCACGGCCGAGTCTAGGCCGAGCGTGGTGACCGCGACGGGCAGGTGCGTCCGCTCGCGCGTCAGGGTTGCTGTCGCCAATGGTCCTCCCGGTGGATTCAGTACCCTGGTGAACCGATGGCTGCCACGACGCATTCCCACCAGGCCCCCGCCCCCTGGACCGCACCCCGCGCGCGCGGTCCGCTGCGCGGCGACGTGTCGCTGCCCGGGTCGAAGTCGCTGACGAACCGGGAGCTCGTGCTCGCCGCCCTCGCCGACGGCCCGTCCACCATCCGGCTGCCACTGCACTCGCGCGACTCGGCACTCATGGTCGCCGGGCTCCGACAGCTCGGCGTGGGCATCGAGGAGGTCGCCCCCGCGTCCCGACCCGACGGCACGCCCGGCACACCGAACCCGTACGGCCCGGACCTCCGGATCACCCCGCGGCCGATGCACGGCGACGTGCGCATCGACTGCGGCCTCGCCGGCACCGTGATGCGCTTCCTGCCGCCGCTCGCCGCCATCGCGTCCGGCCCGGTCACGATCGACGGCGACCCCTACGCGCGGAAGCGGCCGATGGCGGCGATCATCCAGGCGCTCGTCGACCTCGGCGTCGAGGTCACCGACGACGGTGGCGGCGCGATGCCGTTCTCCTTCACGGGCACGGGTGCGGTCCGCGGCGGCGCGCTGACGATCGACGCGTCCGCGTCCTCGCAGTTCGTCTCCGGCCTCCTCCTGTCGGCGCCGCGCTTCACCGAGGGCCTGCACCTCGTGCACGCGGGCGATCGGCTGCCGAGCCTGCCGCACATCGACATGACGGTCGAGGTCCTCCGGGCCCGCGGCGTCCGCGTCGACCAGCCCGCCGTCGGTGAGTGGATCGTGCACCCCGGCCCGATCGCGGCGCGCGACGTCACCATCGAGCCCGACCTGTCCAACGCCGCCCCGTTCGCGGTCGCCGCACTCGTCGCGGGCGGCACGGTCCGGATCCGCACGTGGCCGACCGAGACGACCCAGGTCGGTGCCGACCTCGAGACACTCCTGCCGCTCTGGGGCGCGACCGTCACCCGGGACGGTGACGACCTCGTGTTCGACGGCGGTGTCGGTGTCGCTGGTGGCGCCTCCCTGCCGGGTGTCGAGCTGGACCTCACGCGCGGCGGCGAGCTCGCCCCGGCCCTCGTCGCGCTCGCAGCACTCGCGGACGCACCGAGCGAGATCACCGGCATCGGTCACCTGCGCGGACACGAGACGGACCGGCTCGCGGCGCTGGCGACGGACCTGAACCGGACGGGAGGCGCGGTGCGCGAACTCGACGACGGTCTCCGGATCGAGCCGGCTGCGCTCCACGGCGCGGACTGGTCCGCGTACGACGACCACCGGATGGCGACGGCCGGGGCCGTCGTGGGGCTCGTCGTCGACGGCGTCGCCGTCGACGACATCGGCTCGACCGCGAAGACGCTGCCGCAGTTCCCGGAGCTGTGGGCGTCGCTCGTGGCGACCGGCGACGACGCCGGATCGGCAGTGCCCGGCGGGGTGACCCCGTGAGCTGGTGGGACGACGTCGACGGCGACGACACCGACGACGACGAGCCGTACGGACAGTACGAGTCGAAGGTCCGCATCCGGCCGAACCCGAAGGGCAACCGGCCGCGCACGAAGGTCCGGCCGACGTACGAGGACGCCCCGGTCGGCTGGGTGACGAACGTCGACCGCGGGCGGTACGGCGTCCTGGTCGGCTCCGGTGGTGCGGACGAGCGTGTGATCACGGCCACGAAGGCCCGGGAGCTCGGCAAGAAGTCGGTCGTCACGGGCGACCACGTCTCCCTCGTCGGCGACCTGTCCGGCGAACCGGGCTCACTCGCGCGCATCGTCAAGGTCGCCGACCGCACCACGCTCCTCCGTCGGAGCGCCGACGACACCGACGAGGTCGAGCGTGTCATCGTCGCCAACGCGGACCAGATGCTCGTCGTGGTGGCGGCGGCCGACCCCGAGCCGCGGACCCGGCTCATCGACCGGTACCTCGTGGCGGCGTTCGACGCGGGACTCGACCCCATCCTCTGCATCACGAAGACCGACCTGGCCGACCCGGCGCCGTTCCTCGAGCACTTCGCCTGCCTCTCCTTGCGGATCGTCACGAGCCGTTCGGACGACGTGCCCTTCGACGCCCTGCACGAGGTCCTCGACGACCGGGTCACCGTGACCGTCGGGCACTCCGGGGTCGGGAAGTCGACGCTCGTGAACGCGATCACCGGCGCCACCCGGGCGACCGGGCACGTGAACGCCGTGACCGGGCGGGGACGCCACACGTCGTCGTCCTCGATCGCGCTGCGGGTGCGGGACGGCGGCTGGATCATCGACACCCCCGGCGTCCGGTCGTTCGGTCTCGGCCACGTCGACCCCGCGAACGTCTTCCGGGCGTTCGCGTCCCACGCGGTACCCGTGCGGGAGCCCGTCGACGGCATCCCCCTGTCGCAGGCACACGACTGGGAGATCGTCGACCGGGTCGCGGACGGGGAACTCGGGCCGACCGGGGTCGAGCGGCTCGACTCGTTCCGAGCGCTGCTCACCGGGATGGGCGCGGAGGATCCCGGACAGGAGTAGCCGGCCCGAGCCGCAGCGGCGCACGCCGTGCCGGGTGTACCATTGCCGTCCGTGTCTGAAGTTGCAAAGTACAACTACGCTTCGTCGAGTCCGACGCACGCCGCCCCGAGGGTCCACCACTCCCGGCCGGACAGCGTGTGGCGCCCGCAGGGACTCGGCGTGGTGCTCCGCCACTTCGCATCGCACATCCTCGTCCCCCTGTTCCTCGCCGCGGGCATGGGACTGGCGTACCTCGGCGCGTTCCACGCCCCGAGCCCGCACGACCTCCCGGTCGGCATCGTCGGGCAGGGTGCGGCGACGCAGGTGTTCGCGCAGACCGTGACCGACCGGTCCGACGGTGCCCTCGTCGCGCACGTCGTCGCGGACACCGACCGCGCCGAGCAGCAGGTCCGCGACCGCGACCTCGCCGCGGTCTACGCCCCGACCAGCACCGGCGCGACCCTCTACGTCTCGAGCGCCGCGTCCGAGACGACCGCCACCGCCGCACAGAAGGTGTTCCTGCCGATCGCCTACGAGCAGCACCTGCCGTTCCGCGTGGTGGACGTCGTGCCCGCGGGCGCGCAGGACTCCACCGGGCAGGGCCTCTTCTTCCTGCTGGTCGGCCTCAGCGTCGGCGGGTACGCCTCCGCGATCGCGGTCGCCGCCGTGGCGACGAAGCTCCGGGCCGCCTGGACGGCCGTGGTCGGACTCGGCACCGCCGGCGTCGTCGCGGGCATCGGGATCGTCATCGCCGGGCCGGTGTACGGCGTCGTCGCGACCCACCGGTGGGAGGTCTTCCTCGTCGCATGGCTCTACGACGCGGTGATCGTGGCGCTCGGCGTCGGGCTGCACCCGGTGCTCGGCCGCTGGACCACACCGATCCTGACGATGCTGTTCGTCATGCTCAACTTCACGAGCTCCGGCGGCATCTTCCAGCCGGCGTTCCAGCCGGGCTTCTTCGCGGCGCTCAACGCGTTCTGGAGCGGTGCGGCGTGGCTCCAGGTCGCTCAGGCGCTGCAGTACTTCCCCGGAGCCTCCGTCGGCCGCCCGATGCTCGTACTGGCCCTCTGGCTGGTCGCGGCCGTCCTGCTCTGCGTCGTCGTGCACGGTCTCGTCGCCCGCCGCACCCGCATCGCCCGCGAGCGCGTCGTGACCGCACAGGAGGAAGACGAGGTGGTCGCGGCGTAGCGACTCGTCGCCCGGGGGCCGGGGCCTCCGGGCACTACGCTCGTCGCGTGGACCTCCGCGACGACCTCGACTTCGCCCGCTCCCTCGCCGACACCGCCGACGCGATCAGCCTCGAACGCTTCCGTGCCGCCGACCTGCACGTGTCGAAGAAGGCCGACAGCACCCACGTGACGGATGCCGACCAGGCGGTCGAGCGCGCCCTGCGCGAACGACTCGCCACCGAACGGCCGGACGACGCCTTCCTCGGTGAGGAGACCACGGCGGACACCGGCGCCGATGCCGTCAGCGAGGGACACCGGCAGTGGGTGGTCGACCCGATCGACGGCACCGCGAACTACCTCCGCGGCGTGCCCGTGTGGGCGACGCTCATCGCCCTCGCGGTGGACGGCCGCCCGGTCCTGGGCGTCGTGAGCGCCCCGGCACTCGGCAAGCGGTGGTGGGCCGCCGAGGGGCTCGGCGCGCACTCCTTCGACGGACCACTCCGCGTCTCCGGCGTCGACGACCTCGGCGACGCGAGCCTCAGCTACAACAGCATCCAGCAGTGGGACGAGGACGACCGCCTGGAGTCGCTGATCGAGCTCTCCCGGACGGTCTGGCGCACCCGGGCCTACGGGGACATGTGGTCGTACATGATGGTCGCCGAGGGCGTCCTCGACGTCGCAGGGGAACCCGACCTCAAGCCGTGGGACATCGCCGCGCTCGTCCCGATCGTCGAGGAGGCCGGCGGGCGCTTCACCTCGCTGGACGGCGACCCGGGGCCGTGGCACGGCAGCGCGCTCGCCACGAACGGCCTCGTCCACGACGCCGTCGTCGACCTCCTCCGACGCTGAGACACCGCCGGACGATCCGGAGAACGCACCGCGCCGCCCCCGGGACCCGCCACGCCGCACCCACGTCCGGGTACACCGCTCGATACCCGCGCGTACCCCGTCGGGAGCGCACGAGACCGGACGGTCGGACCACCCGAGCCGAACAGGCTCGTGGCCCCGGCGGAGCAGCCGCCACCGGCAACGACCGGAGCTGTACCCCGTTCCACTACCACACACCCCGATGCGGCCTCCCCACGACGGGGGCACCGCCCCCCGGACTGGGGACAGGCGGGGGGTGAAATGTCCGCGAACGACCGGTCCACCTCGGCCGGACCTGGGTTACTGTCAACGGGACGCCAGGTCAGGTGACGTCTCGGATTCCCTAGATCCGGCACGGAACGCGACCCGGTGCCAGTTCGTCGAAGACCCTAACCCGAGGGGTGATACAGACGATGACATCATCGTTCCCGAGCGGAACCGAGTGCACCCTCACTCGTTCTCCGCGTCTCAACCACGAAGCTCCCACACGACCGGTGCAGCGCACGGCTTCCCTCCGTGCCCACCTCCGGTCCGCCTCCGCGCGCCTGTCCCTCGCTGCATCCGCCTCCGGACCCGGGAGCCGGTGAGTCATGGCACTCACCGGTCGCCGTCTCGAGGTCGACCGGATCGCGACCCTCGCCATGCTCCCTCGGGAGTCGGCGATGGTCGTGGTCGGCGACCCTGGTTCCGGGCGCAGCAGCGTCCTCGACGCGGTCGCGCACCGCGTCTCCCTCCCCGTCGTCCGCGTCGGTGTGAACGGCAGTGAGTCCCACTGGCCCCTGGCCGGCGTGACCGCGCTCTTCACCGCCCTGGACGACCCGCGCGCCACCGCACACATCGCCCACCTCCTGCAGGCGGGCAGCACCGGTGGCCAGGTCCCCGCCCGCGCCGGGCTCGCCGCAGCGCACGACTTCCTCGAGGCCGTGCACACGCTGACCCTGCCGCCGACGGTCGTCCTCATCGACGACCTCGACCGGATGGACGTCGAGAGCCAGGAGCTCATCGCGTTCCTCGCCGGTCGGTTGGCCGGCACGGCGCTCCGCGTGGTCTTCTCGGTCCGCTCCGTCCCCGCCGACGGCCCCCTCGCCGCGCTCCCCGCGCTGCGCCTGGAGCCCCTCGGCGAGGACGACTCGCTGACCCTCGCCCGGGCGACCGCTCCCGAGGACGCGAACGACGGCGTCCTGGCGGTCCTCGCCCAGGAGACCGGGGGCAACCCCGGGGTCCTGCGTGAGCAGCTCGCGGCGCTCACCCGCGGCCAGCTGAGCGGCACCGAGCCGCTCGTGCTGCCGCTCCGCCCCACGAAGACGACGGAAGCGATCGCCTCCGCCGTACTCGAGGCCGCTGCGGGACGCGATCTGGACGTCCTCGCTCGGCTCGCCCTCGTGCCCACCGCGACCACCGCCGGATGGGACCGCGACGCCCTCGACGACCTCGCCGACGCGGGACTCGTCACGGTGCGCGGCCAGCAGGTGTCGGTCACGAACCCGCTCGTGCGCTCGTCGCTGTACTGGGGCACCGCCTCCCGGGACCGCCGTGCCGCGCACACCGCCCTCGCGGCGATCACCGCGGACACCGACCAGCGCGCCCACGCCTGGCACCGGAGCTTCGTCGACGACGTCCCCGACGCCGTCGCCCTGCTCCGTGCGGCCCGGTCGTACGTGGTGGACGGCAACACCACCGCGGCGACCGCGCTCACCGAGCGTGCCCTGCTCGTCGGCGGCGGCACCGAGGACGAGCACGAGGCGCTGCTCGGCGTGGCCGAGGTCATGCTGGCGAACCGGCTCCTCAGCGGGGCGGCGCGCTACCTCGCGGCGATCCGTCCGTTCCGCGCCACCGTCACCGAGGTCCGTCGTCTGCGTCTGCAGTACTCGGTCGACTTCCTCAGCGGCGACGCCGTGCACGCCGACGAGCTGCTCGTCCCGGCGGACACGACGGACCCGGCCGAGACGGACGCCGTCGCGGGCCTGCTCGCGACCGTGGCCTGCTTCCGCGCCGAGGTGTGGGAGCTCGACCAGGCGCGGGACCTCCTGCACCGTGCTGAGCCGTACCTCGACACGGCCTCGCCGCACACGCTCGAGATCGCCTCGACGGCCCGTGACCTGATCGCGGCCGTCGACGGGACGCTCCCGGCCGACGCGGAGCTGCACGACGGGCTCTCCGCGAACGTCCTGCTCGGCATGTCCGATCCGGCGCTGCTCCTCCTCGCCCACGCCCTGAGCCTCGGCGAGCGCTACCGCAGCGCACGCCGGGTGTTCGCCCTGGTGCTCGCCCGGGGGCCGCAGACGCCCCTGGTGTGGACCGAGGCGGCGCGGTACCTGTCGGCCGACAACGAGGTGCGCTCCGGGAACTTCCGGCAGGCGCTCCGCGCGATCGACGTGTGGGAGGCCGGCTCGGCGGCGGCGGAGCGACTGCGCGAGCCGTCGCGGGTGATCGCGATCGCGTGGCGGCACTTCGCCGAGGGTCGTTCCACGGAGGCGCTCGACGTCCTCGACGCCTGCCTGGCGCAGCGGTCGACGAACCGGCTCTGGGGCGCCACGGCCAAGCTGCACGCCCTCCGTGGGCAGGTGCTGCTGCTCGACGGTCGGCTCGAGGAGGCGGCGGTGGCCCTCGAGGCCGCGGACGCCATCGGTCGCCCGCTGCGGAACCCGGTCCTGCTCCGGCACCTCGGCGACCTGGTGGAGGCGTACGTGCGCCTCGGTCGGGTCGACGACGCCCGGGCGGTCACGTCCCGACTCGCGGCGGACCACCACGCCCGTCCGTCGCGGTGGGGTGCACTCGTCCTCGCGCGGAGCCTGGCGCTCGTCGCCGACGACACGACGCGGGAGACCGCACGTCGTCGGGCGCTCGAGCTGTTCCAGCCGCACGACTCGCAGTTCGAGCGGGCTCGGACGTTCGCCGCGCTGGCGGCGGTCGGGACGCCCACCGAGCGTCCGCGCCTCGGTGCGGCGGCTGCGGCTGCCTACGAGGCGGCAGGCCTGCGGCGACCGCTCGTCACGCCGGCTCCGTCGGTGGCGATGCCGTCGTTCGGCGCGTCGCTCGTCCGGTCGGGCCCGACGGTCTCGGGGCCGGTCCCCGGGACGCCGCGGAGCGCTCCGGACGCCTCGGCGGCGTTCACGTCGCTCACCGCGGAGGAGCGTGCCGTCGTGCAGAAGGTGACCGAGGGGTACCGCAACCGCGAGATCGCCTCGTCGCTGTTCATGTCGCAGCGGACGGTGGAGCTGCGGCTCACGCAGATCTACCGCAAGGTGGGCGCGCGGTCGCGCTCGCACCTGGTCGCGCTCCTCACCTGATCGAGGTGACCGACCGGTCGTGACGCGACCACAGGACGGACGGGAGGCCCGGTACCAGCTGGTACCGGGCCTCCCGTCCG
>NZ_LDQC01000114.1 GCF_001475545.1 Curtobacterium luteum | reverse complement strand
CGACCTGCACCTGCTCGGCGGCAACATCCGGAGCGACTCGCTCGCGGGCGTCGGCACGTGGACGCACCAGCTCATCGGGATGGTGAGCGTCGACGTCGCCTTCATCAGCATCAACGGCATCACGCCGGAGCGCGGTCTCACGACGCACAACATGGCCGAGGCGGCCGTGAAGTCCGCCATGATCAAGGCGGCCCGGCGGAGCATCCTGCTCGCCGACCACACGAAGTTCGGCCGCGAGGAGTTCGGCCGCGTCGCACCCCTCGCCGCGATCGACACGATCATCACCGACCCCGGTGTCAACGCCGACCTCGTCCGCGAGGTCGAGGCCGCCGGCACCGAGGTGTTCTGGCCCGGTCGTTCCTGACCGCTGCCAGGACCAGCCCCACCCGACGCTCGCTACGATGAGCGCCACCACCCATCGACAGGAGTCCATTCGATGTCCGAAGCCACCCGCACCGTCACCGTCGCCAGCGCGTCCGGCCTGCACGCCCGCCCGGCGTCCCTGTTCGTCCAGACCGTGACGGCGTCCGGCCACCAGGTCACCATCGCGAAGGGCGACAAGTCCGGCAACGCCGGCAGCATCCTCGCGCTGCTGGGCCTCGGCATCGAGAACGGCGACGAGGTCACCCTGACGGTGTCGGGCGACGACGCCGAGAAGACCGCTGACGACCTCGTCGAGTTCCTGCAGACGGACCACGACGCAGCCTGATCGCGCGGGTCGCGTCCCCGACGCGACCGGGAGACGGACTGGAGGCGCGGTGCCGGCTGGCACCGCGCCTCCAGTCCGTCACGGGTCGCCGCTACGCTCCCAGCGGCGGGATCGGCCGCAGCTCGCCCCAGGCGAATGTGCTCTCGGCGATGAAGTCCTGCAGGTCGCTCGCCAACGCGCCGAGCAGCTGCCGTTCGTCGTCGTAGATCGCGACTCCGAGCGTGCTGCTGCTCCCCGCCTCCCCGCAGAGGTCCCAGACCAGCGCGTCCTGATCCTCGGCGAGGGCATCCTCGTCCCGATCGTCGTCCCAAGCGTGGATCGGTGCGATCCAGAACCGAGCGGTGTGGAACTCATCCGGACGGAGCATCTGCTCGGCCACGGGTCGGAACGCGGCGAGCAGCTCACCCACGGTCAACACGACGGTCATGGCCGGAGCCTACGGCGAGCGGGCCTGTCCGTGGCCGCCGATAGGCTGGACGGCATGACACGCCTGCGCCTCGCATCCGTCAACGTGAACGGCGTCCGTGCCGCGTTCCGGAAGGGCATGGGCGACTGGCTCGCCACGCGCGACGTCGACGTCCTCGCCCTGCAGGAGGTCCGCGCGTCGAGCGACGACCTCGCCGGGCTGCTCGGCGACGAGTGGGACATCGTGCACGACCCCGCGACGGCGAAGGGCCGCGCGGGCGTCGCCATCGCGTCGCGGCACCGGGCGCAGATCCACCGCGTCGCCCTCGGTGCAGAGGACTTCGACTCCGCCGGGCGCTGGCTCGAGGCCGACTACGAGATCGGCGGCACCACGGTGACGGTCGTGTCGACGTACGTGCACTCGGGCGAGGTCGACACCCCGAAGCAGGACGAGAAGTGGAAGTTCCTCGACGCCATGACCGAGCGGCTCCCGGAGCTCCGGGCGCACAACCCGCTCGCGGTCGTCGTGGGTGACCTCAACGTCGGGCACGACCAGCGCGACATCAAGAACTGGAAGGGCAACGTGAAGCGGGCCGGGTTCCTCCCGCGCGAGCGCGCCTACTTCTCCCGCTTCTTCGGCGCCGAGGGCGAGCAGGTCGAGGGCGCAGACGGGTCCACCGGCGCGGGCCTCGGCTGGGTCGACGTCGGCCGTGCGCAGGCCGGCGACGTCGACGGCCCGTACACCTGGTGGTCGTGGCGCGGCCAGGCGTTCGACAACGACTCCGGCTGGCGCATCGACTACCACGTCGCCACCCCCGAACTCGCCGAGAAGGTCTCGCACTACACGGTCGACCGCGCCGCGGCGTACGACCAGCGATGGTCCGACCACGCCCCCGTGGTCGTCGACTACGAGATCTGATCCCCTCCCGCTCCAGCGCAACAGGACACCAGCATGACCACGACCCGCATCTTCTCCGGCATCCAGCCCTCGGCCGGCTCGCTCCACCTCGGCAACTACATCGGCGCGCTCATGCAGTGGCGGACGCTGCTCGACGACCACGACGCCATCTACTGCGTCGTCGACATGCACGCGATCACCACCGCGCAGGACCCGGCCGAGCTCCGGGCCAACACCCGTGCCACGGCGGCGCAGTACATCGCGTCCGGCATCGACCCGTCGAAGGCGACGCTCTTCGTCCAGTCGCAGGTGCCCGCACACGCCGAGCTCGCGTGGGTGCTCAACACCCTCACCGGCTTCGGCGAGGCCAGCCGGATGACCCAGTTCAAGGACAAGTCGGCTCGGCAGGGTGCCGACGCGGCCTCGGTCGGGCTCTTCACCTACCCGATCCTCATGGCGGCGGACATCCTGCTGTACGACACGAAGGTCGTCCCCGTCGGTGATGACCAGCGGCAGCACGTCGAGCTCACGCGGGACCTCGCCGGGCGCTTCAACTCGCGCTTCGGCGAGACGTTCGTCGTGCCGGAGGCCCGGATCCTCACCGACACGGCCCGCATCTACGACCTACAGGACCCGACGAGCAAGATGAGCAAGTCCGCGGCGTCCGACAACGGGCTCATCCGACTGCTCGACGACCCGAAGCGCACCGCGAAGAAGATCCGCTCGGCGGTCACCGACACCGAGCGTGAGATCCGGGCCGACCGCCAGGCGAAGCCGGGCGTGACGAACCTGCTCTCGATCCTGTCGGCGTTCACGGGTACCCCGGTGGCCGAGCTCGAGGCGTCCTTCCAGGGAAAGGGGTACGGCGACCTGAAGGGCGAGGTGGCCGACGCGGTCGTCGCCGAGCTCGAGCCCGTACGCGCCCGCACGCTCGAACTCCTCGACGACCCGGCGGAGCTCGACCGGCTCCTCGCCGTCGGTGCCGACCGTGCGGAGTCGATCGCGCAGCAGACGCTCGCACGCGTGTACGACCGCATCGGCTTCGTCCCACGCGTCCGCGGCTGAGCCCGACGTGATCCCGGTCGTCCTCGAGTCCGCACGGGTGCGCCTCGACGTGCCCACCCGCGCGGACACCGCGGCCATCGTGGCCGGCTGCCAGGACCCCGACGTCGCCAGGTGGACGACGGTGCCGCAGCCGTACGGTCCCGAGCACGCGCGGAGCTTCGTGGACGCCCTCGTCGGCCCGGGATGGGCATCGGACCGGGAGTACACCTGGGCGATCCGGCGCAGCGGTTCCGCCCTGCTCGAGGGTGTGATCGGCTACCGGACCGCGCGGCGTGACGTCGGGTTCTGGCTCGCACCCGCGGCGCGCGGCGCCGGGCTCGTGCACGAGGCCCTCGACCTCGTGGTGACGTGGGCGTTCGACCAGGGAGCTCCCGACGTGGCGTGGGAGTGCTACGAGGGCAACACCTCCTCGGCGGCGGTCGCCCGGGCAGCAGGGTTCTCCTTCACGGGGACCGGCCCCGCGGTGAACCCCGGCCGTGACGGCGGCCCGACCCCGGCCTGGCACGCACGGCGTCGGGCGGACGGTACCCCGGCGTCCGACCTGTCGTGGCCCGCAGCGTCGTTCGCCCACAGCGTGTAGTTCGATGACGTGTCACCGACTTGTCGTCGGTAGTGTCGAGGAGTGACCAGCACCCACTCCGGAACCGCGACCCCGTCCGAGGTCCGGGCGATGCGCCGCGGCCTCGAGATCGCGGCGCTCGGCCCCGCCGTCGGCGACCACGCCCGGGTCGGTGCGGTGATCCTCACCGCCGACGGCACGGTCCTCGCCGAGGGCTGGCACAAGGGTGCCGGCACGCCGCACGCCGAGGTCGACGCGATGGCGAAGGTCGACCCCGCGCGGCTCCGCGGCGCGACGGCCGTCGTGACCCTGGAGCCGTGCAACCACACCGGGCGGACCGGCCCCTGCGCGCTCGCCCTCATCGAGGCGGGCATCGGACGGGTCGTCTACGCGATCGACGACCCGGGCGCGCACGTGCACGGCGGCGCCGACCGCCTCCGCGCCGCGGGCGTCGACGTCGTGTCCGGGGTCCTGGCCGACGAAGCCGAGGCGTTCCTCGAGCGCTGGCTGCTCTCGGTCCGGCTCGGTCGCCCGTGGGTGACCGCCAAGTGGGCGTCGAGCCTCGACGGACGCGCCGCGGCGGCCGACGGGACCAGCCAGTGGATCACCGGAGCCGCCGCACGCCAGCACGTCCACGAACAGCGGGCGGCGCACGACGCGATCCTCGTCGGCACCGGCACCGTGCTCGCCGACGACCCCTCCCTCACCGCGCGGGGCGACGCGGGAGAACTGCTCGCCGACCAGCCGTTGCCGGTGGTGTTCGGCGACCGGCCGGTCCCGGACTCGGCGGCGCTCCGCCGGCACCCGCGCGGCCTCGTCACGCTGCCGGGTCACGACCTCGCTGCGTCGTTGGCAGCCCTCCGTGACCA
This sequence comes from Curtobacterium luteum, assembly GCF_001475545.1. GTDB lineage: Bacteria > Actinomycetota > Actinomycetes > Actinomycetales > Microbacteriaceae > Curtobacterium > Curtobacterium luteum_A. Next base: position 17,764 of record NZ_LDQC01000114.1, on the reverse strand, counting down.
CGGCGTGCACTCCGTGTTCGTCGAGGGCGGCCCCACCCTGACCTCCGCGCTCATCGCGGCCGGCCTCGTGGACGAGTACCTCGTCTACGTCGCCCCCGTGCTGCTCGGCGGACCCCGTGTCGCGGTCGACGACCTCGGCGTGGGAAGCATGACCGACCGCCTGCGGTTGGACGTAACATCGACCACCAGTCTGGGTCCCGACCTCCTGGTCCGGGCCCGGCCGCACGGCACCGCGCACCCTGGAGCGGCGCCCCAGAACGACCGGAGCACACGATGACCGACGCACTGACCTCGCCCACGCCGGGGAGCCCGGTCCAGTTCGAAGTGTCCACGAACGTCCCGACCACCCACGGCACGTTCGAGATGCGGGCCTACCGCGACCTCGTCACGGGGGCGGAGCACGTCGCCATCATCGGCGCACTCCCCGACGGCTCGACGCCCGGTCACGGCGCGCTCGTCCGCGTGCACTCCGAGTGCCTGACCGGCGAGGCCTTAGGCTCGTTGAAGTGCGAGTGCGGGCCGCAGCTCGACGCGGCGCTCGACACGATCGCGGCCGAGGGCGGCGTGGTCGTCTACCTGCGCGGGCAGGAGGGTCGCGGCATCGGCCTGACCAACAAGCTCAAGGCCTACCGGCTGCAGGAGGACGGGCTCGACACCCTCGACGCCAACCTCGCGCTCGGGCTGCCCGCCGACTCGCGCGAGTACGGCGGCGCCGCAGGCATCCTCGCCGACCTCGGGATCACGAGCGTCCGCCTGCTCTCGAACAACCCGGAGAAGCGCCGACAGCTCGAGGAGCACGGCATCGCGGTCGAGTCGCTCGTGCCGCTCGTCGTCGGCATCTCCGCGCAGAACGCCGGCTACCTCGACACCAAGCGGGACCGCATGGGCCACCAGCTGCCCGCCCACCTCGAGGCCGGCGCCGCCAGCTGACCCAGCGCGCACCAGCGCGACCAATCGCCGGGAGGCGCGGCGCACGGGACACGTGCACCGCGCCTCCCGGCCGTTCGTTCTCTGCAGATTCGCAGGAAAGCGACATCTGTCGTAGGCTGTGAGCCCCCGTCACGAGCGGTCCACCACCCACCGAACGCACCCGATCAGCGCCGCGCCACCTGCGCGAACCGATCGGTGTCCGCCGTCCGGAACACCGCTGCACCCCTCACGGGTGCTCCCCTCGGAGTCACCACACACGCATGTCAGCCGCATCGGCACCCAGCACGACCACCCCGGCCCCCGCAGGCAACCCGCGCTCCCGCGTCGTCATCGCCAGCCTCGTCGGGACCTCCATCGAGTTCTACGACTTCTACGTCTACGCGACCGCGGCGGTCCTCGTCTTCCCGACGCTCTTCTTCCCGAACGAGGACCCGACCGCCTCGCAGCTGTCGTCGTTCGTGACCTTCGCCCTCGCGTTCTTCGCCCGACCCGTCGGCTCGATCATCTTCGGCCACTTCGGTGACCGCGTCGGCCGCAAGGCCACGCTCGTCGCGTCGCTGCTCGTGATGGGCACGGCGACGTTCCTCATCGGCTGCCTGCCGACCTTCGACACGATCGGCGTCTGGGCGCCCGTGCTGCTCGCCGTGATGCGCTTCGCCCAGGGCGTCGGCCTCGGTGGCGAGTGGTCCGGCGCGGCGCTCCTCGCGACCGAGAACGCCCCGAAGGGCAAGCGCGGCGTGTTCGGCTCGCTCCCCCAGCTCGGCGCCCCGATCGGCTTCCTGCTCGCGAACGGGCTCTTCATCGCGATCAACGCGGCGATGCCCGCCAGCGCGGACGGCACGGCGAACGCCGACTTCCAGGCGTGGGGCTGGCGGATCCCGTTCCTGCTCTCCGCCGTGCTCGTGATCGTCGGCCTCTACGTGCGGTTCAAGCTCGTCGAGTCGACCGTGTTCCGTGGCGTGCAGGAGTCCGGCACGGTCGCGAAGGTCCCGCTGGCCCGGGTGTTCCGGACCTCGTGGCGACCGCTCATCATCGGCACCTTCGGCATGGTAGCGACCTACGTGCTCTTCTACTTCATGACGACGTTCACCCTGACCTACGGCACGACGGGCGCGACGGCCGGTCCCCTCGTCCCGAAGATCGGCCTCGGCTACTCCCGCGGCGAGTTCCTCACGCTGCTCATGATCGGCGTGGTGTTCTTCGGCATCCTCACCCCCGTCGCCGGGTTCCTCGCGGACCGCTTCGGCCGTCGCTCGACGCTCCTCTGGACCACGGCGGGCATCGCCGTCTTCGGCCTGACGTTCCAGATCTGGTTCGCGGCCTCGCACGGGCCGATCACCGTCGTGACGTTCCTGATCGTCGGGCTGTCGCTGATGGGCCTGACGTTCGGGCCGATGGGCGCCCTGCTGCCCGAGCTCTTCCCGACGAACGTCCGGTACACGGGCTCGGCGGTGGCGTACAACGTCGCGTCGATCCTCGGTGCGTCGCTCGCACCGACCGTGGCACTCGCGCTGTGGAAGGCCGACGGGAACATCTTCCTCGTCGGGCTCTACCTGACCATCGCCGCGGTCGTGACCCTCGTCGCGCTCTTCTTCGTCAAGGAGACCCGGCACGCGGACTTCGGCGAGGCGGAGGCCGAGCGCGTGCTCGGCATCCCCGCCGACGCGACGGTCGGCGACGATCACGTGCGCTCCTCCGGGAGCCTCGCCCCGTAGGGCACCCGGGTGTGCACGTCCGGACGGGAGGCGCGGTGCCAGCGGGCAGCGCGCCTCCCGTCCGTCGTGCGGTGCGGTGGCGCCGCGTCGCCGGGTCCGGGTCGCGTCGGGCCGCCACGAGTGCGGGTCGTCGTTGTCGAACGACACCGTGGTTGTCGTACGACAAAGGCTTCGTCGTTCCCTGCGCGCCGCGGAAGCCCGCGTGTGCAACGAGCGACACCGTGGTTGTCGTACGACACCGTGGCTGTCGCACGACGACGGCTTCGTCGTTCCCTGCGCGCCGCGGAAGCCCGCGCGTGCAACGAACGACACCGTGGTTGTCGCACGACGACGGCTTCGTCGTTCCCTGCGCGCCGCGGAAGCCCGCGCGTGCAACGAACGACACCGTGGTTGTCGCACGACGACGGCTTCGTCGTTCTCTGCGCGCCGCGGAAGCCCGCGCGTGCAACGAACGACACGGTCGTTGTCGCACGACAACGGCTTCGTCGTTCCGCAGCGACACCTCGCCGGCCAACTCAACTCGTCGTCCCACGTCGATACCGTGCCGAGCGTCAATGTAGGTTGACATCATGGATGATCCGACCATCACCACCCTGGCCTCGGACGCCGACGGCGACGACCCGTTCGCCGCACTCGCCTCGGTGCGCGAGCTCCGCAAGGCCCTCGACCGCACCGAGGAACTCGCTGCCCGCCGTGCCCGGGGCGCCGGCGCCTCGTGGCAGGAGATCGCGACGCTGCTGGGCGTCAGCCGCCAGGCAGTGCACAAGAAGTACGGCAGAGACTAGGAACACGATGAGCTTCCCCTTCGCCCGCCCCAAGAAGACCGACGGCCCCCGCGCCAGCTTCGGCCGCCTGCTGAGCTACCTGTTCGAGAACAAGCCCGCGATGATCGTCATCATCGTGCTGAGCGTCCTCGGCGCCGGCGCCTCCCTCGCCCAGCCGCTCCTGGTCAACCAGGTCATCACCGCCGTGCAGAGCGGCCGGACCCTCAGCACGCTCGTGTGGCTGCTCGTCGGGCTCGTCATCGTGGCCGGCCTGCTGAACGGCATCCAGCACTTCCTGCTCCAGCGCGCGGGCGAGGGCGTCGTGCTCTCCACGCGCCGCAAGCTCATCGCACGCATCCTGAACCTGCCGATCTCGGAGTTCGACACCCGTCGGACCGGTGACCTCGTCTCCCGCGTCGGCAGCGACACGACGCTGCTGCGCGCCGTGCTCACCCAGGGCCTCATCGAGTCGATCGGCGGCTCCCTCACGTTCATCGGCGCGATCGTCGCGATGGCGATCATCGACCCGCTGCTGCTCGTGATCGTCGTGGTCATCGTCGCGGTCGCGATCGTCGTCGTGGGCGGACTCAGCCGTCGCATCCGCGTCGCGTCGAAGAAGGCGCAGGAGAAGGTCGGCGACCTCACCGCCGCGGTCGAGCGCGGCATCGGCGCCGTCCGCACCATCCGCGCCGCCGGTGCCACCGACCGCGAGGTCGCGGAGGTCGACGGCCACGCGACCGAGGCCTACCGTCGCGGCCTCGACATCGCGAAGATGAGCGCGTTCGTGGTCCCTGTCGCGAGCATCGTCATGCAGGTCGCGTTCATCGCGGTGCTCGGCGTCGGTGGAGCACAGGTCGCCGCCGGGACGATCACGATCGCCACCCTCATCACGTTCATCCTGTTGCTCTTCATGATGATCATGCCGCTCGGCCAGGCGATGGGCGCCGCGGTGGCCGTCGCGCAGGCACTCGGTGCGCTCGGCCGGATCGAGGAGATCCTGCACCTCCCGACGGAGGACCAGGACGACCGCGCCGTCCGTGTCGCGGCCGCCGTGCCGAGCGACGACGCCATCGCGTTCGAGCACGTGTCGTTCCGCTACGCAGCCGGCGCGCAGGCGTCCGGTCCCGACGGGGCGACGGACCGGCCTGGAGGCTCGCCCCACCCCGACGATGCGGCCGTCGTCGACGACGTGGTGCTGCACGACGTCTCCTTCCGGGTCCCCCGCGGCTCCCGCGTCGCGCTCGTGGGCCCCTCGGGTGCCGGCAAGTCGACGACCCTGGCGCTCATCGAGCGCTTCTACGACCCGACCGACGGCGTGATCCGGCTCGGCGGCGTCGACGTCCGCGGGCTCGACCGCGACGAGCTCCGCGCACAGATCGGCTACGTCGAACAGGACGCCCCGGTGCTCGCCGGCACGATCCGCGCCAACCTGCTGCTCGGCTCACCGGACGCCACCGAGGACGACTGCGTCCGCGTCCTCGAGGCCGTGAACCTCGGTGAGGTCCTGCACCGCGACCCCCGCGGCCTCGACGCCCAGGTCGGTGAGGACGGCGTCATGCTCTCCGGCGGCGAACGGCAGCGGCTCGCGATCGCCCGGGCGCTCCTCGCGGCCCCGCCGATCCTGCTGCTCGACGAGTCGACGTCGTCGCTCGACGGCGTGAACGAGCAGAAGATGCGGCTCGCCATCGACGCCGTGGCCGAGGACCGCACGCTGCTCGTCATCGCCCACCGGTTGTCCACCGTGGTCGACTCGGACGTCATCGTCGTGCTGGAGCACGGACGTGTCGTCGGGGTCGGGACACACTCGGAGCTCGTCGAGTCGACGCCGCTCTACCGCGACCTGGCGAAGCACCAGCTCCTGGTCTGACGCGCGGACACGCGTTGCCGGTGCCGGTGCCGGCGGCAGGTCAGACGCGCGCGCCGCCCGGACGGTGCAGGCCCTCGTCGGTGTCGCTGTGGTCGACCAGTCCGCCAGCCGACCGCACCTCGTCGAGGGCCGCGGCGCTGCGCTCCGGGTCGACCCCGACGACGAGGTCCTCGTACACCGTGACGGCCGCTCCGCCCTCGAGCGCGTCGAGCGCACTGGCCCGGACGCAGTGGTCGGTGGCGATGCCGACGATGTCGACCTCCCGGACGTCGTGCTGCTCGAACACCTGCCCGAGCGGGACGCCGTCGGCCGTTCGTCCGTGGAACGCCGAGTACGCCGGAGCGCCCTGCCCCTTGTAGACGTGGACGTCCACCGGGTCGGTGTCGAACGCCGGGTGGTACTCCGCGCCCGGGGTGTCCTGGACGCAGTGCACCGGCCACGTGTCCACGAAGTCGGGGCCCTCGGCGCCGGCGAAGTGCCCACCGTTGTCGTCGTCGCCGTGGTGCCAGTCACGGGAACCGACGATGAGGTCGTACTCCCCCGCGTGCTGCCCGAGGAACACCGAGATGCGCTCCGCGACCGCGTCACCACCGGTCACCCCGAGCGCACCCCCCTCGGTGAAGTCGTTCTGGAGGTCGACGACGAGCAGTGCCCTGGCCATGGGTCCATCCTGCACCGAACGGCCTCGGAGACCGCATCGGCTGCGCTACGAACTGGTGAGCTTCGCCCCGCACGAGTACGTCGCCGCGGTCACGGCGTCGAGTGCCGGCAACGCTGCCGCCCGCGACGAACCGATGGCGTAGAACGCGAACGTCAGACGGGTGCCGTCCGCTGCGTCCATCCAACCGCCGAGCGTGTTCGCGCTGTCGATCCAGCCGGTCTTCGCGTGCACCTTGCCCCGGGCGACGGCGTTCGCCCCGGTGAAGCGGCTCGAGAGCGTGCCCGATACACCAGCGACCGGCAGGGCGTTCGACAGCGTCCCGAGGCCCTTCGTGCCGGCCTGTACGGGGACCATCAGCTTCGCGACGAACTCCGGCGACACCGCGTTCGCCGCACTCTCGCCCGAACCGTCCTTGATGACGATGCCGGACGGGTCGACCCCGTAGGTCTTCAGCGCCGCCTGGTACACCCCGGTCAGCGATGCCGCGGAACCGTCCGCCCCGGACTCCTTCGACGAGATCCGCGCGAGCATCTCCGCGAGGGTGTTGTCCGAGTTCGGGATCATCTGGCCGATCAGGGTCGACACCGGTTGCGAGGACACCGTGGCGATCGTGTCCGTCGAGGTGGTGGCGCGCTTGACGATCTGCGCGTTCGCGGCTCCGACGACCCCGGCGTTCGCGAGCGCGGTCCGGAACGCCGCGCCCGCGCGCCCGACGGGGTCGGTGGACCGCGGGGACGTCGCTGCTCCGGGGTTCGCGCGATCGCCGTCGACCATGAGCGCGGTGACCTCCGGCTGGTAGCCGATCGTCCGCTCGGACACCGGCCACGTCGGGTCCCAGGCGTCGGCGTCGCTCCAGTACGTGTCGTCGGTGACGATCGTCGAGACCGGCGAGCTGCCGAGCTTCGCCTTCACCTGCTGCGCGAGCTGCCCGAGCGTCGGCGCGCCCGGGTAGACCGTCGCGCCGCCGGCGGAGAGCGTCGCGTCGCCGTGCCCGACGAGGGCGATCGCACCGTCACCTTCCTTCGTGACCGTCGTCGGGATGCGGTAGCTGCCACCGAGGTCGGCCAGCGCCGTCGCGGTCGTCAGGGTCTTCATGACGCTGCCGGTCTGCTTCGGCTGGTCGCCCGCGTGCGAGTACAGGACCTCGCCCGTCTCGGCGTTGATCACGGCTCCCTCGAAGGACCCGAGCCCCGCCGCCCCCGCGGCCTGGTCGATGGTGCAGGTGCGGAGCGCGGTCGGCCCGGCGGGGTCCTCCGGCACGGCCCGCGCGGTCGCGGTCGGCGTCGCGGAGGGCTTCGCGGACGGCGTGCGCGACGCGGTGGCCGACGGCGCCGCCACGGTGGTCCGGACCGGCTCGGCCGGGTCCGGCATGGTGGCCGCGGCGACCGCGACCGCACCGCCGGAACCGAGCACGAGCACGCCGGCGAGACCGCCGGCGATCCACGGCACCGGTCGTCGGGCGACCGAGCCGCGGAACGCGGTGACGGCGTGACGGGCGCGCTCGGCGAGGGTCGGGCGTGGAGGCTGCGGCTCGGACATCGCGACCGATCCTACGGAACTGCGGGAGGAGCCTCCAGGCCGTCTTCCCGATCCACCTGCTCGTCGGCCGCGTACCGGACCCCGACCTGACGCCGGACCTCGTCGAGGAGGGCCATGATCCCGACCGACTCCTCGAGGTCCATCGGCCCGCCCTCGTGCGTCCCGGTCTCGATCATCGCCTCGAACGCGCGTGCCTCGTGACCGTAGCCCGTGCGTTCCTCACGCCCGTCGAACTCCTCCACGACGGTGCCGTCACCGTCGCGGATCCGCCAGGTCGTCGGGGTGAACCAGGTCGCGTCGAGGTCGATGCGGCCGTCCTCGCCGATGATCGACGCCGTGTTCGGACTCGCGAGGTCGAGCGCGAAGTGCACCGTCGACTGCGTCCCACCCGCGTGGGTCATCACGACGCCCATCTGCGTGTCGACCCCCTGCTCGCTGAGCGTGCCGGACGCCACGACCGACTCCGGCAGGCCGAGCACGTCGACGGCGAACGACACCGGGTAGATGCCGAGGTCGAGCAGCGCTCCTCCGCCCAGCGCCGGGTCGTTCAACCGGTGCTGCGGGTCCGACGGCAGGGCCTGGTGGTGCGTCGCCTCGACGAGCCGCGGACGACCGATGCGGCCCTCCGCGAGCACCTGCCGGATCATCGCCATCTGCGGCAGGAAGCGCGTCCACATCGCCTCCATGACAGCGACGTCCGCTCGGCGGGCGGCGTCGGCGACCGCGCGGGCCTCGACCGCGGTGATCGTGAACGCCTTCTCGACGAGGACGTGCTTGCCGTGCTCGATCGCGAGGAGTGCGTCGGCGGCGTGGCGGGAGTGGGGCGTCGCGACGTACACGGCGTCGACGTCGGGGTCGGACACGAGGTCCTCGTAGGAGCCGTGCGCTCGCGGGACGTCGAACTCGTCCGCGAACGACTTCGCCGATGACAGCGTCCGGCTGCCGACCGCGACGAACTCGACACCCACCGCCGCGCAGTCACCGACGAACGAGCGTGCGATGCCGCCCGTCCCGAGCACTCCCCATCGAACCGTCATGCGGCCTGTCTACCAGGCGGCCGGTGCACAACGAGAGGACCCCCTCTGATCCGGGGATCGGAGGGGGTCCTGTGGAGCCGCCTGTCGGAATCGAACCGACGACCTATTCATTACGAGTGAATCGCTCTACCGACTGAGCTAAGGCGGCGAACGCACCGTCTCCGGCGCGTCTGGTGCTGTGTCACCACAGCGTTTCGGCACTCCGTCTCCGGAGCGGCACGAGCAATGACTATACAGGTTCAGACCAGCGAACGCGAAACCAGCGCGCCGAGGTCGGCGAAGGACCGCTCGAGCTCGTCGACGAGGTGCACGTCACCGCCCTGCTCGGACCACTCCCACCAGGCGTGCCGCAACGTGCCGAGCGCCACGATGGACGCCAGCCGGGCCTGCCGTCGGCGCGCGTCGGGGTCCGGCACGGTGGCCTCGAGGCGACGGGTGACCGCCACCTCGATCTCGTGCTGGAACTCCTTCATGGACGCCATCCGCCGCGAGAACAGTTCGGGGTTGGCGCGCAGCACCTCCTGCCGCTCGGCGATGAGGCCCCGCTCGTCGATGAGCGCCTGCGTCGAGTGCACGAGGAGGTCGCCGAGGTCCTGCAGGAGGTCCCCGGACGGACCGCCCGCGATGAACCCGGCGAGGGCGTCGTCGTCCGGCAGCGTGGGGTCGTCCCCGAGGATCGCCTGCTCCTTGCTCGGGAAGTAGTTGAAGAAGGTGCGCGGCGAGACGTCGGCGCGGCGGGAGATCTCGTCGACCGTGACGGCGGCGAGGCCGTCCTCCGCCGCGATGCGGAGCGCCGCCTGCTGGATGGCGAGACGGGTGGCGAGGCGCTTCCGCTCGCGCAGGCCGGGGGCTGCGTCGGACATGCCGCGATTCTCCCACGCGGGATCGGCCCGGAGGCTGTGGGTTGCGTCAGGGGGCCCACAACGTGCGCGGTGACGGCCGGGAGGCACGGGGCGGGCCGGAACCGTGCCTCCCGGCCGTCCTGTCGTCACGACCAGCTGCGGAACCAGGTCCCGGACACGGAACCGCGCTCTTCCGCGGTGCTGTGTCCGGACCCTGGTTCGGTTCGCGGGCGGCGCGGCGCGGCGTGGCGTGGCGCGGCGCGGCGCGGCGGCTCCTCAGCGCGCTCCGCGGCGCAGGTCGTCAGCGCGCGGCACGCGCGATGGTCACGAGCAGGGCCTCGAGCGCGAGCAGGGCTGCGACGTTGGCCGCGATCCTCGCTCGTGCCGTCGACACCGCGTCGAGGACCTCGAGCGCCGCCGCCGGCGACACCGACGGCAGCGCACGCTCGAGCTCGTCGCGCATCGACAGGTTCACGGGCTCCGCGGGAGCGCCCAGACCGAGCAGCAGCAGGTCGCGGTACAGCGACGACACGTCCACGAGGATGCGGTCGAGGCCGTCCCGGAGGCTCCGCGTCGCCCGACGTTTCTGGTCTTCCTCGAGCGCACGGAGCTGCGACCGGAGCGCCGGCGGGATCGTGCCGCCGGGCTCCACCCCGAGCGACCGCAGGGCGGCGTCGCGTTCCTCGCCGTCGCGCTCCTGGGTGATGGCCTTGGCGTCCTCGTCGGCGACCGCGAGGAGCTCAGCGGCAGCGGTCACCGCGTCGCCGACGCTCCGGACGCCGAGGACCGTCGAGAGGGTGCGGCGGCGGCGATCACGGGCGTCCGCGCTCGTCGCGAGGCGCTGCGCCATGCCGATGTGGCTCTGGGCCTGACGAGCAGCGTCCATCGCGAGCACCCGGTCGACCCCGGTGCGGGCGACGAGGAGGTCGGCGACGGACTCGATGCCCGGCACGCGCAACCGGACAGAGCGAACCCGGGACCGGATCGTCGGGAGCAGGTCGGCCTCGCTGGGCGCGCAGAGGATCCACACGGTGCGCTCCGGCGGTTCCTCGAGGGCCTTGAGCAGCAGGTTCGAGGTTCGTTCCGTCATGCGGTCGGCGTCCTCGACGATCACGATCCGGTAGCGGCCGACCGAGGGCGAGTAGTACGACGAGGTCACGAGCTGTCGGATCTCGTCGATCGTGATGATCACCCGCTGCGTCGTGAGGACCGAGACGTCCGGGTGGGTCCGGGCCCTGATCTGTCGGAGCGTGTGGTCGTCGTCCGGGCCGTCCCCGACCAGCGCCGCCGCGAAGGCCGCGGCGACGTTCGAGCGGCCCGACCCGGGCGGCCCCGTGATGAGCCACGAGTGCGTCATCCCGCCGGTGCCCTCGGGTGCTTCTGCCGCGCGACGCAGGGCAGCGACGGCTTCCTCCTGCCCGGTCAGGCCGTCCCACACGCTCATGCGGTCATCCTGGCAGCGACCACCGTCATGCCGCGTCGATGCCGACGACCGGACCGACGGCCGCACGGATCGTGTGCTGCACGGTGTCGGCGTCCGCCGAGGCGTCGACGACGAGGAAGCGTGCGGGCTCCGCGGCCGCCATGTCGAGGAACGCACGACGGACGGACTCGTGGAACGCCGCGGCCTCGGACTCGAGTCGGTCGAAGGTGTCCCCGCGTGCGGCCGCGACCCGGGCACGGCCCACGGTGACGTCGAGGTCGAGCAGGACCGTGAGGTCCGGCGTCAGCCCGTCGGTCGCCCAGTCCGACACCGAGCGGATGTGCTCGGCACCGAGGCCCCGCGCCACGCCCTGGTACGCGACGGAGGAGTCGATGTAGCGGTCCTGCAGCACGACGTCCCCGCGTGCGACGGCGGGGCGCACGACCGTCTCGACGTGGTGCGCGCGGTCGGCCGCGTAGAGCAGTGCCTCCGCACGGGGCGCGACGTGGCCGCGCTCGTGCAGCACGATCTCGCGGATGCGGAGGCCGAGGTCCGTGCCCCCGGGCTCGCGAGTCCGGACCACCGTGCGTCCGTGCTCGCCGAGCCACGCCGCGAGGCGCTCGGCCTGCGTCGTCTTGCCCGCGCCGTCGCCGCCCTCGAGGGTGATGAACCGACCGGTCACTTCTTCTTGGCCGCGGTCTTGCGGGCCGGCGCCTTCTTCTTCACCGGACCCTTGGCTCGCTTGTCGGCGAGCAGCTGGACGGCTCGCTCGAAGTCGACCGCCTCGACGTCCTCACCGCGCGGGATCGTGGCGTTCGTCTCACCGTCGGTGACGTAGGGGCCGAACCGGCCGTCCTTCACCTTGATCGGCTTGCCGGACACCGGGTCTGCGTCGAACTCCTTGAGCGCTGCGGTCGCGGAGCGCTTGGCACCGTACTTCGGCTGCGCGAACAGCTCGAGTGCGCCGGCGAGGTCGATGTCGAAGATCGCGTCCTCGCTCGGGAGCGTCCGGGTGTCGGTGCCCTTCTTGAGGTACGGGCCGTAGCGACCGTTCTGCGCCGTGATGTCCTCACCGGACTCGGGGTCCTGCCCGACGATCCGGGGCAGGTCGAGGAGCTTGAGCGCGGTCTCGAGGTCGACCGTCTGCGGGTCCATCGACTTGAAGAGCGAGGCGGTGCGCTCCTTCGGCGCAGCGGCCTTCTTCGTCGTCGTCTTCTTGGCCGTCGACTTCTTCGCGGCGGTGCCGGTCGCGGTGGTCGACTCGGCCGCGGCGGGTGCGGCCTCGGTGACCTCCCCCGTCGCGGGGTCCACGGTGGGCTCCGGCTCGGGGGTGCGCTCGGTCACGTACGGGCCGAAGCGCCCGTCCTTCGCGAGGACCTCCTTGCCGGTCTCGGGGTTGATGCCGACCACGCGGTCGCCGACGACGGGCGCCTCGACGAGCTCGCGGGCCTTCTCCTCGGTCAGCTCGTCGGGGGCGAGGTCCTCGGGCACGTTGACGCGACGCGGCTTCTCCGGGTCGTCGCTCGGCACCTCGATGTACGGGCCGTAGCGTCCGATGCGGAGCGTCAACCCGGGGGCGAGCTCCACCGAGTTGATGTCGCGCGCGTCGATCTCGCCGAGGTTGTCGATGACCGTCCGGAGGCCGCGCTGGTCGCCGCCGCCGAAGTAGAACCCCTTGAGCCAGTCGACGCGGTCCTCGTCGCCGCTCGCGATGCGGTCGAGGTCGTCCTCCATCGAGGCGGTGAAGTCGTACTGGACCAGGTCGCCGAAGTAGTCCTCGAGCAGTCGGACCACGCTGAACGCGATCCAGTTCGGCACGAGTGCACTGCCCCGCTGCGTGACGTACCCGCGGTCGATGATCGTCGAGATGATCGCCGCGTAGGTCGACGGACGGCCGATCCCGAGCTCCTCGAGCGTCTTCACGAGGCTCGCCTCGGTGTAGCGGGGCGGCGCGGAGGTGTCGTGGCCCTTCGCCTCGACGTCCGAGACGCCGAGCGCGTCGCCCTCGGCCATCTGCGGGAGCTTCGCGTCGTCGCCGTCGGACTTGGCCTCGTGCCGCTCCTCGTCGCGCCCCTCTTCGTAGGCGTTGAGGAAGCCGCGGAAGGTGATCACGGTGCCGGACGCCGTGAACTCGGCATCGGTGCCGTTCGCGGTCGACGCGATGCCCTCGACCGACTCGGTGGCGGTGATCCCGAGGACCACCGACGCCGTCGACCCCTTGGCGTCCGCCATCTGCGAGGCGACGGTGCGCTTCCAGATGAGGTCGTAGAGCTTCCAGTCGTTCCCGCGGAGGACCTTCTCCATCTGCGACGGCGTCCGGAACGTGTCGCCGGCGGGGCGGATGGCCTCGTGTGCCTCCTGTGCGTTCTTGCTCTTGCCGGCGTAGCTGCGCGGCTTGTCCGGGACGGTCTCGGCGCCGTAGAGCGCGGCGGCCTGCTTCCGGGCGGCGTTGACGGCCTGCTGCGAGAGCGACGACGAGTCGGTCCGCATGTAGGTGATGTGGCCGTTCTCGTACAGCGACTGCGCGACGCTCATGGTCTGCCGCGCGGAGAACCGGAGCTTGCGCGCGGCCTCCTGCTGCAGCGTCGAGGTGGTGAACGGCGCGGCGGGGCGGCGCGTGTACGGCTTCGAGTCGACCGAACGCACGACGGCGTCCCCGGCACGCTCGAGCACGGTCGTCAGCGCGGCGGCCGAGGCCGCGTCGAGCCGGACGACGTCGCCCGAGATCGCGCCGCGGTCGTCGAAGTCGCGGCCGGAGGCGACCCGGGTGCCCTGGACACGGGCGAGCTTCGCGGTGAAGGCGGTGTCACCGGCCTTCTCGAAGCGGGCGGTCAGGTCCCAGTAGTTCGCGGAGACGAAGGCCAGGCGCTCCCGCTCGCGGTCGACCACGAGACGGGTGGCGGCGGACTGCACGCGACCGGCGGAGAGGCCGGGACCGACCTTGCGCCACAGCACGGGCGAGACCTCGTAGCCGTAGAGACGGTCGAGGATGCGTCGGGTCTCCTGCGCGTCGACCAGGGCGGTGTCGAGCTCGCGGGTGGCCTCCTGCGCGCGCTGGATCGCCTCCCTCGTGATCTCGTGGAACACCATCCGCTTGACCGGCACCTTGGGCTTGAGCACCTGGAGCAGGTGCCACGCGATGGCCTCCCCCTCGCGGTCCTCATCGGTCGCGAGGAAGAGTTCGTCGGCGTCCTTCAACGCGCGCTTCAGCTCGGAGACGGTCTTCTTCTTCGCGTCGGAGACGACGTAGTACGGCTCGAAGCCGTTGTCGACGTCGACCGAGAACTTCCCCATCGGGCCCTTCTTGAGCTCCGCGGGGAGGTTCTTGGGCTCGACGAGGTCGCGGATGTGGCCGACTGACGCCTGGACCTCGTATCCGTCACCGAGGTATTGCGCGATCGTCTTCGCCTTCGCGGGGCTCTCGACGATCACGAGCTTCTTCGTGCCTGGCACGTGTCTCCTTGATCGATGGTGCTCGTCGGCCCTGGACCTGCGAGGTCGCCGGTGTGACTCGCCGTCCGGGTCGACCGGGACATCGATGACCGGGGGCCGACGTGCACACCATACACACAGAGGTGGCGCGCTCCGCTCGGTGCTCCGGCGACGGCGACTGCGCTCACGGCGAACGCACCGGTCCCGATCGTGGTGGTCGCACGGGCACGCGCGCCGACCGTCGAGCACCCGGCGAGCACCGCACCGTCGGCCTCGGCGACGGTCGCGGCTCGGGCGCACGGGTCGCCGGGGACCAGGCCGACGAGGGCGGCCGCCGCGGCGAGCGCAGCGGCGTCGGCAGCGGCCTGCGCGCGGACGACCGCCACACGGTGGGTGGCCGCCGTCATGCCCACCGTAGCGACGGCCGTACCGACAGCCAGGACGACGGCCAGCAGCACCGTCACCGAGCCGCGGTCCGATCGTGACGCGCCGCGGTCCGCCGGGTCCGGGACGCGCCCCGACCCCGCACCCACGATCACCCACCCCGCTCCGCCGCGCACCCGGAGGCACGCAGCACGACGGCGGCGAACACGCCGGGCGCGGGGACGGCGAGGTCGACGCAGACGAGGCCCGATGCCCGGCGGTACGCGGCCGACGCCCCGGGGACGGAGGCGACCGTCGCAGCGGCCGCCTCCTGGTCACCCCGTCCTGCCGCGCGCGCCGCCGTGGCGGCCGCGAGCTGGAGCGTCCCCTGCCGATCGACCGTGACGACGGCCGCGACGAGCAGTGTCAGCACGACCGCCACGGCGGGCAGGACGACCGCGAACTCCACCGTCACCGAGCCGCGGTCAGAGCGACAGGGCACCGCGGACGAGCTCGGTCAGGATCGTCTGGACCTCGCCCGAGCGCATGACCGCGACGAGCACGCCGGCGAAGGCCACCGCGGCGAGGATCACGACCGCGTACTCGGCCGTCGCCGACCCCCGGTCCTCGGTCATCCGGGCGCGGAGTCGTCGCCACCGCGTCGGCTGTGGGTGCTGGTGCATGGTGTCCCTCTTCCTCTCGGTCGGCCGAGCGACCACTCGGCCCGGTCACCAGCCTCGCCGCGCGAGCTGGCCCGTCGGGGTCCCGGCGCTCGGTCTGTGGAGCGATCACCGCACGCCCACGACCGTGGAGGAGAGGACCCCCGCGACCACCGGCACGACGCCGACCAACACGAACGCAGGGAGGACGCACGCCCCGAGCGGCAGCACCAGGCGCACGGCGAGCCCCTCGGCCGCCGCCAGGCCGACCGCGGCGGCGTCGTCACGGACGTCCTCGGCTGCGGCACGGAGCAGCACGGCTGCCGGGACCCCGGCGCGTTGGGCGAGGGCGAGCACCTCGGCGAGGCGCGCTCGTTGGACCGGGTCCGGGGCGGCACGGCCCGCCTCGCGCAGTGCCTCCTCGACCGTGCGTCCGGCGTCGGTCCAGGACCCGCCGCCGGACAACGCGACCGCCCACGCGTCGAGCAGCACGCCTGGGACGTGCCCGTCCGGCGTCGCGGCGCGGACCAGCCCGTTCGTCCACCGGCGTCCGAGCGCCACGAGACCGGCGGCGGCCGCCACGCACACCCACCCGAACGGCGACCCGAGGAGGACCTGCAGAGCGCCGGCGCCCCACGTGGACGAGAGACCGACGCCGAGGACGGGCAGCGCGAGGACGACGCGGGCACTCGCGCGCGGACCGGCGAGGGCGACCCGGACGGCGCGGTCGCTCGCCGCCGAGCGGCGCAGCGCACGGGCGAGGGCTCGGAGCGCCACGGCGGAGGGCGCGCCGGTCCGGTCCGCGACCAGGAGGACCGCGCGGACGTCCCGCCACGCGGGCGTCTCCGCAGCGGGGAGCCCGCCCACGAGCCGCCACGCCCTCGGCGGCGGCACCCCCGCCGAGACGAGCGTCGCGACACGGTCGAGCGTCCTCGCGGCGTCGGCCGCGACTGCTGCGTGGTCCGACACCCCGTGACCGCGTCGCCGCCGTCTCGTCACCGCCACCCGTCCACCGGGCGCATGCCGAGCCTCCCGTCCGTCCCCAGCACTGGCGTCCCCACACCGGCGAGCCGGCGCACCCCGCGACGACGCTCGACGTGCAGCACCAGGTCGAACGCGCTGACCGCCTGCCGGGCCAACGACGGCGGGTCGAGCCCGGCGAGCGAACCGAGCGCCTCGAGCCGGGCCGGCACGTCCGGGAGGCCGTTCGCGTGGACGGTCCCGGCCCCGCCCTCGTGCCCGGTGTTGAGCGCCGACACGAGTTCGCGGACCTCGGCTCCGCGGCACTCCCCCACCACCACACGGTCCGGCCGCATCCGGAGCGACTCCCGCAACAACCGGGCGAGGTCGATCGCCCCGCTCCCCTCGGCGTTCGCCTGCCGGGCCTCGAGCGCGACGACGTGGGGGTGGTCGATGCGGAGTTCGGCGACGTCCTCGACCGTGACGATGCGCTCGTCGTGCGGGACGGCGGCGAGCATCGCGGCGAGGAGGGTCGTCTTGCCGCTGCCGGTGGCTCCGCTGACGAGGACGTTCCGCCGCTCGGCCACCGCGCGTTCGACGACGCGACGCGGCACCCGGTCGAACGTGCCGCTCCGTTCCAGCGCGGCGAGCGTCGGATGCCCGGGCCGTGGCAGGCGGATCGAGAGTGCGGTGCCGGTGACCGCGACCGGTGCGAGCACGACGTGCACACGGATCCCGTCGTCGTGTCGGACGTCGGCCATCGGGGTGCTCTCGTCGACGTGCCGACCACCGCGAGCGACGAGAGCGGCGCCGAGCTCGCGGACACGTCGTTCGCCGAGCACGGGATCGGTCGGCTCGAGTCCCGTTCCGCGGTCGATCCACGTCCCGCGTCCGCCGACGGCGAGGACGTCGGTCACCGTCGCGTCGCGGACGAGCCCCGCGAGCTCCTCGAACTCCTCGGCACGGACGGCTCGCTCGGAGCGGGGCGGAGCGACCCCGGGCAGGAACGGTGGCGCGGGGACGGCTCGGTGGCGGTGCATGCCCGCCGACGGTAGGGGCATGCCGACACGCGGGGCCGCGACGTCGCTGTGCGGTGCACAACGGGACCGATTGCACAGCAACGGGCAGCTTTGTCCCCCGTTGCAGAAAGCCGTACCCCAGTCGACGACGCGTGCACCCCCGGCCGCTGCGCTGCACCGCGCCGCTCACGACGGCACCGGCGCACGAGCAGTCCCGCCACTCGACGACCGACGAGGTCCATGCGCCGGCATGGACCGGTCTGTCCACTCATCCCCGTACCCACGCGGATCGATGCGTGACACATGTGTCCGGACGACACCGTCCCCGTCGGACGTTCCCGGAAAGAAGAAGAGGCGGCACCTGTTGGGGGGAACGGGTGCCGCCTGGACATCGGCGGATTGGGGGGAATCACGGCCGACGCCACCGGAAACGAGTCCGGCGATGAACACTGTACCCCACGAACACCCCTGCACGACAACCCCGACACGAGATCCGTGACGGACGGGGCAGGGGTAGTCTCCGGGTGCTGCCGGCAGCACCTCGGGTGCTGCT
>NZ_LDQC01000113.1 GCF_001475545.1 Curtobacterium luteum | reverse complement strand
CCGGAGGTGGACTGACCATGGCCCTCACCGCTGACCGCCCGGTCGCGAACGCCACCCGCGCGGTGACCGCCCCCGGTGCGCTCCACATGACCTCCCCGCGCGGCCGCACGATGCGCTGGGTGTCGAACGTCGTGCTGCTCGTCATCGCCGTCTGCTTCGCCGTGCCGCTGCTGTGGCTCGTGCTCGCCTCGCTCGACACGCAGGCGTCGCTGTCGGTGAAGATGCCGACGCAGTTCACGCTCGACAACTTCGCCAAGGTGCTGACGCCGGACCTCTCGTTCATCCCGCTCGGCAACAGCCTGCTGCTCTCCGGCGGCACGGCGGTCGTCACGGTCGTCGTCGCGATCCTCGCCGCGTACCCGCTGTCCCGCTACAAGATGCGGGTCAACAAGCCGTTCCTCTACAGCATCCTGTTCGGCACCGGCCTGCCCATCACCGCGATGATGGTCCCCGTCTACGCGCTGTTCGTGTCGCTCAACCTCATCGACAACGTGTGGGGCTGCATCTTCTTCCTCGCCGCGACCAGCCTGCCGATGGCGATCTGGATGGCGAAGAACTTCATGGACTCGGTGCCGATCTCGCTCGAGGAGGCGGCCTGGACCGACGGGGCGTCGATGCTCACCACGCTGTGGCGCATCGTGATCCCGCTCATGCGCCCGGGCATCGCCGTGGTGTTCATCTTCGTGTTCATCCAGGCGTGGGGGAACTTCTTCGTCCCCTTCGTGCTGCTCCTCTCCCCCGACAAGGTGCCCGCCGCGGTGAGCATCTTCAACTTCTTCGGCCAGAACGGCGCCGTCGCCTACGGGCAGCTCGCCGCGTTCTCGATCGTGTACTCCGTGCCGGTCATCGCCCTCTACGTGCTCGTGTCCCGGGGCCTCGGCGGCGGCAACGCCCTCGCCGGCGGCCTCAAGGGCTGAGCCGGAAGGAACCTCCTCCATGCACTCCGACGAACCGCTCGTCCACGCCCGGATCGCCCGGCTGGTCCGCGACCGCATCGACCCCGCCGTGCACCGCCGCTCGGCACCCGTCACGATCGACGCCTGGCAGGTGCCCGACGAACCGGTGCCGTTCGCCACCGCCGTCGCCGCCGAGTACACCCCGTTCGACGGCGGCGCCTGGGGCGGGAAGCCATGGGGAACCACGTGGTTCCGGATCCGTGGCACCGTCCCGGCCGACTTCAGCACCGCACCCGGCACCACCGCCGAGCTCCTCGTCGACCTCGGCTTCACGAAGCGGAACCCCGGCTTCCAGGCCGAGGGCCTCGCATGGCGGCCCGACGGCACCACGATCAAGGGCATCGAGCCGCACAACGACACCGTCCCGGTCGAGGTCGGCCCCGGCGAGTCCTTCGAGGTCTACGTCGAGGCGGCCGCGAACCCGGACATCGGCGGCGACTCCTTCCAGGGCGCGACGCCGCTCGGCTCGAAGTCAACCGCAGGCTCCGACCCGATCTACCGCGTCCGCCGCATCGAGCTCGTCGAGCGCGACGACACCGTGTGGGAGCTCCAGCAGGACTTCTGGGTGCTCCGCGGGCTCATGGGCGAGCTGCCCACCGACGGGACCCGCGGTGCGGACCTCCTCCGCGGCCTCGACCGCGCCGCCGACGCACTCGACCCCGACGACGTCGCGGGCACCGCTGCCGACGCCCGCGCGGTCCTCGCGCCCCTGCTCGCCGTCGGCGCCTCCGGATCCGCGCAGCGCGCGATCGCGGTCGGCCACGCGCACATCGACTCCGCCTGGCTCTGGCCCGTCCGCGAGACGATCCGGAAGTGCGCGCGCACGTTCTCGAACGTGCTCGACCTCATGGACCGTGACCCGGACTTCACGTTCGCGTGCTCGTCGGCGCAGCAGTACGCCTGGATCCGTGACGGCTACCCGTCGATCTGGGAGCGCATCAAGCAGCGGGTCGCCGAGGGCCGCTGGATCCCGGTCGGCGGCATGTGGGTCGAGTCGGACACCAACCTGCCCGGGGGCGAGGCCCTCGCACGGCAGTTCGTCGCGGGCAAGCGACTGTTCCTCGAGGAGTTCGGCATCGACACCCCCGAGGCCTGGCTCCCGGACTCGTTCGGCTACTCGGGCGCGCTGCCGCAGATCGTCCGCGCCGCGGGCTCGAAGTGGTTCGTCACGCAGAAGCCGTCGTGGAACGAGACGAACGTCATCCCGCACACGTCCTTCCACTGGGAGGGCATCGACGGCTCCCGGGTCCTCACCCACCTGCCCCCGGCCGACACGTACAACTCGGACGTCTCGCCCGCCGACCTGCACCGCGGGGAACGGCAGAACAAGGAGCGCGGCGTCGCCAACACCTCGATGCTGCTCTACGGCTTCGGTGACGGCGGCGGTGGCCCGACCCGCGAGATGGTCGCCGCAGCCCGCCGCCAGCACGACCTCGACGGCTCGCCCCGGGTGACGCTCGGCACCCCCGCGGACGTCTTCGAGGAGCTCGAGCGCGTCCTGCCCGAACCGGCCGTGTGGTCGGGGGAGATGTACCTCGAGTTCCACCGCGGCACCTACACGTCCCAGATCCGCACCAAGCAGGGCAACCGTCGCTCCGAGCACCTGCTCCGCGAGGCCGAGCTCTGGGCCGCCACCGCCGCCGTCCGGCACGGCCTCGACTACCCGTACGAGGAACTCGAGGAGGCCTGGCACACCGTCCTGCTCCAGCAGTTCCACGACATCCTCCCCGGCTCGTCGATCGCCTGGGTCTACGAGGTCGCCGAGGAGAACTACGCGAAGGTCGCCGAGGTCCTCGAGGGGCTCATCGGGACGGCGACCACCGCGCTCGCGAACGGCGGGGCCGGAGCGCTCGCCGGGGTCGGTGCTTCGTCCACTGCGGCCGAGGTCGCCTCCGCGACCGGCGGGCACGGAGCCGGACTGCTCGACGCCGTGGGGAACGGGACCGCCGTCGACGGGCCACCCGCCGGCGGGCAGCTCGTCCGGTTCAACGCCTCGCCCGTCCCGGCTGGTGGGGTGACCGCCCTGGGAGGTTCGCCGACCGACGAGGAACGACCCGTGCCTCCCGTCCGACACGGCGACCACCTCGTGTTCGACACCGGCGTCGTCACCGCGACCGTCGACGCGGCCGGGCACGTCGTGTCGCTCGTGGCGAACGCCACCGGCCGCGACGCGATCGCCCCGGGGGCCTCCGGCGCGGAGTACACCGTGTTCCGGGACACCCCGAACCAGTGGGAGGCGTGGGACATCGACCGCGCCTACCAGCGCAACGGCACCGTGCTCGTCGCCGCGGACGTCACGGTCGACGGCGACACCGTGGTGGTGCGGCGGTCCTCCGGGTCGTCCACGATCACGACGCGCTACACCGCCGTCGAGGGGGCGCCCGAGCTGCGGATCGAGACCGAGGTCGACTGGCACGAACACCAGAAGCTCCTCAAGCTGGCGTTCCCGCTCGACGTCCGGGCATCCGTGGCCTCGAGCGAGATCCAGTTCGGGCACATCGACCGGCCGACCCACCAGAACACCTCGTGGGACTCGGCCCGCTTCGAGACGAGCGCCCACCGCTGGGTGCACGTGGCCGAGCCCGGCTTCGGGGTCGCGGTCGCGAACGACTCCACCTACGGACACGACATCACCCGGACGACCCGCGCGGACGGGGGCACCACGACCCTCGTCCGTGAGTCGCTGCTGCGCGCGCCGACCTTCCCCGACCCCGACGCCGATCAGGGGCACCACGTGTTCCGCACGGTGCTGCGGGTCGGGTCGACCGCGCTCGACGCGGCGGACTCCGGCTACCGGCTGAACCTGCCGGTGCGGTCGGTGCCGGGGTCTGCCGTGGTCGACCCGCTCGTGACGGTGTCCTCGCCGCAGGTGTTCGTCGAGGCCGTCAAGCTCGCCGAGGACCGCTCGGGCGACGTCGTCGTCCGGCTCTACGAGGCCTCGGGCGGTCGGGCCGCCGACGTCGGGGTGTCGTTCGGGTTCGACGTGGCGTCCGTCTCCGCGGTCGACCTGCTCGAGCGGCCTGTGGAGTCGTCGTCCTGGGGTGCGGGGGAGCCGGTCGTGCTCACCCTGCGCCCGTTCGAGATCGTCACGCTGCGGGTCCGACGGGCCTAGCGGACGACGAGCCGGGCCCGAGGCAGCGGGTCCGGTGGAGAGGCTGCGGCGTCGGGGGAGCTCGGGTGCGTTCCCCCGACGCCGCAGCCTC
>NZ_LDQC01000112.1 GCF_001475545.1 Curtobacterium luteum | reverse complement strand
GGAGGCACGGTGCGGGCCCGCACCGTGCCTCCCGTCCGGTGGTCGGCACGTCCTGACGCGCAGCCCGCGGCGGGCGCGGGCCAGCTGCTCAGCGGTCGGCGATGCCGCCGAGCATCCCCGAGATGAAGCGCTTCTGCAGGAAGAAGTAGAGCAGCACGATCGGCAGGGCCACGATCACCCCTGCGGCGGACAACAGCGAAAAGTCGGTGAGGTGCGCGCCCTTGAAGAAGGCGAGGCCGAGCGGCGCGGTGCGGTGGTCCTCGCTCGTGATGAGGACGAGGGGGAGGAGGAACTCGTTCCAGGTCCACATCGTGATGAGGAGTGCCATGGTCATGATCGGCGCGATCGACGACGGCACGATGACCTGCCAGAGCAGTCGGACGTCGCGGGCACCGTCGAGGCGGGCTGCCTCGATGACCTCGCCGGGGAAGCTGCGGAACTGGTTGCGCATCCAGAAGATGCCGAACGCCAGGGACTGCGCGGTCTGCGGGAGGATCAGGCTCGTGTAGGTGTCGGTGAGGCCGACGGACCGGAGGTTGAAGTACAGCGGGATGATGAAGGCCTCGGCGGGGAGCATGAGGCCGGCGAGCATCACGAAGAAGATGACGTTCGAGCCGAAGAAGTCGAGGCGGGCGAAGGCGAACCCGGCGAACACGGCGAGGACCGCGGTGAGCACGACGACCGACACGGTCACGAGGACGCTCGAGAGCATGTAGGACGCGAAGTGGCCCTGGTTCCACGCGGCGCCGAAGTTGCCGAGGTCGATCGTCGTCGGCACGGTGAAGCCACCGGAGTTCTGGGCCGACGGGGTGACGGAGGAGAGCAGCACGCCGACGAGCGGGATGATCGCGAACAGGGCGAAGAGCGACAGGATGACGTAGTCGACGGTCTTCTCGCGGAGGGAGAGCCTCATGCGACGTCCTTCGGCTGGAGACGGCTGATGAGTGCCGTGACGATCATGATGACGACGGTGAGCGACACGGCGACGGCTGCGGCGGACCCGACCTGCCCGGTCTGGAACGCCCGGTTGTAGGCCTCGAACGCGGGCACCGACGTTGAGTTCCCGGGGCCGCCGCTCGTCGTCACGTACACGAGGTCGAAGGTCTTCAGGGCGGACACCACCGTCAGGGTGAGCGCCGCGGCGATCTGCCCGCGGAGCGAGGGCAGGGTGATGGAGAGGAACTCCCGGGCTGCGCCGGCGCCGTCGATCCGAGCGGCCTCGAACAGGCTCGGGTGGATGTTGCCCACCCCGGACAGGAACAGCACGAGGCAGAGGCCGACGTTCAGCCACGTGCCGACGAAGCCGATCGCAGGCAGGGCGGTGTCGTACCCGCCGAGCCACACCTGCGCGAACTGCCCGAGGCCGACCAGTCGCAGTGCGTCGTTGAGGAGCCCGTCGGCCGAGTAGATCGACACCCAGATCGTCGCGACGACGACGGACGCGATCACCTGGGGGAGGAACAGCACCGTCCGGAAGAACGACATGCCCCGGAGCCGGTTCGCTCGTGAGATGAGCGCGGTGAGGAACAGCGCCAACGCGACGGGGACGGCGGCGTAGAAGACCATGAGGACGAGCGCGTGCCCGAACGACGCCCGGAGCTGCGCGTCGGTGAACACGCTGGCGTAGTTCGCGAACCCGGCCCACGTCGCCACGGACAGGCCGTCCCAGTCGTAGAACGAGTACTGCACGCTCTGCAGGAACGGCACGCCGAGGAAGACCGCGAACACGACGAAGGCCGGGAGGACGTAGAGGTAGGCGACGAGGCTCCGCCGCCGCTTGCGGACGCCGCCGGTGGCCTGACGGGTCCCGCCACGGCGGGCGCTGCGATCGGCAGCGCCCGCCGTGGTTCCGGTGAACTGGGTCACGGTGCTCCTGCCTACTGCTTCACGAAGCCGGCGTAGTCGTCCTGGAGCGTCTTCGTGTACTGCTCCGGGGTCGCCTTGCCCGCGACGAGGTCCTGCATCGCCGCCGTGATGGTGTCGTAGAAGGTCGGGGTGGCGTAGTCGAGGTACGGCGTGATGCTGTTCGACGACGAGATCGACTCGTAGTTGCTCGTGATGTCGCCCGCGATCGTGCCCGAGGCCGGCTCGTCGCCCTCGGGGACCACGGTCGGCAGGTTGCCCTTGTCCACGAGCACCTTCGCGGCGTCCTTGTTCGTGACGAAGTCGATGTACGCCGCGGCGGCGTTCGCGTTCCCGGTCTTCGACGTGATCGCCCAGGCGAGCCCCTCACCACCCATCGTCACCGGACCGCTGGCGCCGTCCGGGGTGAGGGCGGTGAAGCCGATGTCCTTCGCGGAGGACGCCGCCTCGAGCGTGGCCTGGTACCAGGTGCCGGTGATGAGGAACGCCGACCGGCCCTTCCCGAACGCGGCGACGGCGTCGTCACGCGAGACACCGTTCGCACCCTCGGTGACGTAGCCCTTGTCCACCCAGTCGGAGATCGTCTTCGCGGCCTGCACCTCGTCGTCGCCGGTCCAGCTGCCGGACTTGCCTGCGACGAGGTCGTTCACCGCGTCGTGGCCCGCGAGCGCTGAGAGCACGAGCCCGTAGAGGTGGATCCCTGGGCTCTTCTCGACGTCGCCGTAGCTGAGCGGCAGCGTGCCCGCCGCCTTGACCTTCTGCATGTCCTCGGTCAGCTCGGCGACGGTCTTCGGCGGGCTGTCGATGCCGGCCTTCCGCAGGACCGCCTTGTTGTAGTACAGCCCGACCAGTTCACCGGTCTGCGAGACGCCGTAGAGGTCGTCGCCCTGCCAGGTCTTCCCGTCCGAGGAGAACGAGTTGAGCTTCAGGAGGCTCGACGGGTAGTAGTCGTCCCAGCCGTACAGCTTCGCGTAGTCGTCCACCGGCCGGAGGAAGCCGGCCTTCACGAACGCCCCCATGTCCGGGTACCCCTGGTTCGCCTGCACGACGTCGGGCGGGGTGTTGCCCGACAGCGCGAGCTTGAGCGTCGTCTTGAGGTCGGCGAACGACCGGGACACCCGCTTGATCGTGATGTTCGGGTGCGCCTTCTCGAACTCGTCGTTGAGTTCCTGCTGCGCGTCGTTGATGCCGGTGTCGGTGTTCTGGTCCCACACGGTGAGCGTGGTCTTGCCCGACCCGACGTCCTTCGACACCGGGCCGAGGCTCTGGGACGCGGCCGGCGCTGCCGACCCGCCCGGGGTGCAACCGGTCAGGCCGATGGCCACGGCCGCCGCGACGCCGAGGAGGAGCGTCGCCTTGCTGGAGTGCTTCATGGTGGTCCGTTCTTCGGGTGGGAGGGGCGCTTCGGGTGGGAGGGGCGCTCCGGGTGGGGGAGCGGGCGGTTAGGGCGTCGGTGCGGGCGACGGCGTCAAGGAACGACCAGTCGTCGTCCGGGGCAGAGCCGCCCGCCAACGCCCTACGCTGGTCGGGAGTCTCAGCCCTGCG
>NZ_LDQC01000111.1 GCF_001475545.1 Curtobacterium luteum | reverse complement strand
GGAAGACGGACGGGAGGCGCGGTGCCTGCTGGCACCGCGCCTCCCGCCCGTCAGGTGGTCGCAGACGAGACCGGGGGGCGCCTACTCGGCCAGGCCGTAGAGGCGGTCGCCCGCGTCCCCGAGACCGGGCACGATGTAGCCGTTCTCATCGAGCTTCTCGTCGAGCGCACCGAGCACGATCGAGACGTTGCGGTCGCCGACGGCCTGCTCGACGGCGTCGAGGCCCTCCGGGGCGCCGAGGATGCACACGCACGTGACCTCTTCCGCGCCGCGGTCGAAGAGGAAGTCGATCGCGGCGGCGAGGGTGCCGCCCGTCGCGAGCATCGGGTCGAGCACGAAGCACTGCCGGCCGGAGAGGTCGTCCGGCAGTCGCTCGGCGTAGGTCTGCGGCTCGAGGGTCTGTTCGTTGCGGGCCATGCCGAGGAAGCCGACCTCGGCCGTGGGGACGAGCTTGACCATGCCCTCGAGCATGCCGAGCCCGGCACGGAGGATCGGGACCACGAGCGGACGGGGCTTGGCGATGGCGACGCCCATGGTGTGCGCGACCGGCGTGTCGATCGGTGTGGCGGTGACGCGGACGTTCCGCGTGGCCTCGTACGCGAGGAGCGTGACGAGCTCCTCGGTCAGGGCGCGGAACGTCGGCGAAGGGGTCGTCCGGTCGCGGAGCACCGAGAGCTTGTGCGTGATGAGCGGGTGGTCGGCGACGTGGACTCGCATAGGGTCGAGCCTACCGTGCTGCCGACTGCCTGGAGGTCCCGTGGAAGCACCCGCCGCCCGCCCGTGGGTCGCCGCGATGGAGGCCGCCCTGGTCGAGGCCCGCGCGTGCCTGGCGACCGGGGACGTCCCCGTCGGAGCGGTCGTGGTGGACGCGTCGGGGGTCGTCGTCGCGACCGGACGCAACGAGCGCGAGGCCCTGCAGGACCCGACGGCGCACGCCGAGGTGCTCGCGCTCCGAGCGGCGGCCGCGGCGACAGGGGACCGGCACCTCGACGGCTGCACGCTCGTGGTCACGCTCGAGCCGTGCGTCATGTGCGCCGGTGCGGTCCTCGCCGCGCGGGTTCCCCGGGTGGTGTTCGGGGCGTGGGACCCGAAGGCCGGCGCGACGGGGAGCGTCTACGACGTCGCGCGTGACCGTCGGCTGCCGCATCGGTCCGAGGTCGTCGGCGGGGTGCTCGAGGCGCCGTGCGCGGCCCTGCTCGACGACTTCTTCGGCGCCCGGCGCTGACGCGGAGTCGCCAGGGTGACCCCTGACGGACGGGAGGCCCGTGGCGGCGCCGCCACGGGCCTCCCGTCCGTCAGGTCGTCAGGTCGTCACCAGATGACGGCGATGAGCACGTTGACGATCGCGAGTGCACCCGCGGAGTGGAAGAACGGCAGGGCGGCCTTGCTCTTCGCCTGTCCCGCATCCGCTCGCTTCTGACGAGCACGCGCGACGAACGCGAGCACGAGCGCGACGAGGGCGATGACGAGCTTCACGCCGAGCTTGGTGTGGTTCGCGCCACCGTCCGTCGTCGCGTCGATGAGCCCCATCAGGCCGAGGCCGGTGACGAGCTGCACGACCAGGCCGATCACGATCCAGTTCGTCTCGAAGCCGCCCTTTCGCCGCACCTGGAACAGGAACGAACCGATCACCGCCGCGAGGCCGATGAAGTGGAGGATGAGCAGGACGTCACGGAGCGCGGTCATGCAGCCATCGTGCAACATCCGACATCCGGGTCGCCAGCAAGGGCACCCTCAGCCGAGGAGACCGCTCAGTCGGCGGCGCGGAGGACGATCGCCTCGGTCGGAGGGCGCGGACCGGTCCGGAGGACGTCGGGCTCGACGTAGATCACCCGGGCGATCGGTACGGCCTGACGCACACGGTGCTCGACCGCGTCGATGCCCGCTGCGACGTCACCCAGGCGCCGGTCGCCGTCGACCGCGACCTTCACGCCGACCATGAGCTCGTCCGGGCCGAGGTAGAGCGTCTTGATGTGGATGATCGCGTCGACCTCGGGACCGTCGAGCAGCGCCTCCTTGATCCGCGCGACGTCGGCGGCGCTCGCACCCTCACCGACGAGCAGGCTCTTCGTCTCGACGCCGAGCACCAGCGCCACGGCGATGAGCAGTACCGCGATGAGGATCGTGCCGATCGCGTCGAACACCCCGTTGCCGGTGATCGCGGTCAGGCCGACGCCGAACAGCGCGAAGACCAGGCCGGTCAGGGCGGCGGTGTCCTCGAGCATCACGACGGGGAGTTCCGGCGCCTTCGCCCGGCGCACGTACTGCACCCAGGACAGCGAGCCCTTGTTCGGCCGAGCCTCGCGGAGCGCGGTGCGGAGGGAGAAGCCCTCGAGGCCGATCGCGATGACGAGCACGACCAGGGGGAGCCACCAGCTCTCCAGCGGGTGCGGGTTCCGCAGCTTCTCGATCCCCTCGTACAGCGAGAACACGCCACCGACGGAGAACAGCACGATCGACACGACGAAGGCGTACACGTACCGCTCGCGCCCGTAGCCGAACGGGTGCTCCTCGTCGGCGGCCCGTCGAGCGCGGCGACCGCCGAGCAGGAGCAGGAGCTGGTTCGCGGAGTCGGCGAGGGAGTGCACGCCCTCCGCCAGCATCGACGCCGAGCCGCTGATCGCCGCCGCGACGAACTTCACGATCGCGATGCCGATGTTCGCACCGAGTGCGGCGAAGATCGCCTTCGTGCCTCCGGAAGCGCTCACGGGTACCCCTTCAGTCCTGGCCTGACTGACGATCCTAGGCCGTCGGTAGGGTCGGGGGTCATGACCATCGAACTGCCCCGCACCGCCCTGCTCGGCGTCGGCTCCATGTCCGGCGCGGTCCTCGACGGGCTCCTCGCCGCCGGACTCGACCCGACGACCGTCGTCCTCACGACGAAGTCGGAGGAGTCCGCGGCGGCGCACCGCTCGCGGGGTCTCGACGCGCACGCGAGCGACACCGAGCCGGACGCCAACCGTGCTGCCGTCCGCGGCGCCGGACTCGTCGTCGTCGGGGTGAAGCCGTACATGATCGCCGACCTGCTCGCCGAGGTCGCGGACGACCTCGCGCCGGGGACGGTCCTGGTCAGTGTCGCCGTCGGCACCACCACCGCGAGCATGGAGGCGGCGGTCCCCGAGGGGGTCCGGGTCGTGCGCGCACTGCCGAACACGCCGATCGGGGTCGGGCGTGGCGTCACCGGGATCAGCGCGGGCGACTCGGCGGACGAGGACGCCGTGGCGCTCGCCTCGACGGTGTTCTCGGTGTCGGGCTCGGTGATCGAGGTGCCCGAGTCGCAGCTCGACGCCCTGTCGGCCGTGTCCGGCTCGGGCCCCGCCTACGTCTTCCTGCTCGTGGAGCAGTGGCAGCGGGCGGCGGAGGAGCTCGGGTTCACGCCGGAGCAGGTCGCCACCATGGTGCAGGGGACCCTGAGCGGTGCGGTCGCGCTCCTCGAGTCCTCGGACAAGACCCCGGCGGAGCTCCGCCGGGCCGTCACCAGTCCGAAGGGCACCACCGAGCGCGCGGTCGCCGTCCTGCAGGACGCCGACCTGTCGGGGACGTTGCTCCGCGCGTCACACGCGGCGATCGCGCGGGCCGAGGAGATCGCGGCCGGCTGACGCGGGTGCGGTGGACGTGACCACAGGCCGGCCTGGAGGCGCGGTGCGGGCCCGCCCCGCGCCTCCAGGCCGCCGGGTGTCCGCCTGGACGGTCGGTCACCCGCGCTGCTCACTCCAGCGCGGCGAAGCGTTCCAGGTCGGCCGTGGCACCGGAGACGATGATGACGTCCTCCTCGCCGATCACGCTCTCGGGGGTGGCGGGGACGAACGCCTGCCCCGGCGTCTTGATCCCGAGCACCGTCAGGCCGAAGCGCGTCCGGATGACGGTCGTCGCGAGGTCCTTCCCGCGCACCGCGGCCGGCGGGAACATCTTCACGACGGCGAAGTCGTCGTCGAACTGGATGAAGTCGAGCATGCGGCCGGACACCAGGTGCGCCGTCCGCTCGCCGGCCTCGCGCTCCGGGTAGACGACGTGGTTCGCGCCGATGCGGGACAGGATCACGCCGTGCGAGCGGCTGACGGCCTTCGCCCAGATCTGCGGGATGCCGAGGTCGACGAGGTTCGCCGTGATGAGCACGCTCGACTCCAGGTCGGAGCCGACCCCGACGACGGCGATCGCGAAGTCCTGCGCCCCGATCTGCCGGAGGGCGTCCATGTCGGTGGCGTCGGCCTGGACCGCGTGGGTCACCCGGTCGGACCACTTCTGCACGAGCCCCGCGTCCGTGTCGACCACCAGGACCTCACGGTGCTGCCGCTCGAGCTGCCCCGCGGTCGCGGCGCCGAAGCGACCGAGCCCGATCACCAGGACCGGGGCGTCGTGGCTGACGGCGCCGGCGAGCGGGTGGGTGGACGGCAACGGCGTACGGGAACGGTCAGCCAACGATCGGCCTCTCCTCGGGACGGCGGAACAACTGCCGGCTCTGGCTGGCGGCGAGGGCTGCGGCGATCGTCACTGTACCGACCCGTCCGAGGAACATCGTGGCGGCGAGCACGTACTTGCCCGCCTCCGGGAGTTCGGCGGAGATGCCGGACGAGAGCCCGCACGTGGCGAACGCCGAGATCACCTCGAAGAGCACCCGGTCGAGCGAGTCGCGCGTGATCTGCAGGAGCGTGATGGTCGAGACGGCGACGATCGTCGCGCCCCACAGCACGACGGCGACCGCGACACGGAGCACGTCGCTCGGGATCCGGCGACCGAAGGCCTCCATGCTCTGCCGGCCGCGGGCCTCGGCGACCGCGGCGAGGAAGAGCACCGCGAGCGTGGTCACCTTGATGCCACCGGCGGTGGAGGCCGAGCCGCCGCCGATGAACATGAGCATGTCGGTGACGAGCAGGCTCGCGCCGTGCATCTGCTCGACGTCGATGGTCGCGAAGCCGCCCGACCGGGTCATGGTCGAGAAGAACAGCGCCTGGAACGCGGTGTGTCCGGCGCCGGCCTCGCCGAGCGTGGCCCTGTTGGAGGCCTCGAGCGCCGTGTAGACGACCGCGCCGACCACGAGCAGCACGGCGCTCGTGACGAGGGTGAGCTTGACGTGCAGGGACCAGCGGCGCGGCGTGCGGAACTGCTCCGTGATGGTCCGGATGACCGGGAACCCGATCGACCCCGCGACGACGGCGACCATGATGAGCGAGAGGAACCAGTAGTCGTTCGCGAACGGCGCGAGCCCCTCGGCGTTGGGGGAGAAGCCGGTGTTCGTGAAGGCCATGGCGGCGTAGTAGAACGCGTCGCCGACCGCCGTCCAGAACGGGTAGCCCGCGACGAGGACGGACGGCAGCAGCAGCAGGCCGACCGCGATCTCGATGGTCAGCGTGCTCACCGCGACCGTCGCGAGCAGCGTGCCGACCTCGCCGAGCCGGACCGCCTGCCCCTCCGGCACGGCGCCGTGGTGGGTGCGGAGCGGGTTCGAGTCCCCGGCGGCCATGAGCTTCGCCCGGAGACCGAGGCGCCGGGTCACCACGAGGCCGAGGATCGACGCGAACGTGAGGACCCCGACCGCACCGATCTGGGTGCCGATGACGATGACGACCTTCCCGAACACCGACCAGTGCGTCGCCATGTCGACGGTCGCGAGTCCGGTGACGCAGACCACGGAGGCCGCGGTGAAGAGGGCGTCGGAGAAGTGCGTCGGTCGTCCGTCGGATGCAGCCCACGGCGTCATGAAGAGTGACGTGAACACCAGGATCAACGCCACGAACACGAGGATCGCCAGGCGGGACGGGCTCGCCCGCAAGACCGCGCCGACCTCGGCGAGGCGACGACGCGAGGCCGACGGCCCCACGCGCAGCTCCTCCGTGCGGTCCAGCATGGTCGTATGCCTCCGGGGACATGGGCGGGTCGGATGGCATGGTACATCCGCGACGGGGCGGATAGCCTGGTCCCATGGCCGACATCTTCTCCGTCGTGGCGGACCCGACCCGACGCGAGCTGCTCGGAGCGCTCCTGGCCGCGTACGGCTCCGACGTCACCGGTGGGGAGCTCAGCGTCGGACAGCTCGTCGAGAAGCTCGGCGTCAGCCAGCCCACCGTGTCCAAGCACCTCAGGGTCCTCCGCGACATCGGACTCGTCTCCAGTCGCGAAGAAGGACAGCACCGCTTCTACCGCCTCGACCCGGAGCCGTTGCTGCCGGTCGAGGAGTGGGTCCTGTCGTTCACGGGTGCGGTCGACGCCGACGGCACCCCGGCCACGACCGCGTGGACGCCGGACGGGCAACCGGTGTCGGTGCGGCGCAACGGTGCCGCGGGCAAGGCCACCGTCGAGGTCGGCACGGAGCTCGGCCGCGTGATGGCCGAGGCGTCCTACCGGGCATCCGCAGCACTGACCGGGGCACAGCAGGGCTGGGAGCGCGTGGTCGACCGGAGTCGGAAGCGCTTCACCCGTCGGGGCGACGAGGACTGAGCGCGCTCGCTCGTCCATGCCCCCAGCGCGCACGGGTGTCCTCGGCGCGGTCCCTCGTCACCGTCCGTGGCCGAGTCGTGACCGTGTGCCTGGACACGGCTTCCCACCGGCCTCTACAGTGATCAGAGACCACACAGGTCACACCCAACCCGTGCGTCCGGCGCGCCCGTCGCCGCACGAGTCCCCCGAAGGCGGATCATGACCGGCAGTTTCGACGACGTGCGTTTCCTCACCGTGGCCGAGGTCGCGGAGATGATGCGTGTCTCGAAGATGACCGTCTACCGCATGGTGCACGCCGGGGAGCTCCCGGCCATCCGGTTCGGGCGTTCCTTCCGCGTCCCGGAGTCGGCGGTCGCCGACGTCCTGCGCGGGGGCGTCGCCGACGTCGGCTGAGCACAGCACCGCGCCGGGTACGGCGGCTGTGTTCGACAGGACCGGCGCGCTCCGCTAGACTCGGCCGGGTTGATTTTCCGCGGTCCCGACGGGCGCGGTGTCCACACATCAGCATCGTTCCGAGCGAGGTCCACTATGGGTTCTGTCATCAAGAAGCGCCGCAAGCGCATGGCGAAGAAGAAGCACCGCAAGCTCCTTCGCAAGACGCGTCACCAGCGTCGCAACAAGAAGTAAGTCGAGTACTTGCACCCGAAGCCCCGGTCCGCCGGGGCTTTGGTGTTCCCCTGGCCGGTACGCTGACCCCATGCCCGCCGTGACCCTCCTGACGAAGCCCGGATGCCACCTCTGCGACGACGCCCGACCGATCGTCGAGCAGGTCGTCGCCGAACACCCCGGCGTGACGCTGGAGGAGCGCTCGATCCTCGACGACGACGCCCTCCGCGCGGAGTACGCCGAGGACATCCCGGTGGTCCTGGTCGACGGGCGTGTCCACAGCAACTGGCACGTCGACGCCGATCGACTCCGCCGTGCCCTCGAGAAGGCAGAGGCCTCCGCATGATCCACCACGTCGTCGCCTGGACCCTCCGTGAGGACGTCGACCGCGACGCCTCGATCGCACGCGTCCGCGACCTCCTCACGGGGCTGGTCGGGACGGTGCCGTCGATCCGCTCGCTCGAGGTCGTCGAGAACGTCGCCTACCCCGACAAGAACTCCGACCTCGCCGTGGTCGCGACCTTCGACGACCTCGACGGGCTCGACGCCTACCAGGTCCACCCGGACCACCAGGCAGCGGCCGCGGAGATCCGTGGACTGGTCACGGGGCGGGCCGCCATCGACTGGCGGAGCTGAGCCGCGCCTCCCGGCCGGTCGCCCCGACGATCCCGAAGGCGACAGCCCCCTCCCGATCGGGAGGGGGCTGTCGTCGTGGGGCGCGTCGGGCCGCTGTCCACGGCGCGAGGCGCGTCGGGCTGCTGTCCACGGCGTGAGGCGCGTCGGGCCGCTGTCTACGGCGTGAGGCGCGTCGGACCGCGGAACAGGTAGGTGACCTCGCGGATCGACGGCTCGTGCAGCGCGAGCATGAGCACGCGGGCGAGACCCATGCCGAAGCCGCCGTGCGGCGGGACGCCGTAGCGGAAGAAGTCGAGGTACCAGTCGATCTCGCCGGTGTCGAGGCCCTTCTCCTCCGCCTGGGCCGCGAGTCGGTCGACCCGGTGCTCGCGCTGCGCACCGGTGGAGATCTCCGCGCCGTTGAACAGCAGGTCGTAGCTGTTCGTGAGCGTCGGGTCGTCCTCGTGACGCATGTGGTAGTACGGCCGGATCGAGGCGTCGTAGTCGGTCACGAACACGAACTCGGAGCCGTGCGTCTCCTTCGCCCACGCACTCACGCGGCGCTCGCCCTCGGGGTCGAGGTCACCGTCGGCGCGCACGACGTCGTAGCCGCTGTCGGCAACGATCTTCCGGGCCTCCGCCAGGGTCACGCGCGGGAACGGCGCGGTCGGCACGACGAACTCGAAGCCGAAGACGTCCTCGATCTCCTTGCCGTACTTCTCCTTGACGGCCGTGAACCCGGCGACGAGGACCTCCTCGTGCATGGCCATGACGTCGTGGTGCGACTCCACCCAGGAGATCTCGGCGTCGACGCTCGTGAACTCCGTCGCGTGACGGCTCGTGAACGACGGGTCGGCGCGGAAGGCGTCGGCGATCTCGAACACGGCACCGAACCCGGCCGGCTGGGCCATCTGCTTGAAGTTCTGCGGCGACTGCGCGAGGTACGCGGTCGTCTCGAAGTACTCGAGCTGGAAGAGCTCAGCGCGCGACTCGGATGCGGAAGCCATCAGCTTCGGCGTGTGGATCTCGATGTAGTCGCGGTCGACCCAGTACGAGCGGAACGCGTGCTCCATCGTCGTCTGGATGCGGAAGATGAGGTTCTGCTTGCGGTTGCGGAGGTCGAGGAAGCGCCAGTCGAGCCGCTTGTCGAGCGACGAGTCGTCCGCGATCGGGGTCTCCGGGATGGCGGCGCTCACGACCTCGAGCGAGCCGACCTTGACCTCGAGCCCGCCGAGCTTGACGCGCTCGTCGTGCTTCAGCGTGCCCTGGACGTGCACGAAGGTGCCGTGGGCGAGCCCGGAGATCTCGTTCGTGATTGCCAGGGCTGCCTGCGCGGCGTCGTCGCCGTCCTCGGCCTCGCGGGTCGCGGGGTTCACGAGCTGGGCGGCGCCGGTCTCGTCGCGGAGGACGACGAACTGCACCTTCTTCTGGTCTCGGACGGTCTCGACCCATCCGGCGACGGAGACGGGGCCGTCGGGGAGTGCGGCGAGTTCGGCGATGCGGGTGCGTTCGATCACGGGGGTCGAGTCTAACCGGGTCCTCCACACCGGGTGCATCGCCTGGTCTCCTCCCCAGATCAGCCGGGAGGCCCGGATCGCCCCGCGCGGGTCCGTAGCGTCGTCGAGGTGGTCGGGTCGCGAGCTGTCGGGGAGGTGCGGTGATGGAAGGGAGCGGCGTGCTGGCGGCTTGGCCGGCGGCGGCGGTGGCGGTCGTCGTGGCAGCGGTCTGCACGGCGGCGTTCACGCTGCTCGTGGCGTTCGTCGGGGGCGTGTGGGCGCTGATCCGGTGGAGGCGGGACGTCGCGCGTGAGGAGCGCGACCGGGCGTGGTCGAGGTTCGTCTGGATCGTCGACCAGTCCTGTGACCCGGACGTCGGGCGGACGGAGATCGGGACCATCGGAGCCGACGCGATGTACGACATGCAGATGCTTCGCGAAGACGACGCTGTAATCGGCACGATGGTGCTGGGACTGATCACCGGGAGGGAAGAAGGATGACGACGGGAGACCCGGTCCTGGCGCTGATCGAACGGCGGCGGGAAGAGTGGCGCCAGCGGATCCGGCGGAAGTACCGACTCCGACCGTGGAAGGCCCGGCGGCTCATCTGGGAGCACGACGAACTGATCCGACGGCAGGCCGAATGGAAGGCCGCGCGGAAGGAACGCCGACGATTGATCGAGGCAGGCGAGTTGTCAGGGGAGCGAAGCGCGGAGTGAGCCGAGCGTGCCGATGAACTCCTCGGCCATGCCCGCGCGTTCGACGAGCTTCGCGTGTCGTGCCCTGGCGTCCTCCAGGAACTCGTCGAGCCGTGCGGCGAGGGTTGCCTCGTCGTCGCCGGCGCGGGTGCGCAGGCCATCGACGACCCGCAGCAGCTCCGCCATCTCGTCGAGGGTGAACCCGAGGGGCTTCATGCGACGGATCACGAGCAGCCGATCGAGGTCCTCGGCGGTGTAGACGCGGAACCCACCCGAGGTGCGGCCGCTCGGGACGAGGAGCCCGACCTCGTCGTAGTGCCGGATCGTGCGCAGGGACATGCCGGCGCGCTCGGCCAGTTCCCCGATGTGCATCGTGTCCACGAGACCATCGTACCGACCCTACCCTCACGTGAGGGTAGGGTTGCTCGCGATGTCAGTGATCACACACGCCCCGACGCCGCCGAGTGTCCTCGGTGCCCTCCGCTCCCCGCGCCTGCTCACCCGCGAGGTCCTCGCCGGCGTCGTCACGGCGCTGGCCCTCATCCCGGAGGCGATCTCCTTCTCGGTCGTCGCGGGCGTCGACCCGGCGGTCGGCCTGTTCTCCAGCGTGGTGATCGCGGTGGTGATCGCGGTCGTCGGCGGCCGGCCGGCGATGGTGTCCGCCGCAGCGGGGTCGGTCGCGCTCGTGATCGCACCGCTCGTCCGCGACCACGGCATCGCCTACCTCGTGCCCGCGGTGCTGCTCGGCGGCGTCGTGCAGATCGTCCTCGGACTGCTCGGGGTCGCGCGGCTGATGCGGTTCATCCCGCGGAGCGTGAACGTGGCGTTCGTGAACGCCCTCGCGATCCTCATCTTCACCGCGCAGCTCCCGAACCTGTTCGGCCACGACGTGCCGTTCGTCGTGTGGCCGCTGACGGCGCTCGGCATCGCGGTGATCGTGGGCTTCCCCTTCCTGACGAAGGCCGTCCCCGCGCCGCTCGTCGCGGTGGTCGTCATCACCACGATCACGATCGTCTTCGGCGTCGCCGTGCCGACCGTCGGGGACGAGGGAGCGCTGCCGACGGCCCTCCCCGGCTTCAACGGCGTCACCGTTCCGATCACCTTCGAGACGCTGCAGATCATCGCGCCCTACGCGTTCGGCATGGCGGTGGTCGGACTCATCGAGACGCTGCTCACCGCCCAGCTCGTCGATGCGATCACCGAGACCGGGTCGAGCAAGTGGCGTGAGTCGTGGGGGCAGGGCGTCGCGAACATCGCGTCGGCGTTCTTCGGCGGGACCGGTGGCTGCGCGATGATCGGCCAGACCGTGATCAACGTGAAGACCGCCGGCGCGCGGACCCGGATCTCGACCTTCGTCGCGGGCGTCTCCGTGCTGGTGCTCACCATCGTGCTGCACGACCTCGTCGCGCAGATCCCGATGGCGGCGCTCACCGCGGTGATGGTCATGGTGTGCGTCGCGACCTTCGACTGGCACAGCATCCGACCGAACACCCTGCGCCGGATGCCGCTGGGCGAGACCGTCGTGATGGTGCTCACGGTCGTGGTCGTCGTGGCGACGGACAACCTCGCGACGGGCGTGCTCGTCGGGGTCGTGGCTGCCGCACTGGTCTTCGCCCGCCGAGCAGCCCACGTGGTGTCGGTCGTCCGCGAACCCGTGGACGAGCGCACCGTCCGGTACCGGGTGCGGGGTGCGCTCTTCTTCGCGAGCTCGAACGACCTCGTGACCCGGTTCTCCTACGCCGAGGACCCCGAGCACGTCGTCGTCGACATGGCCGACGCGCACGTGTTCGACGCGAGCACGGTGGCCGCGCTTGACGCTGTCGAACAGCGGTACGCACAGCACGGCTCGACCGTCCGGGTGGAGAACCTCAACACCGGTTCGGTCGCCATCCACGGGCGTCTGTCCGGCCACCTCGGCTGAGCGTCCGGCTGAACGTCCCCGCAGCCGTGAATCCCCTGGGCGGGGGGTGGGAGTGCCGGGGCGACCTAGACTGGAGGCCATGCCCGCGACCCGAGTGCACCTCGTCCGTCACGGCGAGGTGCACAACCCCGACCGTGTCCTCTACGGTCGGCTCCCGGGCTTCGGACTGAGCGAGCTCGGCCTGCAGATGGCCGCCGCTTCGGCCGCCGCCTGGCACGACGCCGGCGTCGACGTGCGGCGGATCGTCGCGTCCCCGTTGCAGCGCACGCAGGAGTCCGCGGCGCCCTGGGCCGAGGCCTACGGGCTCCCGGTGGCGCTCGACGAGCGCCTCATCGAGCCGACGAACCGGTACGAGGGCCAGCCCCCCGGGTTCACGAAGCGATCGATCGGTCGTCCGGCCGAGTGGCCCTGGATCGCGAACCCGTTCCGCCCGAGTTGGGGTGAGGCCTACGAGTCGATCGCGAACCGCATGCTCGCGGCCGTCGCCACGGCCTGGGAGAGCGTGGACGAGGGCGACGTCGTCCTCGTCAGTCACCAGCTCCCGATCTGGATGGTGCACCGTCGACTCGCCGGGGAGCACCTGTGGCACGACCCGCGGCAGCGGCGGTGCGACCTCTCCAGCATCACGACCCTCGAGCGTGTGCCCGCCACGCCGACCGGTCGCTTCACCGAGGTCGGGTACGCGGACCCGGCCGAACGGCTCCGGGAGACCGCGATCGACGAAGGAGCAGTGTGAGGACCACCAGCAAGCGACTCGCGACGGTGGCGGCCACGGCGGTCATCGCCGCGCTCGCCCTCGCCGGGTGCTCTTCGAGCAACGACGCGCTCACGAAGCAGTACGGCAACGGCACGACGCAGAACTACATCTCCGGCAACGGCGCGGTGACCGAGGTCGCCGTGGACAAGCGCACCGACCCGATCTCGTTCGACGTGAAGAGCATCACCGGCGAGCGGCTCTCCTCGAAGACGCTCAAGGGCAAGGTCGTCGTCGTCAA
>NZ_LDQC01000110.1 GCF_001475545.1 Curtobacterium luteum | reverse complement strand
GGCCGTGGGCGTCCAGTCGCGGGGGAGCAGGGGGAGCCACACGCGGAAGGTCGCGCCGCCGCCCTCGGTGTCGAACACCTCGACCGAGCCGTGGTGCGCCTGCACGATGCCCGACACGATCGCGAGCCCCAGGCCGGAACCGCCGGTGTCGCGCGCCCGGGAGGTGTCCGCACGCCAGAACCGCTGGAAGATCTTGTCGCGGAGCTGCGGCGGGATGCCCTCGCCGTGGTCGATGACGTCGATGTTCGCGAGCCCGCGCTCCTCGTCGACGCCGATGCCGATCTCGATGGGGTCGTCGGACGGCGTGAACCGCATCGCGTTGCCCATGAGGTTCGTCACGACCTGCCGGATCTTGTTCTCCTCCGCGAGGACGATCGGCGGACGCTTCGGCAGCACGACCGTGGGCAGCGGGGTCGTCTCGTCGGTCGGCGCGGCGTCGAGGCTCATCGCGCGGTTCCGCCGGGCACGGAGCCGGGCGATCGTCTGGCGGGAGAACGCGATCGGGCCGGTCGTGTTGGCGGACGCCGAGGTCGGGGACGCGGGGACCTCGCCGGTCTCGGACATCGGCGGACGGACGGCCTGCGGCACGCTCTCGCCGGTGACGCTGTCCTCGACGAGCACCTGGATCTCGCGGTCGGGGTTCGACGCCATGGTGTCGAGCGCCGAGTCGCGGGCGATCGACACGAGGTCGACCGGGCCGAGCTCGAGCGGCTTCGACTCGTCGATGCGGGCGAGCTGGAGCAGGTCCTGCACGAGGAGCCCCATGCGCTGGGCCTCCTTCTCGATGCGCTCCATCGCCTGGGCGACGTCCTCCTCCTTGCGGAGGGCGCCCATGCGGTACAGCTCGGCGTACCCGCGGAGCGAGACGAGCGGCGTCCGGAGTTCGTGGGAGGCGTCGCCGACGAACCGACGCATCTGGTCGATCGTGCGCTCCCGGTCCTCGAACGCGGTGTCGATGCGCTCGAGCATGGCGTTGAGGGAACGGTTGAGGCGTCCGACCTCGGTGTTCGGCGTGTCCGCCTCGAGCCGCTGGTTGAAGTCGCCCGCAGCGAACCGTGCAGCGGTGTCCTCGACGTCCCGCAAGGGGTCGAACGTGGCGGTCACGAGGAGCCTGGTCAGCATGGCCCCGAGGAGCATCACCGAGATGCCGAAGAACAGGAAGATGACGGTGAAGCGGAGGATCGTCTGGTCGTTGTCGGCGCTCGACACCGCGACGAGCACGTACCCGGTCTCGGTGGTGCCGTCGGACCGGTTCTGCAGGGCAGCGGGGATGACCTGCGCGCGCCACTCGTGGTCGTGCGCACTGTCGTAGAGCGAGAACCGC
Organism: Curtobacterium luteum; assembly: GCF_001475545.1. Lineage (GTDB taxonomy): Bacteria > Actinomycetota > Actinomycetes > Actinomycetales > Microbacteriaceae > Curtobacterium > Curtobacterium luteum_A. The sequence continues at coordinate 15,639 of NZ_LDQC01000110.1, read as the reverse complement.
TGCGTGCTCTGCGAGGCCTGCGCGAAGTCCAGCATCCGGATGTCGGGCCGGCTGCTGGTCTTCGTCTGGCAGATCTGGTCGCCGTCGGCGTTGTAGGCGGCGACGTAGGCGCGCTGCGACAGCACGACCGACAGCTCGCAGTACTGCTTGCCGTCGCTGATGTTCTGGCCCTCGAGCTGCTCGGTCGTCTGCTTCACGGTGTCGTCGAGCTGGGTGAGCAGGTAGGTCGACAGCACGGTCATCGTGCCGAGTCCGGCGACGAGCAGTCCGAGCGCGACCAGGAGCACCGTGATCCCGGTGATCTTGGTGCGCAGGGAGATCCCGTCCCACCAGCGGCTCATTCGCGTGTGCATGCTGCCCCAACGATAGACAGCGGCCGCCCGGTGAAACCGGACGGCCGCCGTGAAGAACTGCGCCTAGGAGGCCTTCGCCGCCTTGAGCATGTAGCCGAAGCCACGCTTGGTCTGGATGACCGGCTCGGCCGAGTACTGGTCGAGCTTGCGGCGGAGGTACGAGATGTACGACTCCACGATGCCCGCGTCGCCGTTGAAGTCGTACTCCCACACGTGGTCGAGGATCTGCGCCTTCGAGAGCACGCGGTTCGGGTTGAGCATGAGGTAGCGGAGCAGCTTGAACTCGGTCGGGGACAGCTCGATCTGCGCGTCGCCGATGGTGACCTCGTGGGTGTCCTGGTCCATCGTGAGCTCACCCGCACGGATGATGGCGTCCTCTTCGTCGTTCATCGTGCGACGGAGGATGGCCTTGATGCGGGCGACGATCTCGTCGAGCGAGAACGGCTTGGTGACGTAGTCGTCGCCGCCGACGGTGAGGCCGGTGATCTTGTCCTCGGTGTCGTCCTTCGCGGTGAGGAAGAGGATCGGCGACGTGTAGCCCGAGGACCGCAGGCGCTTGGTGACGCCGAAGCCGTTCATGTCGGGGAGCATGACGTCGAGGATGATGAGGTCCGGCTCCTCCTCGAGCACGGCGGAGATGGCCTGCGCACCGTTGCCCACGGCACGCACGGCGAAACCGGCGAAGCGCAGGGAGGTCGTCAGCAGGTCGCGGATGTTCGGCTCGTCGTCGACGATCAGGATCTTGGGGCCATCGCTCATGACCCCATCTTCTGACCGTTCCTTGTGGCTTTCCTGAGAGCGATGCGTGCGTGAGCACGGGGCGGACTGGAGGCGCGGTGCGGGCTGGCGCCGCGCCTCCAGGCCGTCATCCGGTCGCCTGTCGCGACGTGGCCGCTAGGCGGCGGCCGCCACCTGGTCGGCGTCGAGGATCGTGTACGAGTACCCCTGCTCGGCGAGGAACCGCTGCCGGTTCTGCGCGAAGTCCTGGTCGACGGTGTCCCGCGTGACGAGCGTGTAGAACGACGCGGGCAGGCCGTCCTTGTTCGGGCGGAGGAGCCGTCCGAGGCGCTGTGCTTCCTCCTGCCGCGACCCGAACGAGCCGGACACCTGGATCGCCACGGTCGCGTCGGGGAGGTCCACCGAGAAGTTCGCGACCTTGGACACCACGAGCACGTCGATCGCGCCCGTCCGGAAGGCCTGGAACAGCCGTTCGCGCTCGTCGACGGGCGTCGCGCCGGTGATCTCGGCGGCGTCGAGGGACGCAGCCAGGCCGTCGAGCTGGTCGATGTACTGCCCGATGACGAGGATCTGCTCGCCACGGTGCTTCTCGATGAGCTCACGCACGACCGGGGTCTTGGCGGGTGTCGTCGCGGCGAGGCGGTAGCGCTCGTCGTCGCCGGACGCCGCGTACTCGAGCCGGTCGCCGTGGGGCAGGTCGATGCGGACCTCGTAGCAGGAGGCGGGGGAGATGTAGCCCTGTGCCTCGATCTCCTTCCACGGGGCGTCGTAGCGCTTCGGTCCGATGAGCGAGAACACGTCGCCCTCGCGGCCGTCCTCGCGCACGAGCGTCGCGGTGAGGCCGAGGCGTCGCCGCGCCTGCAGGTCGGCCGTGAGCTTGAACACCGGCGCCGGCAGGAGGTGGACCTCGTCGTAGACGATGAGCCCCCAGTCGAGCGCGTCGAGGAGTGACAGGTGCGTGTACTCGCCCTTCCGCCGGGCGGTGAGGATCTGGTACGTCGCGATCGTGACCGGTCGGATCTCCTTCACGGAGCCCGAGTACTCGCCGATCTCGTCCTCGGTCAGGCTGGTCCGCCGGAGCAGCTCGTCACGCCACTGCCGTGCGGAGACGGTGTTCGTCACGAGGATGAGCGTGGTCGCCTTGACGGTCGCCATCGCTCCGGCACCGACGAGCGTCTTGCCCGCACCGCAGGGGAGCACCACGACGCCGGAGCCCTGCGCGAAGAACGTGTCGACGGCCTGCTCCTGGTACGGCCGGAGGTGCCAGTCCGCGGTCGCGAGGTCGATCGCGTGCGGCTGCCCCGGCGTGTAGCCCGCGAGGTCCTCCGCCGGCCAGCCGAGCTTCACGAGCTCCTGCTTGACCTGACCCCGTGCCCACGGCTGGAGTTCGATCTCCTCCGGGGAGCGCTGGTCGCCGAGGAGCGGCTTGATCCGCTTGGAGCGGGTGACCTCGGCGAGGATCGTCGGGTCGGTGGCGGTGAGGAGCAGCATCGGCTGGCGCTCGAGCTCCTCGCCGGGGGAGTTCGCGATCGCGGGTGCGTCCGGCCGCTCCTCGCGCCGGATGACGAGCCGACCGTAGCGGGACACCGTGTCGCGGATGTCGACCGTGACGCTCTGCGGGACGGGGAACTTCGCGAACCGCTCGAGCGTGTCGATCATCGTCTCGGCATCGTGCCCGGCAGCCCGGGCGTTCCACAGACCGAGCCGCGTGATGCGGTAGGTGTGCACGTGCTCCGGGGCGCGTTCGAGCTCCGCGAACACCGCGAGTTCGTGGCGTGCGTCCTCGGCGTCGGGGTGTGCCACCTCGAGCAGCACCGTGCGGTCGCTCTGCACGATCAGCGGTCCGTTCATGACGGATCAGCCTAGGCGCTCCGCCTGCGCACGGGCCGGGGTGTGGATCAGGCGTCGCTCTCCACAGCCACGACGAGGGAGAGCGGCAGGGTGCGTTCGACGTCCACCGCCGTGTCCTTGCCGCGGACGCGACCGGCCGCGACCGAGGTCGGGACGATCGAGAACGGTCGCTCCGAGCCGTCCGGCATGCGCACCGTGAGCCGGATCGGCGTCCGTCCGCGCACCGCGAGGTCGATCTGCCGGCCGAGCCACTCCTGCTCGGGCTCGCCCTCCGCCCGTTCGGTCGTCAAGCGGAGCCGTTCCACGAGCGCGTGGGCCGCCTGCTGCGGGTCGCGTCCCGCTGCGCGGCGGACGGGAGGCGCGGCCTCCACGGTCGCCTGGGCTGCGGCCGTCAGCACGGCCGGGTACCGCGCGTCGCGCAGCGCGGTGTGCACGACCTGCGCCGGGTAGCGCGTGGTCAGCGTGGTGAGGTCCGGACGGTCCCACGACACCTGCCGGAGCTCGGCGTCCACACCGATCAGGTCGAGTTGGTCGGCCGTGCCCCGGACGACCGAGCCGACGCCGCCCGGACCGAGGTCGACCACGATGCTGCCGTCGCGCTCGGCGACCTGGTCGACGAGGTAGGCGAGCGGTTGCGGCACGCCCGACACCGAGAGCCGTTCGAACCGCCCGAGCACGGCGTCGCGGTCGAGTCCGGACCGGAACGCGCGGGCGAGCGACTCCTCCGACACCCGGTACCGCGCTGCGAGGCCCGGCGCCTCGAGCGTCGCGACGGCACGGAGTTCGGCGTCGTCCACCGGGGCGAGGGGTCCTGGCGCGATGACGGTGAGGTCGTGCTGGAGGTACACCCCGGGCACGGTGTCCGGGAGGTCCGCGGTGGCACGGTCGGCCGCGTCCGGGGCACCGGCGAGCAGGGCGGCGCCGGTGGTCGTGAGCGTGCCGTCGACCACGAGGCCGAGTGCGCTCCCCGTTCCCGCGACGGTGAGGAGTTCGGCGTCGAGCCACCGTGCACCGGCCGGGTAGGCCCAGCGACCGGTCGCGACGAGGTCGTGCCAATCGGCGCCCGCGAGGTCGAGCACCTCGCGCACGGCGGGGTCGAGCGTGTCCCGCCAGGCATCCGTGAGGCTGGTCCACCGCTCCGCCCACGGCGCGAGGAGCCAGGCGTCGCCGACGCCCGTGACGGTCCACGTGCCGTGGTCGAGCGACGCCAGGCCGGTCCGGCGCAGGAGCGTGAGGCGGTCGGGGACGACCTCGGGAGCCGTGCCCAACCGCTCGCCGAGCGTCCGGGCGAGCGGGGTGCCGATGCCGCCCTTCACGAGCTCGCGGACCTCGCCGGCGTCGACGGCCCGGAGCAGCTCGGCGAGCACGGTCATGGTGCCGAACGCGTGCTCGGCGCCCGTCGCCCGGGCCGTGTCGTCGTCGACGGGGGCCGTGTGGCGGGCCGGTGCCGGGCCTCCCGGCTGCTCCGCCGTGTCCACCAGGTCGGGGTGGGCGGCGAGGCGGGCGGACACCGCGTCGTCGACACCGCCGTCCGTGTCGGCGAGGCCGAGCGCGACCGCCGGCGCGAGCGCGTCCGTCTCGCCCCCGTCGCGGAGGGCGAGGAGCGCGGCGCGCGGCAGGTGCTCGATCGCGGCGTCCACCGCGTCGTCGGTGCGGAGTGCCTCGGCCAGGTCGAAGAAGTCCGAGATGTGCTGCGGACCGCTCTCGGCGAGCGAGGCCGCGGGCAGCCGGCGGGCGACGACGAGTCGCTCGAGGGCGTCGTCGGACATCGCCCGGAGTCGGGCAGCGAGGTCGGCGGTGGTCGTCATCGTCCGTCCGCTCGGTGCGGGGTCCGGGTCCTCAGCGAGACGCCCGGTTCTCGCGGGCCCGACGTGTCCAGACGACGCCGAGGAGCGCGAACAGCAGCACCATGCCGATCGGGAGCCCGACGAGCGGGATCGCCATGACGACCGGCCACGGCATCGACGCCCCGGCGCTCGGGACCGTCAGCCACATCACGATCACCGCGACCAGGCACAGGAAAGCGGCGATGAAGATCCCGCCGACCATGAACCCGAGGACGCGTTCGGTACGATTGAACGTCACCGAGGGCTCCGCTGCGTCGCGGGGGGTCCCGGTGGATCGGGTCGGCTTGGCCATCGACCCAGGATATCCGACGCACCACGGCCGTTCCACGACCACGAGGAGTCCACGCATGCCCACCGGCAAGGTCAAGTTCTACGACGACCAGAAGGGGTTCGGGTTCATCACCGGCGACGACGGCGACCAGGTCTTCCTGCACGCGTCCTCGCTGCCGGACGGCGTCACCACGGTGAAGGCCGGCTCGCGGCTCGAGTACGGCGTGGTCCAGGGCAAGAAGGGCTCGCAGGCACTGTCCGTGCGCTTCCTCGACCCGCAGCCGTCCCTCGCGAAGATGTCCCGCCGTTCGGCCGACGACATGGCGGTGATCGTCGAGGACCTCGTGAAGGAGCTCGACCGGATCAGCGGTGACCTCCGGCACGGCCGCTACCCCAAGAACGGCGAGCGCCTCGCCGCGATCCTCCGCCACGTCGCCGACCAGTTGGACGCCTGATGCCCACGCACGAGTACGAGCGCCTGGCGCGCACCGCCCTGCTCGAGGTCACGCCGGACTCGACCGTCGGCGCGTTCGTCGACGCCGTTGACGAGGGCGACGACGTCGTCTCGCTCCGCTTCGCGAACCGGATGCCCGGCTACCCCGGCTGGCGCTGGACGGTCTCGGTCGCGAAGATCGGCGACGACGAGCCGACCGTGCTCGAGGTCGAGCTCATGCCCGGCGACGGCGCGCTCGTCGCACCCGAGTGGGTGCCCTGGTCCGAGCGGCTCGCGGAGTACCGCGCCGCGCAGGAGGGCGAGGACGGGCACGACGACGAGTCGGACGACGACGAGTCGGACGACGACGACGATCCGGACGACGACGAAGATGCCGACTACGACGATCCGGACGACGACGAAGCCGACGACGACGAGTCGGACGATGACGACGACTTCGACGCCGACGAGGACGACCTGAGCGAGTCGGACGATGACGACCTCGACGGCGTGGACGTCGACGGGCTCGACGGCACCGCTGACACGGACGACGACGAGGACGACGAGGAGCCGGAGCCGGTCGCTCCGCCGCGGGCTCGCCGACGCCGCGCGCAGCGCGTCCGTCCGGTCGACCCGGACGACGACCTCGAGCTCGACCGCCTCGACGCGGGCGAGGTCGACCCGGACCACCACCGGTCCTGACGAGACGAGCGTCGTCCTCGACGCGACCGAGAACAGACGGGAGGCGCGGTGCCAGCTGGCACCGCGCCTCCCGTGTGTTGTCCGCGCGTCAGCGCGACAACTCGCCGACCACGTACTCGATCGCCTTCGTGAGCTGCGCGACGTCACTCGGCTCGATCGCCGTGAAGGTCGCGATGCGCAGCTGGTTCCGACCGAGCTTCCGGTAGGGCTCGGTGTCGACGATGCCGTTCGCACGGAGCGTCGCGGCCACGGCCTTGGCGTCGATCGCGTCGTCGAGGTCGATCGTGGCGACGACCTGCGACCGGTGCGACGGCTCGGACACGAACGGCGTCGCGAAGTCCACCGACGCCGCCCAGTCGTAGACCGTGCCCGAGGACTGCTTCGTCCGGGCGTCGGCCCAGGCGATGCCGCCCGACTCGTTCATCCAGCGGACCTGGTCGTCGAGGAGCAGCAGGGTCGCGAGTGCCGGGGTGTTGAGCGTCTGGTCGAGCCGGGAGTTGTCGACGGCGTTCTTGAGCGACAGGAACTCCGGGATGTACCGGTCGCTCGCCGCGATGCGCTCGACCCGCTCGATCGCGGCGGGGGAGAAGAGCGCGAGCCACAGCCCACCGTCGGACGCGAAGTTCTTCTGCGGTGCGAAGTAGTAGACGTCGGTCGCGGAGACGTCGAACGCGGCGCCACCGGCGGCGCTCGTCGCGTCCACCACGGTGAGCGCACCGGCGTCGCCCTCGGCGCGGACCACGGGGGCCATGACGCCGGTCGAGGTCTCGTTGTGCGGGTAGGCGTAGACGTCGACGCCCTCGACCGGTTCGAGTGCCGCGAGCGAGCCACCGGGGGCCTCGATGACGTGCGGTGCCTCGAGCCACGGAGCGGCGACGGCCTTGGCGAACTTCGACCCGAACTCGCCGAAGGAGAGGTTCTCGGCACGGCGCTCGACGAGCCCGAACGCGGCGGCGTCCCAGAACGCGGTCGAGCCGCCGTTGCCGAGCACGACCTCGTAGCCGTCGGGCACCTGGAACAGGTCCGCGATGCCCTGCCGGACGCTGCCGACGAGGTCCTTCACGGGCTTCTGCCGGTGGGAGGTGCCGAGGATCGTCGCCCCGCGCGTCACGAGGGACTCGAGCTGCGCGCCACGGATCTTGGACGGGCCGCAGCCGAAGCGTCCGTCGGTCGGGAGGAGGTCGGACGGGATGACGATGTCTGCCATGGAGCGATCCTACCGGCGCGGTATCCCAGGGCATTCCTTGACCCTTGCAAGTGTTGGTCCTTCGGTGTCACCACGAACAAGTAGGGTGGCTGCACCTGAGACAAGAGAGGCGGACCGTGACCGATCTCGTCGACACCACGGAGATGTACCTGCGCACCATCCTCGACCTCGAGGAAGAAGCGATCATCCCGCTGCGCGCCCGCATCTCGGAGCGCCTCGGTCACTCGGGTCCCACGGTCTCGCAGACCATCGCCCGCATGGAGCGCGACGGACTCGTCGTGGTGTCCGGCGACCGCCACCTCGAGCTCACGACCGAGGGGCGTTCCCGCGCGACCCACGTCATGCGCAAGCACCGCCTGGCCGAGCGGCTGCTCTCCGACGTCATCGGGCTCGATTGGGCCTTCGTCCACGACGAAGCCTGCCGCTGGGAGCACGTCATGAGCGAGCAGGTCGAGGTCCGGCTGCTCGAGATGCTCGGCAACCCGACGGAGTCGCCCTACGGCAACCCGATCCCCGGCCTCGCCGAGATCGGCGGGCCGGACGCCGGCGGGTTCCTCGACGGCGTGCAGAACATCGTCACCGCGACCGAGGGCACCGACGCCGTCGCCACCGGGACGATCCGCCGCCTGGGCGAGCCCGTGCAGTTCGAACCGGAGCTCCTGCACCAGCTCCGCACCGCCGGGGTCATGCCGGGTCGGGTCGCGAGTGTCCAGCGTGCCGGGGCGTACGTGGCGGTGCGCGTCGAGGGCGAGGACTCGGGCATCGAGCTCCCGAGCGAGGTCGCGCAGCACGTGTACATCGAACGCGGCGACGGCTGACGCTCACTCGCCTTTACCGTTCCGTTACAAATCGGCCGTTTCGTCTCGACAAGGTAACGACGGGCACGTACACTCGTGCGAGTCCCCGGGCCGACACCGAACCCGGGAACCCGTGGCAGGACGTCTCGAACCCGTCTCCTGCCTCGATCGGAGACGATGACGAACGGATGGGGTTCCACGCCCGGGTCAGACGAGTCCCCAGCTCGCCGCGATGACCCGGTCGTGGTGACGAGGCGCCGGAGATCCCACCCTTGACGCTGAACGGTTCCGCCGCGGACGACCAGACCGCGAACCCGACGAACACCGCCGACGCCCCGACGGCACTCCCCACCCGACGCACCGCCCGTGCTGCCGCCCCGCAGTCCGTGAAGACCGCGCCGCTCGCCGGCGGACGCCGTGCCGCACAGGCCGCCCAGCGTGCCGAACAGGCCAAGGCCAGCTCGTCCGCCCGCAAGCGCCGCTTCCTCGCGCCCCTCGTCCTGACGGTCGCCGCCGGCATGTTCGGCACGATGGCCGTCCCGGCAGCGTTCGCGTCCACCCAGCAGCCGTCTGATGCCGCCGCCGCTGCCCAGCGCCAGCTCCGCACCACCGGCGAGCAGAACTTCTCCGTCTCCGACGCGGTGGCCCTCGCCGGCACGAGCCGTGACGGCTACGGTGCGACGGCGCAGTCGACGCTCGACGCGGAGGCCGCGCAGAAGGCCGAGGCCAAGGCCGCCGCTGCTGCCGCGAAGCAGGCCGCCGCGACCGAGAAGGCGCGCGCGGCGACCGCCACGCAGTACGCCTCCTACTCCGGCCCGACCGCAGCCGACTACGTCGCGACCTCGAAGGCCGCGAACACCCCGTTCTCGCTGCCCGCCGTCGTCGCGACCGCGAAGCAGTACATCGGCACCCCGTACGTGTTCGGCGGCGCGGACCCGTCCGGCTTCGACTGCTCGGGCTACGTCATGTTCGTGTACGCGCAGTACGGCATCAACCTCGCGCACTCCGTGCCGCTGCAGGACCAGGCCGGCACCACGATCCCCGAGTCCGAGGCGCAGCCCGGCGACGTCGTCATCTTCAACAACGAGGCGCACGACGGCTTCTACATGGGCAACGGCATGATCATGGACGCGCCGAAGCCCGGCGGCGCCGTGTCGATCCGTCCGATCTGGACCAGCGACTACCACATCGTCCGCTTCGGGATCTGACGACCGCTGCCCGACCCCGGCGCTCCCGTGGAGCGCACACCGGCCGACGCCGGAGCGTCGAACCCGTGAACATCGCCGGAACCGGCCCGCACACCCTCGTGTCGGGCCGGTTTCCGACGTATCCTGACGCTGCACCGGCCCTTCGGCTGCGAGCAGGGAGACCTCATGTCCGCGTTCCGCACGACCCGCACCATGGGTCGGCGCGCGCACGTCGACATATGGTCGACCACCGCCTGCGTGCACGAGCACGCCCCGTCATGACGAGAGCACTGCCCATCCGGGTGGTGCTCTTCGTGGTTCCGGGGCCGTGCGCGCGAGCGACGGTCACCTGCGCGACGCCCTGGTCCGGCGCACCCGCACCGCCTGGAAGCCGTCCAGGCACGTCGGAAGGGAACCCATGCGCACTCTCGTCCTCAACGCCGGTTACGAGCCCCTCGCGGTGATCTCGTTCCGACGGGCCCTCGTGCTGGTCATGAACCAGAAGGCCGCCATCGTCGCCGCTGACCTCGAGCACCCGGTGACGGGGTCGACGTCGACCTACGATCGTCCGTCCGTCATCATCCTCACCCGGTACGTGCGCATCCCGCACTCCAGACTCGTGCCCGTCTCCCGTCGCGGCGTCCTCCGTCGCGACGGGAACCGCTGTGCGTACTGCGACCGGCACGCCACCACGATCGACCACGTCCAGCCGAAGTCCCGCGGCGGGCAGGACTCGTGGGAGAACCTCGTCGCCTGCTGCCTGACGTGCAACAACACCAAGGGCGACCGCACTCCGCAGGAGATGGGGTGGCGGCTGCGCTTCCGTCCGAGGGCACCGCACGGCGCCTCGTGGGTGGTGCGCGGCATCGAGCGTCCGCAGGCGGACTGGGACGAGTACCTGGTCGCCGCGTAACGGCGCTGCTGTCGCAGCCGACGGACGGGAGGCGCGGTGCCGGCTGGCCCCGCGCCTCCCGCCCGTGGTCTGGTCACTGCCGCTAGAGTGGTCGCGCCAGCCTCTGTAGCTCAATGGAAGAGCAGTTCCGTCCTAAGGAAACGGTTGGGGGTTCGAGTCCCTCCAGGGGCACCAAGCACCAAGCACCAAGCACCGAGCACCGAGCACCACCGTCAGGCGGCGGCGCGCTCGGCCTCGGGGCGGCGGCGCATCGCGGGGGAGCCGACCTCCGGCCCGCGGTACACCATGTCCATCGCCCCGATGCTCTCGCCCGGCGGGACGATCGCGTCGATCCGGTCGAGCACCTCGTCGGAGAGCACCACGTCAACACCCGCCAGGGTGTCCTCGAGCTGCTCCATCGTCCTGGGCCCGGCGATCGCCGACGTCACGGCCGGGTGTGCGATCGTGAACGCCATCGCGAGGTGTGTGAGCCGGATCCCGGTCTCGTCCGCGAGCGTGATGAGCTGCTCGATCGCGGCCAGTCGACGCTCGTCGCGGAAGTGCCGCATCCCGGTGCTCGCCCGGAACTCGTCGTTCGCCTGCCCCGCGCGGTACCGCCCGGTCAGCGAGCCGCCCGCGAGGGGGCTGTAGACGAGCGTCCCCATGCCGTACCGCTGGGCAACGGGCAAGACCTCGCGCTCGATCTCCCGGTCGAGGATCGAGTAGTTCGGCTGCTCGGTGCGGAACCGCTCGAACCCGCGACGCTCGGACACCCACTGCGCCTCGACGATCTCGGAGCCGCGCATCGACGAGCTGCCGATCGCGCGGACCTTGCCCTGCCGGACGAGGTCGGTGAGTGCGGAGAGGGTCTCGTCGATGTCGGTGTCCGGGTCCGGCCGGTGCAGCTGGTAGAGGTCGATGTGGTCGGTGCGGAGGTTCCGGAGCGACCGCTCGACGGCCTCGACGATCCACCGACGCGATGCTCCGCGGTGGTTGACGTCGTCGTCGACGGGCCCGTGGAACTTCGTCGCGAGGACGACCTGGTCGCGTCGGCCGGCGAGCGCCTCGCCGACGACCTCCTCCGAGTCGCCGTAGCGGTCGGCCGTGTCGATGAAGTTGATGCCGGCGTCGAGCGCCCGGTGGATGATCCGGATGCCCTCGCTGCGATCGGGGTTGCCGAACCGACCGAGCATCATCGCGCCGAGCGCGTAGGGCGTCACCTTGATGCCGGTGCGTCCGAGGGTGCGGTACTGCATGGTGGTCTCCTGTAGTCTCGTATCCGGAACAACGTTCCGCTGATCGACCCGACTATACGGAACAATGTTCCGCTTACGCAAGGGGTGTGCTGTGCCGACCGCCGAACCGCGTCGCCTACGGGCCGATGCCCGCCAGAACGTCGACGCGATCCTGCAGGCTGCCCGGACGGTGTTCGCCCGTTCCGGCGTGGACGCCCCCGTGCGCGAGGTCGCGACGGAAGCCGGCGTCGGCGTCGGCACGCTGTACCGGCACTTCCCACAGCGCGCGGACCTCGTCGCGGCGGTCTTCACCTCGGAGATCGACGACACCGCGGCGGAGGCCGACCGGCTGCGCGCCGAGTACCCGCCGGGGGAGGCCCTCGACCGCTGGGTCACCCGCTTCACGCGGTTCGTCGCGACGAAGCAGGGGCTCTCGGCGGCGCTGCACTCCGGTGACCCTGCGTTCGACGCGCTGCCGGGCTACTTCGTGGACCGCCTCGGGCACGTGGTGCGCCAGCTCCTCGACGCGGCGATCGCCACGGGGGAGGTCCGCACCGACGTCGACGCGGTGGAGCTCCTGCAGGCGATCGGCGACCTCAGTCACCGGGCACCCGCCGCTGACGGGGCACCGAACCCGATGGTGCGGGTGCTGCTCGACGGGTTGCGCGTCCGCGCAGACTGAGGGAGCGCGCAGCATCGCCCGTCCGACCGGACGCCCGTCCTAGTCTGTCGCGATGGGGAACAACGGACGCCGCCGCGGGGGCGCGATCGGACTCGTCGTGCTGGTCGGGTACCTGGTGCTGCGCTTCGGCCTGCTCGCGTACCGGGAGCACCAGGAGGGCATGTCGACCGAGGGCATCGTCCTCAGTCTCCTCGGGTTTGCGGCACTGGCCTTCGTGATCATCGAGGTGATCAACCTCGCGTACCACGCGCACACCCGGCGCCGGGAGCAGGCCCTCGCCGCCCGGCACCCGGGTGCCCACCTCGTTCCGGTGCGCGTCAGCCGTGACCTCGGCAAGCAGATCGACTGGGCGGCGGGCGCCCTCGGCCTGCCCCGGGAGTCGGTGCCCCGACGCGGCTACGGGACGCTCGTGGCCGACGGGAACGGCATCGGTCTCTACTCGGGTGGATCGACCCCGACGCTCCTCGTCGGCATCCCGCGCGCCGCGCTCGTCTCGGTGGCGAGCGGTGACGCGAAGGCGGTCGGTCGGTACGCCTTCGGACGGGTCGACGCGATCCGGGTCCTCGCGGGCGACCCGAACGCACCGGTGTGGATCGACGTCCCCGCCTACCGCGTGGTGTTCGGGTTCCCGAAGCACCTCCGTGGCGAGGAGCTCGACCAGCGCGTCCGCGAGGTGGCGTCAGCGGTCGGCGTCTCGGTCGCGACCCTCCCGCCGCTGCGCTGAGCGCACCGCCTGCACAGCGCGGACCGGGTGCAGTGCACCGACCCGCGCATCGGCGGGCTGCGCCTGGCTGGAGGCGGGATCCACCGGTCGGGAGGCGCGTGCCGGCGCCGCCACGAGCCTCCCGTCCGGGACGGAGACGCGGACGGATCACGACGTCACCCGAACGGGGGTATCGCCAGGGCGCGGGCGGTCCCTTGTAGGTTGTTCAGGGAACGCGGACCAACCATCCGCGTGCAGTCCTCAGCACGACGGCGAAGCCGTGCACACCCGAGGGGGATCAGGGATGGACCGGAACGACTCCGCGACCGCGTACGCCGAGCGGTCCTGCGTGAGCGCCGGCATCCCACCCCTCATCCACGGGGGTGACGCGATCCGCTGAAGCCCGTCCGCGCGCAGCTCGACGCGCACACGTGACTCCGAGACCGCCCCACCAGCGGTCTCGTCGGATCCCCGGACCAACCGATCGGGGATGGATCAGCGGCGGAGGGATCCGCCGGAGGAAGAGGCACAATGCCATCCACAGCAACACGCTTCGCGCTGCGCGCGGGCGCCACGGCCACCGTGGCCGCGGTCATCATCGGCGGTGCGGCGCTCCCCGCGAACGCGGCCGCCACCGACGTCACCCAGGCCGAGGGCCGCCTGCTCGCGGGCAGCGGCACCGTCGACCTCGACACGATCGCGGCGCTCGCCGGGTCGTACGGCGCAACCGCTCCCGGCGGTGCGGTCGACGGCGGGTCGAACCCGCTCGACCTCACCGTCCTGAACGGCATCGGCGTGAACGCGCCGAACGGCATCCAGCTCCTCGGGGCGAACGGTCTCGTCGACGTCGGCGTCGCGGGGCAGTACTCCTCGACCTCGACGACCTCGGCCGTGGCCGCGGCCGGAGCGGTGTCGGGCGACGGGGCGATCCAGGTCGGCGCTCCCGGCAGCGACGGCGCGCGCATCGACCTCCAGCCGCTGCTCGACGGACTCGACGTCGACGGGCTCATCAGCGACGCCTCGGTCGACCTCGGGGCGCTCTCCGCGCGAGCCGAGGCGACCCGCACCTTCGCCGGATCGGACGTCACCACCGACTACCAGGTGGCCAGCGCGGACGTGTCCGTCGTGAGCCCGGCGGTCGCGGCCCTGGTCGGCCAGCTGAACACCACGCTCGACGCCTCGAGCACCACGCTCGAGACCGCCTTGAACGCTGACGGTGTGGCGGCCGGCGTCACCGGTGCCGTCACGGACGACCTCGCCGACGCGCTCGGCATCGTCCCCGCGATCGTCGTCGGACCCACCACGGCGACCGTCACCGCCGACGTCGACCTCGGTCAGGCGGTCTCCTCGATCACCGAGACCCCGCTCACCTCGGGTGCGGTCACGATCGACCTGTCGACCGGTACGGTCTCGATCGACCTGGCCGACCTCTACACGCTCAACGAGCTCGCACCGAACACGCGCCTGCTCGCCAGCGACACGATCAACGCGCAGATCGAGGCGTCGATCGCCGACATCCTCGAGAACCAGGTCCCGGCGCTGCTGACCGACGCCCTCCAGGACGCCCTCGACGCAGCCACCGTCACGGTGGACGTCAGCACCGACGCCACGGTCGCACTCGCGGCGGCGGGGCTCGACATCACCGTCGACACGACCCTCGGCCAGGTGCTGGGCACCTCGACGACCGACCCCGAGGTCACCCTCACCGGTACCGGGGCGCTCGAGCTCCTCGACGACCTCGGTCTGACCGCCGGGCTGGAAGGCGTCGTCGACACGGCGCTGCTCCCCGCGCTGACCACCGCGGTCGGTGGCGTCGTCACCGAGGACTTCGTGTCCGACACGGTCGCCGCGCTGGTCGACACGCTCGAGGACGTCGTCACGGCGCTCGACCCGCTGCTCGACACGCTGAACCAGCTCGTGTCGATCACCGTCAACTCGCAGACCGCCCCGGCGTTCAGCGACCCGGACGGCGACGCCACCGGTGCCACCACGGTCCGGGCCGTCCGCATCGAGCTGCTCCCCGCGGCCGATGCGGCGACGGTGGACATCGCGACCGCGACCGTGCAGGCCGACGCCTTCGCCGGCATCGCCATCACTGACCCGGAGGACGGCACCGAGGTCACCGTCCCGACCGAGGACGACACGACCGACGTGCCGGTCAGCGGCACCGCGGAGCCGGGCTCGGACGTCGACGTCACGCTCGACGGCGACGAGGACGGCACGCAGTCCACGGTCACCGACGAGGACGGCACCTGGACCGTGACGTTCCCGGACGTCGCCGTCGGTGACCACGAGGCCGTCGCGGTCGAGACCATCGGCGGGCTCGTCAGTGACCCGGACTCGGTGACCTTCGCGGTGGCCGCTGCGCCGGTCGACCCGACGGACCCGACGGACCCGACCGACCCGGGCACCCCCGGTACCCCGGGCACCCCGGGAGCCCCCGGCGGTGACGGAACCGGCGCCGGTCCGGGTGTCGGTGGCGCAGGTGGTGGTGCTGGCGGCTCGCTCGCCTACACCGGTGCCGAGCTCCTGCCGATCATGCTGATCGCCGGTCTGCTCCTCGCAGCGGGCGGCGGCACGCTCCTCGCACGACGCCTCCGCCGCACGGCGTAGACGACGCGTGACCCGCGCGGGTGCCGGTCAGGGTGACCGGTACCCGCGCCCTCCCGGGAGGCGGCGCGTTCGGGTCGCGGCCTCCCACGCCGGTGCGGTGGTGATCGGGTCACCACCGCACCGGCGTGG
>NZ_LDQC01000011.1 GCF_001475545.1 Curtobacterium luteum | reverse complement strand
TGCGCCTGCCTGGCGGCCGGGTCCTAGCCGGCCGTGCACTGCGACCTCCCCACGCAGCAGTTCGGCGCCGCAGGACCAGAACCCTCGATCGAGCACGCGCACGTCACGCCGGTGTTCGGGCCGGCGCAGCCCCTGCGTGGCGGCGCCGGGGCGGTCCGGCGGGTCGCCTACGCGAGGTTCAGCGAGGGGCGCCTGGCGCACTGGTTGCTGCTCGTCCTCGGGGACCGGATCGACGTGGCGACGCACCGCGTGACGGATGCGCTCCGGGGCCGACCGGACCGGGTCGTGCACGAGACGGGGGTGCGCGCTGAGCTCGTCGGGCGCCCGGTCGCGTCGCGCCTCGGCTCGTCGCGACGGGACTGGCGGCACGGGGTGCTCGATCCGCTGGTCGCCAACTGGGGCTGGCTGGCCGCGGCCGCCGGCGTCGTGCTGGTGGTGCGTCGGGTCGCCCGCTCGCGTCGCTCACGGTGACGGCCCACCGGACGGGAGGCACGGTGCGGGCCCGCCCCGCGCCTCCCGTCCCGCGCGGGGCGGCGCCGCTCCACGGAACGCGTACGTTCCGACGACCCGCGCGTCGTCCGACGTGTCCCACGTCGAACCGCGCGCGTTCCCGACCACGGCTTCCGCCTCAAGCAACCCGACCTACCGGAGGCGACCACGGAGACGCCACGAGCGCAGCGAGTAGGCGCTCACGAGGCGGCGTCGCCCTGAGCGGAGCGATGGCGATGCTCGCCGGGAAGCACGAACAAGAAATGCCCCCGGGCCGATAGGCCAGGGGGCATCGCATTTCTTGTGTCCGAGGGGGGACTTGAACCCCCACGCCCTAATACGGGCACTAGCACCTCAAGCTAGCGCGTCTACCAATTCCGCCACCCGGACAGGTGTTGTTCTGTTGTGTCGGCCGGTAGTCCGGGGCGTTTTCCCCGGCGTTCCTGCCGAGAGAAGACACTAGCACGGGTCTGAACGCCCGATGAACACGGCCACGCATCCCGGGCGCGTCCCGCGGAGTCGCGGGGATCGGTGGTGTCGGGAGCGCCCGGTAGCGTGGTCGGCATGACAGACGTCCAGGGGAACACGACGGCCGGCACCGAGCTCGAGGAGACCGCGTCGATCGCCCGTGACCTCATCCGGATCGACACCACGAACTGGGGCGAGGGGAAGTCCCGCGGCGAGACCGAGGCGGCGCACTACGTCGAGGCGAAGCTCCGCGACCTCGGACTCGAACCACAGCTGTTCGAGTCGGAGCCCGACCGGGTCAGCGTCGTGGCACGGGTGCGGGGGCGCGACCCCGAGAAGCCGGCGCTCGTCGTGCACGGGCACCTCGACGTCGTGCCGGCCGACCCCGCGAACTGGTCGGTGGACCCCTTCGGTGGCGAGGTGCAGGACGGCATGCTCTGGGGTCGCGGCGCCGTCGACATGAAGAACATGGACGCCATGATGCTGACGTCGCTGTCGGACGTCATCGCCGCGCAGGGTGCTCCGGAGCGTGACCTCGTGATCGCGTACTTCGCCGACGAAGAGGCCGGCGGGGTCCTCGGTTCCCACCACGTGGTGGACGAGCACCCGGAGGTGTTCGCGGGCGCGGACGCCGCCATCAGCGAGGTCGGTGGCTACTCGATCACGCTCGGGGACCGCCGCGCCTACCTGCTCCAGACGGGCGAGAAGGCGCTGATGTGGATCAAGCTCGTCGCCCGGGGCACGGCCGCCCACGGCTCGCACGTGATCCGCGACAACGCCGTGACGAAGCTCGCGGCGGCGGTCGCCCGGATCGGGAGCGAGGAGTGGCCGGTACGGCTCTCCGCGACGACGGACGCGATGGTCGCCGAGGTCGCCCGGTTCCTCGGGGTCGACCCGGCGGTGACCGGTCCGGACGAAGTCGCCCTCGCGACGGGGTCGGCGTCACGGTTCATCCACGCGGCACTCCACACCACGACGAACCCGACCGTGCTGCAGGCCGGGTACAAGCACAACGTCATCCCGGACGCGGCGGAGGCGCTCATCGACATCCGGTGCCTGCCGGGCGACGAGGAGTCCGTGCTCGAGCGGGTTCGCGAGCTGGCGGGCGATGACGTCGAGGTGGTGATGTCCTTCCGCGACATCGGGCTCGAGCAGGACTTCGGCGGTCCGCTGGTCGACGCCGTGCGGGACGTCCTCGGCCGGCACGACCCCGGCGCGCCGGTGCTGCCCTACCTGCTCTCCGGCGGGACGGACAACAAGGCGCTGTCGACCCTCGGCATCGCCGGCTACGGCTTCGTGCCGTTGCAGCTGCCGGCGGGCGTCGACTTCCCGGCGATGTTCCACGGCGTGGACGAGCGTGTCCCGCTCGACGCCCTCGCGTTCGGGCGGCGCGTCCTCGGCGACCTCTTCGCGTCGTACTGATACATTGCCGGGTCGCCGTCGTGGTGGTGTCCTGACACCGCCCTCGTGGCGGTGTCCTGACAGACCTCCCTCCGGAAGGCCGGTGCCATGCACATCCTCGAGGCGATCTTCCTCGGCTTCGTCCAGGGGCTCACCGAGTTCCTCCCCGTGTCGTCGAGCGCGCACCTGCGGATCGTCGGGCTGTTCCTGCCCGATGCGCAGGATCCGGGCGCAGCGTTCACCGCCGTGACGCAGCTCGGCACCGAGACCGCGGTGCTCATCTACTTCTGGAAGGACATCACCCGGATCATCGGGCGGTGGTTCCGCTCCCTCTCCGGCCGGACGGTGCCGCGGAACGACCCCGACGCGCGGCTCGGCTGGCTGGTCATCCTCGGCACGATCCCGATCGGTGTCGCCGGGCTCCTGCTCAAGGACTCGATCGAGACGACGTTCCGCTCGCTCTGGATCGTCGCGATCGTCCTCATCGTCTTCGGCGTCGTCCTGGGGGTCCTCGACGTCGTCGGCAAGAAGGTCCGACGGATCGAGCACATGACGTTCGGCGGCGGCATCCTGATCGGGCTGGCGCAGATGCTGGCCCTCGTGCCCGGTGTCTCCCGCTCCGGCGCGACCGTGTCGATGGGACTCGCGCTCGGGTACACCCGGCCCGCAGCCGCCCGCTTCGCGTTCCTGCTGGCCGTGCCCGCCGTGTTCCTGTCCGGGCTGTACGAGGCCGCGACGAGCCTCGGCGACACCGGCGCGCCGTTCGGGCTGGTCGACACGCTCGTCGCGACGGTCGTCGCGTTCGTCGTGGGCTTCGTCGTGATCGCGGCGTTCATGAACTACATCAGCAAGCGCAGCTTCATGCCCTTCGTGGTCTACCGGATCGCACTCGGTATCGTTCTCATCGTGTTGCTGTCGCTTGGTGTGATCCAGCCGTGAGGGCCTGGGAGGCCCCGTCCGTTCCGTCCGTCCCGGGTTCCGGGCCTCGCCCGGTCGTGCACGACACGGCCACGGGGAAGCCGGTCGACCCGACCCGCGGCGACGAGCGCGCCGCGCTGTACGTGTGCGGCATCACGCCCTACGACGCGACCCACCTCGGGCACGCGGCGACGTACCTGGCGTTCGACTCCCTGCTGCGTTCCTGGCGGGATGCGGGACTCGACACGGAGTACGCGCAGAACACGACCGACGTGGACGACCCGCTCCTCGAGCGCGCAGCACGCGACGGCGTGGACTGGCAGGAGCTCGCGGCGTCGCAGATCGACCTGTTCCGTCGGGACATGGAGGCGCTCCGGATCCTCCCGCCCGACGACTACGTGGCCGTCACCGACGAGGTCGACCGCGTCGCCGAGGCCGTCGCGTTCCTGCAGGAGACCGGGTACGCGTACGACGTGCCGACCGACGACTCGGAGGGCGACGACGTCTACTTCGACGTGAACCGGCCCACCGAGGCCTGGGCGCTCGGCGACGAGAGCCGCCTCGACCGCGACACGATGCTCACGCTCTCCGCCGAGCGCGGCGGAGGCCCGGAGCGTCCGGGCAAGCGCGACCCCCTCGACCCGCTGCTCTGGCGTGCCGCTCGCGAGGGCGAACCGAGCTGGGACACCGTGCTCGGACCGGGGCGTCCCGGATGGCACATCGAGTGCAGCGTGATCGCCGGCGACAAGCTCGGCCTCCCGATCAGCGTCCAGGGCGGCGGCAGCGACCTCGTCTTCCCGCACCACGAGATGAGCGCGGGGCACGCCGCGGCGTTGGCGCACCAGCCGCTCGCGCACGCGTACGTGCACACGGGGATGATCGCCTACCAGGGCGAGAAGATCTCGAAGTCGCTCGGCAACCTGGTCACCGTGCGCGGGCTCCTCGACGACGGGGCCGACCCGCGCGCGATCCGGCTCGCGCTCCTGTCGCACAAGTACTCCGACGACTGGGAGTGGTTCCCGGCCGAGCTCGAGTCCGCCACGACGCGGTTGGCGTCGTGGGACGCCTGGGCAGCGGGCACCCCGTCGCACACCGACGACGCCGCCGACGTGATGGCGCGCATCCGGGCACGCGTTGCGGACGACCTCGACACGCCGGGCGCGGTCGCGGCGGTCGACACCGCGCTCGCGGGCGGCACGGCGGCGACGCCGGAGCTCGTCGACCTCGTCGACGCCCTGCTCGGCATCCGTCTGGGCTGACGCGGCGCGGCGCGGCGCGGGGCGGCGCGGGGCGGCGCACGGACCTGCGTTGGTCGCGCGACGTGCCGTGCGCGGGCTGCGCTGGTCGCACGACACGCCGTCGCCCCGCGCTGGAACCGACACCTGCTGCGACCAACGCGGGCTCGGTCGGGTACGCGCGCACGGCACGGCCGGGAGGCCCGTGGCGGGTCCGCTCCGCGCCTCCCGGCCGGGACGCGCGTGCGTTGGTCGCACGACGTGCCGTGCACGGAGCGCGTCGGTCGCACGACATGTCGTCGCGCCGCGCGGGAACCGACATCTCGTGCGACCAACGCAGCGGTGCGCCAGACACCAACGTGCCCGCCCCGCGCGCCCCGCCGTCCCGCGCTACTGCGGCGGCTGCGGCGGGCGGAAGCCCTCGCCGCCGGCGGTGCCGCCGTCCTTGCCGTCCTTGCGCTCCCGGCGCCGCAGGTACTGCTCGAACTCCTGCGCGATCGCGTCCCCGGAGGCCTCGGGCGAGTCCACGGTGTCCCGCGCCTGCTCGAGCTGCCCGATGTAGGTCGCCATGTCCTCGTCGTCCGCGGCGAGGGCGTCGATGCCCTCCTCCCACTCGGTCGCGTCGTCCAGCAGCGACCCGCGGGGCACCGTGACGTCGGTGAGGTCCTCGATCTTGTCGAGCAGCGAGAGCGTGGCCTTGGGCGAGGGGGAGTTGTGCACGTAGTGCGGCACCGATGCCCAGAGTGACAGCGTCGTCAGACCGGCCTTGTCCACGGCGTCGGCGAGGACCCCGAGGATGCCGGTCGGTCCCTCGTAGGAGGACTTGTCCACGTCGAAGGCAGCGCGGACCCCGGCGTTCTCGCTCGACACGAACACCGAGATCGGCCGGGTGTGGGGGACGTCGGCGAGCATCGCGCCGACGAAGACCACCGCGTCGATCGAGTACACGTCGATGAGGTCGATCACCTCGGCGCAGAACCCCCGCCACGTCCGGGAGGGCTCCGGGCCGACGAGCACGAACACCTCGCGGTCGGACTCGGAACCGGTCGCGCCGATCACCGGGGGGCCGTCGGTGCCCGGCCCGTGCAGCACGATGCGGGGCCACTGGATGCCGCGGTCGCCGTCGTCGCTGGTGCCCACCGTCGGGCGGTTGAACTGGTAGTCGACGTACCGCTCCCCGTCGATCTCGCGGAGTTCATCGAGCTCGAGTGCGTCGACGATCCGCCGGGCGAGCCCGCTGGCCGCCTCGCCGGCGTCGTTCCAGCCCTCGAAGGCGACGACGAGCAGTCGGCCCTCGCTGAAGGGGGAGTGCTGTGGCACGGAGCGGACCTCCTGGAAGGGGCGCGGACCGCTCGTGCGGACCGCGCGCGTGGGACGTTGACCAGGCACCCACTGTAGGCCCGTCGCGGTCCCGGGCGGGTGCCGGTCCGCCCCCAGCGGAACGTCGGCGGTCACCGGCCGACCGGTAGACTCGTCGCCCGTGACCGCCCAGCGCCCCGACCGAGTCCTGCCCGCAGCCGTGCTGTGGGACATGGACGGCACGATCATCGACACCGAACCGATCTGGCAGCAGTCCCAGGTCGAGCTCACCGAGCGGTTCGGTGCGACCTGGACGCACGAGGACGGTCTGTCGCTCGTCGGCTCCGGCCTGGAGCGCTCCGGCGAGATCCTCCGCGACCGCGGGGTCGACATGGAGGTCGAGGAGATCGTCCTCTGGATGACCGAGTACGTCTCCGACCGCCTGCGGCACGACGACCTGCCGTGGCGTCCCGGCGCGCGCGAACTCGTCGAGGAGCTGCACGACCGCGGTATCCCGACCGCCCTCGTCACGATGTCCCGCCGGTCGATGGCGCTCGTCGCTGCCGAGGCCCTCGGCGACCGCGGCTTCCGCGTCGTCGTCGCCGGTGACGACGTCGAGCGGCCGAAGCCGTTCCCGGACGCCTACCTCGCCGCCGCCGCGCAGCTCGGCGTCGAGCCGACCGCCTGCGTCGCGATCGAGGACTCCGCGACGGGCGTCGCCTCCGCCGTCGCGTCCGGCGCCGTGACCATCGCGGTCGAGCACATCGTGCCGCTCACCGACATCGCCGGCGGCGACGTCCACCTCACCACGCTCGCCGGCGTCGACGTCGACCGGGTGGTCGAGTTGACGAGCCCGGCCCTCGCTGCGCGCGCGGCCGTGTCCGATGAGCAGCCGGGAGGCACGGATCGCGTGTCCGCCGAGGCTGCGGTGACCGAGGGCGGTGCCCGGTGAGCGACCTCGAGCACGTCGGCGACGAGGCGGCGGTGACACGCGCCTCCCGTCCGGACGACGCCACCGTGTCGCTGCCGCACACGGCGGGCGGCGCGCCGCACACGCCGCCACGCGGCCCGTTCCGGTCCGGCGACCGCGTGCAGCTGACCGGTCCGAAGGGCAAGCTGACGACGCTGTCGCTCGAGACCGGCGGCGAGTACCACACCCACCGCGGTGTGCTCCGCCACGACGACGTCATCGGGCAGCCGGACGGCTCCGTGATCCGCGCAACCACGGGCGACGAGTACCTGGCACTGCGTCCGCTGCTCAACGACTACGTGATGTCGATGCCACGTGGCGCCGCGATCGTCTACCCGAAGGACGCGGCGCAGATCGTCGCCTTCGCCGACGTCTTCCCCGGCGCGCGTGTCGTCGAGGCCGGGGTCGGCTCCGGTGCGCTCTCGCTCTTCCTGCTCCGGGCGATCGGGCCGACCGGGCAGCTGCAGTCGTTCGAGCGGCGTGAGGAGTTCGCGGCCATCGCCCGCGGCAACGTCGGCACGTTCCTCGGCGCCGTGCCGGACAACTGGTCGGTGACGGTCGGCGACCTCGTCGAGGAGCTGCCCGAGGCCACCGAGCCGCAGAGCGTGGACCGCGTCGTGCTCGACATGCTCGCGCCGTGGGAGTGCGTCGACGCCGCGGCGGACGCGCTCGTGCCGGGCGGCCTCATCGTCTGCTACGTCGCCACGGTCACGCAGCTTTCGCGCACGGCCGAGGCGCTCCGTGACACCGGCCGCTTCACCGACCCCATGCCGAGCGAGACCCTCGTCCGGACCTGGCACGTCGAGGGCCTCGCCGTCCGGCCGGACCACCGCATGGTCGGGCACACCGGGTTCCTCGTCACCGCGCGGCGGCTCGCCGACGGCGTGGTGCTGCCGAACCTCAAGCGTCGTGCCGGCAAGGCCGAGTTCTCCGACGAGGACGTCGAGGCCTGGACACCCGGTGCCGTGGGGGAACGGAGCGCGAGCGACAAGAAGCTGCGGAAGGTCGCTCGGCAGGCAGCGGCGCAGGCGCGCCGGGTCGCGGCTGCCGAAGCGGGTACCGCGGCCGACGCGGGGTCGGCGGCCGAGGCGGGGTCCGCGATCGAGGCGGGGTCCGCGGCCGAGGCGGGGTCCGCCATCGAGGCGGGGTCCGCGTCCGGGACGCATGGGGACGACCGGTAGAGTACCGACCGTGCCCGTCCTGCATCGAACCATCCCCGCGCTCCTGGTCACCCTCGGACTCGCCGCCACGCTGACGGCATGCTCCGCGAGCGGAGCCGGGACGACCCCGTCGAGCTGCGCCCGACCCGGCGCCGCGTCCGAGGCCGTCACCGCCACGGGCACGTTCGGCAAGGAGCCGAAGGTCTCCGTCCCGTCCGGACTCACCACGAAGGGCACGCAGGTCTCGGTCCTGAAGCAGGGCACCGGCCGCGAGGTGGAGGACGGCACCCCCGTGCTCATCGAGTACACGGTCGTCGACGGCGCGACCGGGCAGGTCGCCCAGACGAGCGGCTACTCCGGCCAGACCGCGCCGATCACCGCCGGCGCTTCGAACTTCGGCGCGCTCGGTGAAGCCGTCGAGTGTGCCCACGTCGGTGACCGCCTCGCCGTCGCCCTGCCGAAGAGTGCGCTGAGCTCCACGTCCGGTGCCGCCGGGTCCTCGTCGAGCAGCGGGACCGAGGATGCCGTCATCGCGGTCATCGACGTGAAGCGTGCCTTCGACGCCCGAGCCACCGGCACCCCACAGCTCGCCGGCGACCGGATGCCCGCCGTGGTGCTCGCCCCGTCCGGCGCCCCGGGGATCACGATCCCGTCGTGGGACGCGCCGAAGTCCGACGAGACCCACCTGCTCCGCAAGGGCGACGGGACGAAGCTCACCGCGAAGGACACCGCGGTCATCAAGTACACGGCCGTGACCTGGAGCACCGACCCGTCCGTCACGGGCTCCAACTGGACCGACGGCTCCGGTGCAGCGACCGTGCCGCTCGCGAAGGGCCAGATCGTCGACGGCGTCCGCGAGGCGATCGTCGGGCACCGCGTCGGCGACCAGGTGCTCGCGATCGTGCACGGCCAGGGCGGGACCGACGCCTACGTCATCGACGTCCTCGGAGTGATGCCGCGCTGACGCCTCGGCACCGTCCACCGACCGCAGCGCGGGTGCACTCCGGTGCACCCGCGCTGCCGTAGGATCGGCCTGTGCCAGCCTCTCGTACCCCCCGTGTGCCTGCCGAGGAGCGGCTCTTCAGCCTCGTGCTCGCGCTGCTCTCGACGGAGTCCGGGTTGACGAAGGCCGAGATCCTGGCCAACGTGCAGGGGTACCGGCAGCGCTGGACCCAGGGCGGCGACAACGCCTCGCTCGAGCGCCAGTTCGAGCGCGACAAGGACGACGTGCGCGACCTCGGGATCCCGCTCGAGACCATCGAGACCCCGGGCGCCGCGGGCAACAACCAGACGCTGCGGTACCGCATCCCGAAGGGCGAGTACGACCTGCCCCTCGACGTCCGCTTCACGCCGGACGAGTCCGCGCTGCTGTCCCTCGCCGCGATGGCCTGGCGTGAGGGTGCGCTCTCGGCCGACTCACGCCGCGCCCTGCTCAAGGTGCGGTCCGCCGGGGCCGAGGACGATGTCGCGTCGGGTGTGCTCGGCGTCGACGCGTACGCACCGCGCCTCCGTGCCCGGGACGCCGCGTTCGAGCCGCTGCGCTCCGCCCTCGACCGCGCGGCCGCCGTGCGCTTCGACTACATCACGCCCGGGCAGCACGCGGCCCGTCGACGCGAACTCGCTCCGCTCGCGCTCGTCCAGCACGCCGGCCGGTGGATGCTCGCCGCGCACGAGTTCTCGACCGGCGCCACGAAGAACTACCTGCTGTCGCGCATCGTCGGCCCGGTGACCCAGTACGAGGTCGGTCAGCACCCGGCGCCGGCGGGAGCGGGGGAGCGCGCCCTCGCCGAACTCGACCGCATCTGGGCGACCCGGACCGCGCGCATCCACGTCGTGCCGGGTTCCGACGCCGAGCGGCGACTCTCCCGCCGCCGCGACACCGCCGCCGAGCCCGACGGCACCCTCGTGCTCCACCACGTGGACCCGCAGATCCTCGCCGAGGAGCTCGCGGCGTTCGGACCCGAGGTGCGCGTGCTCGAGCCCGACGACCTCCGCGACCGGGTCACCGCACGGCTCCGCGCCCTCGTCGCCGACCACGAAGGAGACGCCCGTGGTTGAGCAGCAGCCGCTCCAGGCGCAGGACAAGCTCGCGTTCCTGCTCGCACTCGTGCCGTACCTCATCGACCGCGAGCGGGTCTCCGTGGCCGAGGCAGCACGCCACTTCGGCGTGCCCGAGTCCCGCATCCGTCGAGCTGTCGAGCTCATCGCGGTGTCCGGGGTCCCCGGCGAGACGATGCAGTACCAGCACGGCGACCTCTTCGACATCGCCTGGGACGACTTCGAGCAGAACGACATGATCGTCCTGACCAACCTCGTCGCGATCGACGACGCGCCCCGGCTCTCGGCCCGCGAGGCCTCGGCACTCATCGCGGGCCTCCAGTACCTGTCGGCGCTGCCCGAAGCCGGGGACCGGGACGCCATCCGGGCCCTCATGGCGAAGCTCTCGCGCGGCGCGGGCGGTGCGGCGTCGAACGTCGCCGTCGGACAGGACCTCCACGACGCGACGCTCGCGACGATCCGGCAGGCGATGGCCGACGGGCGCGGGCTCGCCTTCGACTACGCCGGTCCGCGGAGCCGCGGCGGTACCCGGAGCGTCGACCCGCTGCGCGTCGAGTCGATCGACACCGACTGGTACCTGCGCGCATGGGACCTCGACCGGCAGGCGCTCCGCACCTTCCGGCTCGACCGGATGTCCAGCGTGCGCGTCGAGGAGCGCCCGGTGTCGATGCATGCGGCGGATGTCGTGATCCCGGACACGTTGTTCCAGCAGGCTCGGGAGGACGTCATCGTCACCGTCGAGCTCGACTCGTCGTCGCTGCCGCTCGTCGCGGACTTCCTCGCCGACACGGCGGACGCGCCCGACGACGACGGCCGGGTCCGCATCCGGCTCGCCGCGTCGAACGGGTTCGACGGCGTCGTGCGGCTCGTCGCCGGCCTGCCCGGGCGCGCCGTGGTGCTCGATCCGCCGGCAGCACGAGCGGCGATCCGCGACTTCGCCGCCGCGGCCCTCGCCGGGGCCTGACCGCGCACAGCCGTGCGTGGCCGGTCGTCCCGTGCGTGGGCGGCCGTTCCGGGCGCACCTGGCGGCTCCGGGCGCACCTGGTCGTTCCGGGCGTACCTGGTCGTTCCGGGCGTACCTGGTCGTTCCGTCAGGCCAGCTACGCCCGATCCCGCCAGCCATCCCACCCGCGATGGGAAGGAACGCGCGCGCACCACGGAACCGACCTGACCACCCACCGGCCGGGAGGCGCGTGGCGGGGCCGCACCGTGCCTCCCGGCCGCCTGTGCGAACGCACGCAGGCGCAGCGCTGTGTCGGAGAGGTCCCGTAGGATCGGCGCATGGCTTCGACGACCGCAGGCGGGCGAGCGAAGCGGCCCGGACGTCCGAAGAAGGACGCCGAAGGCCGCATGTCGCTCGGGCAGCACCTCATCGAGTTGCGCAACCGCCTCTTCCGCGCGGTCATCGCGGTGGTGGTGTGCGCGGTCGGCGGTTGGTTCCTCACCCCGTTCGTGCTGGACGCCCTGCGACAGCCCGTCTCGAGGCTCGCGGAGATCGGCGGCCACACGGCCGAGCTGAACTTCCCGATGATCACGGGGGCGTTCGACCTCAAGCTCCAGATCGCGATCACGATCGGCATCGTCATCTCGAGTCCCGTCTGGCTGTACCAGATCTGGGCCTTCATCGTCCCGGCGCTCGTCCGACGCGAGAAGCAGTACGTGTTCGGCTTCCTCGGTACCGCGATCCCGCTGTTCTTCGCGGGCTGCTGGTTCGGGTGGTACATCCTGCCGCACGTCGTGCAGATCCTCGGCAGCTTCGTGTCGACGCAGGACACCTCGATCGTCGACGCCAAGGCCTACTACAACTTCGTCATCAAGCTCATCGTGGCGGTCGGCATCGCCTTCGTGCTGCCGGTGTTCCTGGTGCTGCTGAACTTCGTCGGGGTGCTCTCGGCGTCCGCGATCATCAAGTCCTGGCGCATCGCGATCCTCTGCATCCTGGTGTTCTGCGCGATGGTGACGCCCTCGGCCGACGTCATCTCGATGTTCCTGCTCGCGATCCCGATGACCGTGCTCTACGTCGCCGCGTGCGCCGTGACGTGGCTGCACGACCGGCGCGCCGCCAAGCGCCAGGCCAAACTCGACGAAGAGTACGGCCTGTGACCAACACGGACCTCAGCCCGGCCGAGCGCTACGCGGCGGCGAAGGTCCGGAACCGCTCCCGCAACCTCGAGCTGTTCCGGACCGACCTGCGCTTCGACCTCGACCCGTTCCAGTTCGCGGCCTGCGACGCGATCGACCAGGGCCGCAGCGTGCTGGTCGCGGCGCCGACCGGTGCGGGCAAGACGATCGTCGCCGAGTTCGCGATCTGGCTGGCGATGCGCCAGCCCACCGCCAAGGTGTTCTACACGACGCCGATGAAGGCCCTGAGCAACCAGAAGTACGGCGAGCTGGTCCAGGCCTACGGCGAGACCGAGGTCGGGCTGCTCACCGGCGACACGAACGTCAATCCGCGGGCCCGCGTGGTCGTGATGACGACCGAGGTCCTCCGGAACATGATCTACGCGGACTCCGACCTCCTCGATGACCTCGCGTGGGTCGTCCTCGACGAGGTCCACTACCTCGCCGACCGGTTCCGCGGTGCCGTGTGGGAAGAGGTGATCCTGCACCTCCCGACCGAGGTCCGGCTCGTCTCGCTGAGCGCCACCGTGTCGAACGCGGAGGAGTTCGGCGACTGGCTGCAGACCGTGCGCGGCGACACCGACGTCATCGTCTCCGAGGACCGTCCGGTCCCGCTCGAACAGCACGTGCTCGTCGGGTCGAAGATGGTCGACCTCTTCGACTCGAGCGGTGCGGCGGCGACGAACCGGGTCAACCCGGAGCTGCTGCGCCTGGTCGGGGGAGCCTCCCGGAGCGAACGGCACGGCGGTGGACACCGTGGTGGACGCGGTCGAGGCGGGTACCACGACCGCCGCGGGCCACGCACCGAAAAGCTGTACCGCGAGCAGATCGCGCACATGCTCGACGACCGCATGCTCCTGCCCGCGATCTTCTTCGTGTTCAGCCGCGCGGGCTGCGACCAGGGCGTGCGGAACGTCCTGCGCTCGGGCCTGTCGCTCACCACGGCGGACGAGCGCCGCGAGATCCGGGAGTCGGCCGAGTACCACTGTCGGACGCTCCTCGACGAGGACCTCGCCGTGCTCGGCTACTGGGAGTGGCTCGAGGGCCTCGAGCGCGGGGTCGCCGCGCACCACGCCGGGCTGCTGCCGGCCTTCAAGGAGGTCGTCGAGGACCTCTTCCAGCGCAAGCTCCTCAAGGTCGTGTTCGCGACCGAGACACTCGCGCTCGGCGTGAACATGCCGGCGCGGACGGTCGTGCTCGAGAAGCTCGAGAAGTTCAACGGCGAGGCCCGTGTGCCGATCACGCCGGGGGAGTACACGCAGCTCACCGGTCGCGCCGGTCGGCGTGGCATCGACGTCGAGGGGCACTCGGTCATCCAGTGGACCGACGGACTCGATCCCCAGGCCGTCGCGTCGCTCGCCAGCCGCCGGACCTACCCGCTCAACTCGTCGTTCAAGCCGACCTACAACATGGCGGTCAACCTCATCGAGCAGTTCGGGCGTCGCCGCACGCGCGAGGTCCTCGAGACCTCGTTCGCGCAGTTCCAGGCGGACCGCTCGGTGGTCGACCTCGCGCGCAAGGTCCGCTCGCAGCAGGAGTCGCTCGACGGCTACCAACAGGCGATGACCTGTCACCTCGGCGACTTCACCGAGTACGCGGCACTCCGGCGTGAGCTCTCGGACCTCGAACGGACGAACGTCCCCGGCGGCCGAGAGGCCTCGCACGGCGCCCGCAAGGAGCGTCAGGCCGCGATCACCGACGTTCGTCGTCGGATGCAGCGGCACCCGTGCCACGCCTGCCCCGACCGCGAGGCCCACGCACGGTGGGCCGAGCGCTGGTACAAGCTCAAGCGGGCCAACGACAAGCTCGTGCAGCAGATCCGGTCCCGCACCGGCGCAGTCGCGACGACCTTCGACCGGGTCACCGACGTGCTCCTGCAGCTCGGATACCTCGTCGACTCGGGCGACGGCTCGGGCGAGGCCACCGTCGCGGCGGGTGGTCGACGCCTCCAGCGCATCTACGGCGACCGTGACCTCCTCGTGGCCGAGTGCCTCGAAGCCGGCGTCTGGAAGGAACTGACCCCGGCACAGCTCGCCGCCATGGCCGCGACGATCGTCTACCAGCCCCGTCGCGAGGACGCGCCCGGCACCGAGCACGCCCTGCCACGCGGTGCGTTCCGTCCGGCGCTCGACGAGACCCTCACGATCTGGGCCCGCCTCGACGACATCGAGCGCGATGCCCGGCTCGCCGGCTCCCAGCCGCCGACCCCGGCGATGGCGGTCGGCATGTTCCGGTGGGCATCGGGCTCGGCGCTCGACGACGTCCTCCGGACGCTCGACATGCCCGCAGGCGACTTCGTCCGGTGGTGCAAGCAGGTCATCGACCTCCTCGATCAGGTCCGGAACGCCGGCGACGACGACCTCGCACAGACCGCGCGACGCGCGACCGACGCGGTCCGCCGCGGCATCGTCGCCTACGCGACGGTCTGACGGGAGGCCCGGTGCACGCTCCCGAGTCCGACCTGCGTCCGCGTGACGCGGGGTCCACGACCGTGCCGCCGTCCGTCGGCCACGGCCGGTCGCGAGGCTCTGCGCCCGACCGGCGGCGCGGGTCGGGCGGTCCGGTCCGGGTCCGCCTGGTGGGCCTCGACCCGGCAGAGGTCGCGAGTCCGTTCCGTGCGCTCCCGCTCGGCTCTGCCCTGCCGCTCGCGGTCATCGGCGGCGTCCTGCTCGCGTTGTCCTTCCCGTCCCCGGGCTGGTGGTTCCTCGCCTACCCGGCCGTGGCGTGCCTCCTCGTCGCGGTGATGGGCCAGCGGTCCCGGCGCGCAGCCTGGCTGGGGTACCTCGCCGGGGCCGCGTTCTGGATCCCCGCGATCTCGTGGGCCGGCCGCTACCTCGGACCCGTCCCGTGGTTCGCGCTCGCGCTCCTCGAAGCCGCGTACCTCGCGCTCGGCAGTGTCGCGATCGCGCTCGCGTACCGCTGGGTCGTTCGGGTGGTGCCGTCGACCGCCGGACGCGTGTGGGGCCTCCCGGCCGTCGTCGCCGCACTCTGGACCGGACGCGAATGGTTCTCGGGCAGCTGGCCCTACGGCGGCTTCGCGTGGGGCCGCATCGGGCTCTCACAGTCGCAGGGGCCGTTCGCACACCTGGCCGCGTACGTCGGGGTGCTCGGGCTGACGTTCGTCGTGGTCTACTGCGTGGCGGTCGTCGTGTCCCTCGCGCTCGTGCGGCCGACGGTGCCCGGCTCGGGCTTCCACCTGTCCGGCCGGGTCGCGGTCGCCGGTCTCCTCGTGGGCGCGGTGCTCGCCGTGCCCGCGTGGCCGACCGCGGTGGACGGGACGATCCGCATCGAGAGCGTCCAGGGCAACGGGCCCGCGGGGTACTTCGACGGGGCGCAGCCGGGTGAGGTGCTCGCCGCGCAGGTCGCGGCCACCGACGTCGCGGCGAAGGGCGTCGACCTGGTGGTGTGGCCCGAGGCGTCCGCCGAGTTCGATCCCCGCCAGCAGCCCGTCGTGGCGTCGGCGCTCGACTCGGTCGTCCGATCCGTCGGTGCGCCGATCGTCGCGGGTGCGATCACCCAGACGCCGTCGGGGGTGCTCCACAACACGTCGTTCGTCTGGACGTCCCAGGGGTGGCAGTCGTCGTACGACAAGAAGCGTCCGGTGCCGTTCGGCGAGTACGTGCCCGACCGCTGGTTCTTCTCGAAGCTCGCGCCGTCGCTCATCGGCCTGCTGCAGCGCGACTACACCCCCGGGACGAAGCCGAACGTGCTGTCGGTCGCCGGCATCGAGGCGGGGATCTCGATCTGCTTCGACATCGTCGACGACGGGCTGACGACGGACATGGCGCGCGGGGGAGCGCAGGTGATCCTGGCTCAGACGAACAACGCCGACTTCGACGGCACGGACGAGAACCTGCAGCAGCTCGAGATCGCTCGGATGCGGGCGATCGAGACGGGGC
Organism: Curtobacterium luteum; assembly: GCF_001475545.1. Taxonomy (GTDB): domain Bacteria; phylum Actinomycetota; class Actinomycetes; order Actinomycetales; family Microbacteriaceae; genus Curtobacterium; species Curtobacterium luteum_A. The sequence goes on along the minus strand of NZ_LDQC01000011.1, from coordinate 322 downwards.
GGTCCCTCGTGAACATCTCCACCGTCGGGGCGTCGCAGGTGATCGACCCGAGCGGCCGCACGATCGACCGCGTCCCGGCGTACACCGCCACCTCGATGGTCACGGACGTTCCGCTCGGGACGTCCACGACGCCGGCGACACTGTTCTCGGGCTCCCTGACGCTCCTGCTGTCGCTCGGTGGTCTGCTGGTCCTGCTCGCCTGCGCACCCTGGTCGCGTCGGCGTCGGCAGCGGATCGCCTGACGGAGCGCGGGGCGCGGGGCGCTGGCGCCCCGGAACGGGCATCCCGACGACGCACCTCGTGATCGACGGCTGCTTCGTCG
>NZ_LDQC01000109.1 GCF_001475545.1 Curtobacterium luteum | reverse complement strand
GCCGGACGTGCACGTCCGGCTCCGGGTGCTCGGGAACCTCTCCGGCATGACCGAGTCCGCGTTCTGGCAGACGATGCAGGACAACCGGTGGGTCTGGCTCCGGGACACCGCCGGGAAGGCCATCACGCCCGCCCAGCTGCCGCAGAACGTCGGGCTGTCGGAGTTCCAGGACGACAGCGCCCGCAGCATCATGTACTTCGGCCGGGACATCGGATACACCGCCGACGGCGCCGTCCCGTTCCAGGAGTTCTACTGGGGGTCGTGGCTCCGCGCCCACCCGGAGCTCGGGCTCGCCGACTGGGACCAGGACGACCTCGCCGACTCGCTCGCACTCGTCGAGCGGATCACGAAGGCCCAGGTCGCACTCCCCCGCGACGAGGTCGTCGACGCCGCGAGCGGGTACACCGCCGCGGACCTCAGCACGCTGACCGCCTGGAACGACGGCAAGTCCGTGACCAAGGGCGAGTGGGCGAAGCTCTCCGCGCCGTACTCGTCGGACAAGCCCGGCAAGTTGGCGTACATGACCGAGTACCGGAAGACCCTGGCCACCGAGCCGGCCGAGCCGGCCGAGCCGGCCGACCCGGGCACCGACCCGACCGAGCCCGGCGACCCGGGGACGACGCCGACCGACCCGGGCACCACGCCCGCCGAGCCCGGCAGCGCCGAACCGACCGACCCGACGACCGTGCGCGGCTCCGTCACGGTCACGGGTGACCTGGTGGCCGGCGGCGCCGTGACCGTCCGCGGCACGGACTTCGCGCCCGACGCCGACGCCCGGGTCGAGATCCACTCCGACCCCGTCCTGCTCGGCACCGTGCGGACCGACGACTCCGGCGCGTTCACCCTCGCGGCGACCGTCCCGACCGGGCTGCCCGCCGGGACCCACACGGTCGTCGTGGTCGTCGGCGGCGTGACCGTCGGGTCGACCACGGTGACCGTCGTGGCCACCGACGGTGCGGGCACGGACGGCGAGCTCGCGTTCACGGGCGCCGAGGGACTCGTCCCCGCTGTGGTCGCCGCGCTCCTCGCGCTGCTCGTCGGCACGGGCATCGTGGTGGCACGGCGTCGGCGCGGTCACCGCGTGTAGTCAGAGCGGCCCCTTCACGGACGGGCGCGCCCCGCTCAGCGGCGACGCGAAGCGTCGCGCGGGGCGCGCCGACCGAGCCTGCGAGGGAGGCGCGGTGCCAGCTGGCCCCGCGCCTCCGGCCTGTTCCAGGTGTACACAAAAGTGCACCACTTGGTGCGTTTTTGTGTACACTCCCGACATGGACCTGACCAATCCGCTCGCCTCGATCCTCGCGGACTCGCAGGCCGACGCGCTCCGCGTCCTCGCCCGGACCGACGTCGGCTTGACCGGCCGACAGATCGCTCGTCTGAGCGGGACCGCACAGCACACGACGACGAAGCGTGGACTCGACAAGCTCGAACGGATCGGGTTGGTCAGCGTCACTCGCGGGCTGCAGCACTCGGAGTACCGAGCCAACCGGGACCACGTCCTCTGGCCGGCGGTCCAGGCGGGTCTCGATGCGCAGGACGAACTCTCGTCACGCATCGCCTCGTTCGTGGCACGGCGTGTACCAGATGCGATCAGTGCGGCCGTGTTCGGATCAGTCGCTCGGGGCGAAGCGACCGCCGCCTCCGACGTGGACATCGTCCTGGTGACCGAGGCCGGCGGTGCCGAGGACGTCGCCGTGGAGCTCGGCGACCTCGTGCGGACCTGGACCGGCAACGACTGCGGTGTGCTCGACTTCTCACGCGAACAGCTCGAGACCGCCGTGCACGAACGCGACCCCATCGTCGATTCGCTCCGGGCTGACGCTCGCACCGTGCACGGGACCGAGCTCCGGACCCTGCTCTGATGCCGGCTCGCACGAGGCAGATGACGTCGGTGGAGGTCGCAGCCCGTCGGAACGAGGCCGTCGCGTACCTCGAAGCGGCGCGTCTGCTCCGAACGTCGGACGCCCAGGCGGACTGGAAGGTGTGTGGTTCGAACGCCGTGCTGTGAGGCATCGCGGCTGCCGACGCGATCTGCGGCCACGTCCTCGGTCAACGCTCCGCAAGCGAGGACCACGCCGAGGCCCGGAGACTGCTGGACGCTGCGTGCAGCCCGGACAAGCAACCGGGCTCGCACCTGAAGCGCCTGCTCGACGAGAAGACGAACTTCCAGTACTCGGCGTCCCGTGTTTCACCGGCGCAGCTGGGCAGTCTGCTCACGGCACTCGAGCGGCTCATCGCACGGATGGAGGACGTCCTGCGGACGTGAGGAGCACGATGCCGACGCGGTCACCGCGCGTAGACAGCGCGACCGGTTCACGGACGGAAGGCGCGGTGCCGGCTGGCACCGCGCCTCCCGTCCGTCACCAGGTCGCGTCAGATCGAGGTGAGCCGGTCGTACTGCCCCGTCGAGATCTGCTGCGCAGCCCCGCCCGCGGCGGGGATCCGCCAGAGACCCGAGTCGGCGTCGACGAAGAGGTCGCCGGCCGAGTCCGCGGCGCCCGGGTAGTACCCGTTCGACGGGACCTTCGGGCCACCGGTGACGGCGAGTTCCTGGGTCGTGCCGGACGCGTCACGGGTGACCAGGGTGGCCAGCGAGTGGTCGGTCGTGCACGGGTGGAACGGGTCCGCCTCGGAGGTCGCCGAGCACCAGCCCGCCGACTGGCCGAGCAGGAGCGAGTCGGCGTTCGTCGCGCTGAACTGGTACTTGACCTTCGCCGGTACCTGCACGAGCGTCGACGATCCGGCCGCGAGCGACCAGAAGCCGTGGTAGCCGCTCCCGCCGAACGCGCGGAAGTCGAGGTACAGCGAGCCCTCGCCGTCGGCGACGACCGTGGTGAAGTACCCGATCGGCTGGCCGCTCGCCTGGCCCACCTTCCGGGTGGTCACCACGCCGTGGACCGTGCGGCTCACGACGGTGCCGACCGACGGCCCGGTCGAGGATCCCGGCGCGGAGACGAACGTGGACACGGTGCCGTCCCGTCCGACGGTCCACGCGGTGCCGCTCGACGGCAGGATCGTCTTCGGGACGCCGGCGCCGATCGGCAGCTTCACGATGCCGCCGGACACGGAGTCGACCCAGTACACGTTGCCGGCGACGTCGGAGCGCAGGTCCTTCGTCAGGTGGAGCCCCGTCGCGAGCACGCGCGCCGTGCCACCGCCGGCGGGGTACTGGAGCAGCTTCGTGCCGTCGCGCGAAGGGACGAACACGTTCCCGACGTCGTCCGCCGCGTAGCCGGCGCCGTCCTTCGCGACGGTCCTCGGTGCGCCGGTGCCCGTGGTCGGGAAGCGGACGACCGAGCCGGCGGCGTCGAGCCCGTAGAGCGACTGCGCGACCGTGGTGCTCGCCGGGGCGGTGTAGCGGACGGACACGGAGCGACCGTCGCCCTTGGCGCCGACTGCCCGGACGGAGAACGTGTAGTGCACGCCGGCGCGGATCCAGCCGTAGCGCTCGGACCGCACGGTCGCGGCGACGACCTCGGTTCCGCTGCCGGGCTGTCCGGCAGCCGGTCGGATCGAGACGCGCCAGTGCTTGACCGCGGCACCCGTCTTCGGAGGACTCCAGGTCAGCGTGGCGGCGTCACCGGCACCGCTGACGTGGACGGACGTCGGGGCCCCCGGGAGCCTCGACGAGGGAGTGGCCGCCACCGCGGGTGTCACTCCACCGATCACCAGCGCCGCGGCTGCCGCGGCGGTGAGCACTGCTCTGTACACGATCGATCCCCTGTTGTCTGCGCGGCCTTCGGGTGGCGGCGACTGAAGGTCATCGAAGCACCGTGGGGCGCGAGCCCGGGTCGGTGCGGGTCGATCGTGCGGGGTCGGCTCCGGGTTGGCGGGACCCCGCAACGGCGCAGCGAGTCTCGTGCGCGCCCGGCCGAGGCTCGTGCGCGGCCGCGCTGCGGGACAGCGTGCGACGCGGCCCCGCCGGGGCGCGGTCGCCTCAGTGGCGCGGCTTGCGCGCTCCGCGGTCGTCGCGGTCCCGGTCGTACCGGCCACCGCCACGCGGCCCGCGGTCGTCGCGGTCACGACCCCCGCGGTCGTCGCGGTCACGGTCGTACCGGCCACCGCCGCGCGGCCCGCGGTCGTCGCGGTCGAACCGACGGCCACCGCCTCCTCCGCGGCGATCGGGCTTGATCTCGATGAGCTTGCCGCTGATCCGCGTGTCGGACAGGCGGTCGAGCACGCCGGCGTCCATGTCGGTCGGGAGCTCCACGATGGAGAAGTCCGGACGGATCTGGATGGCCCCGAAGTCGTCGCGGCGGAGCCCGCCCTCGTTCGCGAGCGCACCGACGATCTGGCGCGGCTCGACGCGGTGCCGACGCCCGACCTCGATGCGGTAGGCCGTCATCAGCTGGGACCGACGCGGGCCACGGTCTTCACGGTCGCCTCGGTCTCCTCGGTCGTCCCGGTCACGACGGGCACCCGAGGCGCCGTCGCGACCGACCCGCGCGCTGAGCTCGTCCGACTCCGCGTCGAGGAGCAGCGGGTCCTCACCCTGCGCCACGACCGCCAGCGCCGCGGAGACGTCCTCGGCCGGCACGTCGTGGTTGCGGACGTAGTGGGCGATGACGTCGCGGAACGCCGAGATGCGGTCCTGCTGCTCGAGGGCCGCGGTGATCGCGTCGTCGAAGCGGGTCAGGCGCGTCTCGTTGACGTCCTCGATGGTCGGGAGCTGCATCTGCGTGAGCGGCTGCTTCGTGTGGCGCTCGATCGCGGCGAGCAGCCGGCGCTCGCGCGGCGTGACGAAGCTGATCGAGTCGCCCTTGCGGCCGGCACGACCGGTGCGGCCGATGCGGTGGACGTAGGACTCGATGTCGACCGGGATGTCGAAGTTCACGACGTGCGTGATGCGGTCGACGTCGAGGCCACGGGCGGCGACGTCGGTGGCGACGAGGATGTCGAGCTTGCCCGACTTGAGCTGGTTGACCGTGCGCTCGCGCTGCGCCTGGGCGACGTCACCACTGATGGCCGCGGCGGCGTACCCGCGGGCACGGAGCTTCTCGGCCAGGGTCTCGGTCTCGCTCTTCGTGCGGACGAAGATGATCATGCCCTCGAAGTCCTCGACCTCGAGGATGCGGGTGAGGGCGTCGACCTTCTGCGGGTACGACACCATGAGGTACCGCTGGGTGATGTTCGCCGCGGTCTTCGTCTTGGTCTTGACGGTGATCTCGGCCGGGTCCGTGAGGTACTGCTGCGAGATGCGGCGGATCTGCGCGGGCATCGTCGCCGAGAACAGCGCGACCTGCTTGTCGTCCGGGGTCTCGGCGAGGATCGTCTCGACGTCCTCCGCGAAGCCCATCTTGAGCATCTCGTCGGCCTCGTCGAGCACGAGGTACTTCAGCTCGGACAGGTCGAGCGTGCCCTTCGCGATGTGGTCCATGATGCGGCCGGGGGTGCCCACCACGACGTCCACGCCGCGACGGAGGGCGGAGAGCTGCACGCCGTACGCCTGGCCGCCGTACACGGGCAGGACGTGCACGTGCTTCATGTGCGATGCGAACTGCTCGAACGCCTCGCAGACCTGGAGCGCGAGCTCGCGCGTCGGGGACAGCACGAGCGCCTGGGGCACCTTGCTGCCGGACTCCATGCGGGACAGGATCGGCAGCGCGAAGGCGGCGGTCTTGCCGGTGCCGGTCTGCGCGAGGCCGACGACGTCGCGCCCCTCGAGCAGCGTCGGGATGGTGGCTTCCTGGATCGCGGACGGCGTCTCGTAGCCGATGTCCTTGACGGCCTTGAGCACCTGGTCACTCAGGCCGAGGTCGGCGAAGGTCACCACGGGCCCCTCGTCGACGGTCTCGGCTGTACTGGTGTTCTCGGTGCTCATGGGGAGAACGGTATCCCGGATGTGGCACGGAAGGTGAACGGGCGGCGTACCCTGCGCCGGCCTGGAGGCGCGTGGCGGGCCCGCGCCGCGCCTCCAGGCCGCCGTGGTGGCGTCGCGCTGACGCGATGCGGTGCCCGGTCAGCTCCCCGCGACGCGCGGTCAGGAGGCTGCGTCGCGCGCGGCTGCGCCCACCCCGAGGATCGTGTCGGCCTGGTCGTTGAGGCGTTCGAGCAGCGCCGCGAGCTGCCGGAGCTCCACGGTGTCGAAGCCACCGGTGAGGTCGTCGAAGACCTCGGCGCCGGCCAGGTCGAGCTGGTCGAGGACCTCGATGCCGAGCGGCGCGAGCGACAGGAGGGCTGCTCGACCGTCCGCCGGGTCCGGCGCCGTGGTGAGGAAGCCGCCGTCGACGAGCGAGGCGACCCGTCGGCTGATCACCGGCCGCGAGAGCCCGGTGGCGTCCGCGATCGCCGTGGACCGCACGGCGCCGAAGTGCTCGACGGCGCGGAGGATCACGCGAGCGGTCGGGTCGAGTCCCCCGCGTGACTCGATGAGTGAGGCGCGGATGGTCTGCCGCACCCACAGCCGGTCGAGCTGCGATCGGAGGAGTCGCTCGGCGGCGGTCCGGTCCTCGTTCACGGGGTCAGCGTACCGGCCGGATTTAGTTGCTTCCGGAACGCAACGGATGTATCGTTGCGCGGTCTGCAAACTTTCACAGCGCGAAACCCTCGCTCGCGCAGCTTGATCCAAGGAGCTCGATGACAGCCACCGCACCCGTCTCGGTGCAGGCCCCCGCGGCCGCAGGTGGGGCCGGTCAGCAGCCGCTGATGACCCACCGCCAGATCCTCCTCGTCATCTACGGCCTGATGGCGGGCATGTTCCTGTCGTCGCTCGGCCAGACGGTCTTCGGCACCGCGATCCGCACGATCGGCGACGACCTGCACGGGCTCGACCAGCAGGCCTGGGTCACGACCGCGTACCTCATCACGTCGACGATCGCGACGCCGATCTACGGCAAGCTCTCCGACATCTTCGGCCGCCGTCCGCTCTACATCTTCGGCATCGTCGTCTTCATCCTCGGCGCCGTGCTGTCGTCGATGTCGACCTCGATGATCATGCTCGCCGGCTTCCGTGCCGTGCAGGGCATCGGCGCCGGTGCGCTCATGTCGCTGCCGCTCGCGATCATGGGCGACATCCTCGCCCCCCGCGAGCGCGCCAAGTACCAGGGCTACTTCCTCGCCGTCTTCGGCATCTCGTCGGTCATCGGCCCGCTCATCGGCGGCCTGCTCGCCGGTTCCTCCGAGATCCTGTGGATCACGGGCTGGCGATGGGTGCTCCTCATCAACGTGCCGATCGGCATCGCGGCGCTCATCATGGTGATCGTCTTCCTGCACCTGCCGAAGGTGCACCGTGCCGGCGACAAGCCCGTCGTCGACTGGTGGGGCGCCACCGCCGTGATCGTCACGCTCGTCCCGCTGCTGCTCGTCGCCGAGCAGGGCCGCACCTGGGGCTGGGGTTCACCGGCCGCCATCGCCTGCTACGTGGTCGGTGTCGTCGGCCTGGTCGCGCTGCTCGTCATCGAGTCGCGGATGGGCGACGCGGCGATCATCCCGCTGAAGCTCTTCCGGTCGGGCACCTTCTCGATGGCCACGGTCATCGGCTTCCTCGTGGGCTTCGCCATGTTCGGCGCGATGCTGACCATCCCGCTGTACCTGCAGATCGTCGTCGGTCTCACCCCGACCGAGTCCGGGTTCGCGACCCTGCCGCTCGTCGGCGGACTGATGATCGCGTCCATCACGTCCGGCCAGATCGTCGCCCGGGTCGGCCGCTACCGGATATTCCCGGTCATCGGCACGTTCCTGGTGTCGACCGGCTACGTCGTCCTCACGTTCATGACGATCGACAAGCCGCTCTGGTTCCTCATGATCGGCATGTTCCTCATCGGCCTCGGCCTCGGCTCGGTCATGCAGTCGCTGACCCTCGCGTCGCAGGGCTCGGTCGAGGCACGGGACATGGGCGTGGCGACCTCGTCGGCGACGTTCTTCCGCCAGATCGGTGGCACGCTCGGCACCGCGGTCCTGCTCTCCGTGCTGTTCTCGGTCATGCCGGCGAACATCCTGCACGCGACCGCGAACGAGAAGGACCTGTCCGCCGCGCTCCGTGCAGCGACGAACCCGACCGTGGCGACCGCGAGCGAGAACCGAGGCGTCATGGACAAGATCTGGACGCCGATCGTCACCCCGCTCGAGGACGGCGTGCAGTCGAAGCTCGACGACGCCGCCGCGCAGGCGAAGCGCGCAGCCGACACTGCGGTGACCGAGCAGGTGACCGCCGCGGTCCAGCAGCAGGTCGCGGCCGGTGTCGTGCCCGCAGCGGCAGCGCAGCAGGTCATCGACCAGCAGGTCGCCGCAGCCACGCCCGCCGCCGAGCAGCAGGCCCTCGCCGCCGTCGCGGACAAGGCGCACGCCACCGTCCAGGACGGCACCGTCTCCGTGGACTGGTCGAACGCTTCCCAGCGCTCGTACTGGGTCGACCAGCTCACCCCCGGAGCTGTCGCGCCCCATCAAGGATCAGGACTCCTCGAACCGGTAGCGCAGCACATCCGAGACGA
>NZ_LDQC01000108.1 GCF_001475545.1 Curtobacterium luteum | reverse complement strand
TGCCGGGCGTGACGGTGCGGTCGGCGCTGCTGCCGCCCCCGTGTGCGGGATCATGGACGCATGCCGCGTGATCTCGTCCGTCGTGCCGCCCGCCGACTCCGCCGCGCGCTGACCGCCGGTGGGACCACGCCGGCCGACCCCGCGCCACTGCCCGTCGTGGGCTACGTCGTGGCGGGTGCGGACGGTGCGCACCCGGCGTCGGCGCACGTGCGCGTGGTCCGCCGCACCGAGCACCTCGCGGCATCCGGCACGGCAACGGTCCGGCAGGTCGACGCCGGTGCGTTCGTGGACGGTGCGGACGACACGGACGTCGACGTCGTGCTCGTCCAGCGCGACGTCCTGCCCCGCGCATCCGTCGCGCCGTTCCTCGACGCCGCGCGCAGTCGGGGTGTCCGGGTCGTCGCCGAGGTCGACGACGACTTCTTCACCGACTCCGGCAGGCAGCGGCTCGCCCGCGCCGAGTACGACCCGGACCGGCTCGCGTCGATCGACGCCCTCGTGCGCGGAGCCGACGTCGTCGTGGTCAGCACGGAGGAGCTCGCCGAGGTCGTCCGTCCCATCGCCCGGGACACGGTGGTCGTGCGGAACGCGCTCGACCCGTCGCTCTGGACCGCGGGGGCGCCGACGACGACCGACGACCTCCCCGCCGACGAGCACCGCGTCCTCTACATGGGCACGCTGACGCACGCGGCCGACCTCGAGCTCCTGCGGGACGTGTTCACCGACCTCGTCGCGTCCGACGGCCAGCCGATCCGGCTCGAGGTCATCGGTGTCGCGGAGGGCGACGCGGACTGGTACCGCCGCGTCGAGGTGCCCGACGGCCACTACCCGGCGTTCGCCCGGTGGCTGGTCGACCACCGGCAGCGCTGGCGTGCCGGCGTCGCACCGCTGCGCGACGAGGTGTTCAACCGGGCGAAGAGCGACCTCAAGGCCATCGAGTACGTCGCGCTCGGGCTGCCCGCCGTCGTGTCCGACCGCCCCTCGTACGCCGAGGCAGCGGCCCACGGGGTCGTCGCCGTCCCCGACGACGCCGCTGCGTGGCGCGCGGCCGTGGTCGCCGCCGTCGACCGGGGCGAGGCCGACCCCGGGGCCGCCGCGTGGGTCGCCCAGGAGCGGATGATCGGCGCCGACGGCGACGCCTGGCGTCGGGTGCTGCTCGGCTAGGCTCGTCACGTGACCGACACCGCTGCCCCTGCCCAGCCGCTCGTCTCGATCATCATGGGGTCGGACTCCGACTGGCCGACCATGCGTGCCGCCGCCGACACGCTCACCGAGCTCGGCATCGCGTTCGAGGCCGACGTCGTCTCCGCCCACCGCACGCCCGACAAGATGACCCGGTTCGCGCGGGGTGCCGCAGCACGGGGCATCCGGGTGGTGATCGCAGGTGCCGGTGGCGCTGCGCACCTCCCCGGCATGGTGGCGTCGATGACGACCCTGCCCGTGATCGGGGTCCCGGTGCAGCTCGCGCGGCTCGACGGTCTCGACTCGCTCCTGTCGATCGTGCAGATGCCCGCGGGCATCCCGGTCGCGACGATGGCGATCAACGGTGCGGCGAACGCCGGACTCCTCGCCGCACGCATCATCGGCAGCGCGGACCCGGTGGTCGCCGCGCGGCTCGCCGACCACGCGGACGGGCTGGAGAAGCTCGTCGAGGAGAAGGCGGCGCGGCTGCGAGACTCGCTCTGACGGCGCGCGAGCACCCGCGCTGACGGCGCGAGCACCCGCGGCTCACCCCGTTCGGCTGCGCTCGAAGGACCGCAGCAGGAACCCGCCGTCGCGTCGGTCGGTGACCACCCGCCAGCCGTCGGCCACGAGCTGCTGCTGCATGCGCTTCGGCGCGTCGTCCGTCGGCTGCCCCACGAACCAGACACGGTCGACACCGGACAGGTCGGGCAGCGGATCGGTGGCGCTCCGACGCTGCGCCCAGAGCTGCCCGATGTCGACGGCACTGCGTTCCAGGGTCAGGTCCCGCATCCCGGCGAAGGCCTCCGGGTAGGCAGCGGCGACGAACTCCGTCGTGCGGTTGACGTGGAGCGGCAGCGGGCCGTAGTACACCGCGTCGCGGGTACCCCGCGGCTCCGCGGCGCGCAGTCGTGTCAGGTCCGCTGCCGCCTGCGCCCAGGTCGACGAGTCCTTCGCCGCCGGGAGCCGCTGGATGTGCCACTGCGGTTGCGCGAGCACGACGATCACCGCGAGCCCGAGCGCCGAGACGACCCGCCACGGCACGAGCGTCAGGCCGAGCGCGATCGCCAGGGCGACGAACGGCGTCGCGAAGGTGAAGTACCGCGCGTTGTACAGCGGGTGCGTCAGCATCGTCGCGGCGATGACCACGACGGGCGGGAGCACGATGACCGGGAGCGTCACCTCGACCGCCGGGACACGCGCGCGCAGTCGCGGCACGACGACCGTCCCGACGGCGCCGACCACGACGAGCGCCCAGCCGACCCACGCGAGCACCGTGCCGGACATGAAGAACTGCACCGTGAACACCAGCGTGCGCAGCAGCGGTCCCCAGTGGAGCTCGGGGAGGGAGAACAGCTGCGCACCCGTCTCGCCGGATGCCAGCCGGACGAACGGCAACAGCAGGAGGGCCGCCGTCGTGGTCGGGACGAGCCACCACAGCGCCGCACGCAGGTGCGACCCGCGGCCGCCCGGACCGCGGCGCCGCAGCACCCACAGCAGGAGCGTCACGGCGTGGGCCGCCACGACGAGGACGCCGTAGACGAACAGCAGGCCGCTGAGGAGCACCAGGACGCCGTACAGCACCCACCAGACCCACGGGCGTCCTCGCCGCTGCACGGTGCGACGAACGGCGACCACGAGGACAAGCGTGAGCACGACGGAGACGACCGCGGTGGCGGCGTACGACCGCCCCTCCGTCCCGGCCCAGGTCACACGGGGCAGGACGGCGAAGACGAGGCCGGCGACGATGCCGGTCCACCGACCGGCCAGACGGTCGCCGAGGACCACGGTGAACGCCGCCGCGACTCCGACCGCCAGGGCGCTCGGCAGTCGCAGCGTGAACGGCGAGTAGGGCACGACCGTGAACCAGAGGTGCAGGGCGGCGTAGTACAGCCCGTGCACAGCGTCGATGTGGTGCACCATGCGCCAGAGTTCGGGGAGGGACCGGCGCGCCGCGCTCATGGTGGCGGCTTCGTCCGCCCACGCCGAGGGCACCCACGAACCGATCGCCGAGACGAGGGCGGCGAGCACCCCGACGAGGACGGGGACGAGCCAGAGCGGCACCGCTCGGCGGACCGCTCGCCCGGGGGCCGCGGCGCTCGAGGGGTCCTTCGCGGTCGGAGCGTCGAGCTCCTGGTCGGCTGCTGGCATCGTGTCCCCGTCGGTGCGCGAGTTCGGTCCGTCCGAACGCTAGCAAGCTCGCGCGACCGGGAACTGGACCGGTGCCGTCAGAGGTCGGCGTGCAACTGCCAGGTCTCCAAGGCTGCGTCGTTCCAGTCGAACATCCGCGCGCGGTCCGGACCGGCGACGGCCAGCTGCGACGCGAGCAACGGGTCGTTCACCACCTGGTACACGGCCTGCGCGAGCCGCTCGGCGTAGGAGTCGCGTGGATCACGGGCCACGGTCACGCCGGCGTCGGACGCGACCTCGCTGACCGCCGCGTCGTCGGAGTGGATGACCGGCGTGCCGAAGCTCATCGCTTCGATCACGGGGAGACCGAAGCCCTCGGCCAGGCTCGGGAACACGAACACGGTGGCCCGGTCGTACGCCACGGCGAGGTCGGCGTCGTCGATCCGTCCGAGGACCTTCACCCGGTCACGGGCGAGGCCGGCCCGTTCGGCGGTGCCGTAGACGTCGACGTCACCCCACCCGTCGGGTCCGGCGATGACGAGCGGGACGTCCTGCGGTGCGTCCGGGTGCGCCATCGCCTCGATGAGGTGGGCGAGCCCCTTCCGCGGCTCGAGGGTCCCCACGGCGAGCACGTAGCGCTCGGGCAGGCCCAGCCGCTCGGCACGGAGGTCCGCGTCGACCGGGGTCCGGAGCCGGCCGCTCGGGGCGCCGCCGATCACCCGCAGACGGTCGTCGAACCGGTGGATCTCGTTGAGCGCCCCGGCGACCGCGTGGGTCGGCACGACCACGGCGTCGGCGTACTTGTACGCGCGCTTGATCATGGCGCGGTGGAAGTGCACTCCGCGCGGCGTGAGGGTCTCCGGGTGGGTCCACGGAACGGTGTCGTGCACGGTCACGACGCTCTGCCGGCCGGGGAACTGCACGCGGTCGTGCTTCACCAGCGGCGCGAGCACGCTCGGGGCGTGCACCATCTCCTTCGCGAGACCGCCGACCATCCCGCCCTGCCAGGCGAGCGAGAGCTCACGGCGGGGGAGCGCGAGCCGCTGGAGCTCGGAGAGCCCGGGCAGGAGTGTCTCGAGACGGCGGAGGTCGTCGTTCCCGACGGCCGAGACCACCGCTGCGACGTCGCATCCCTCCGGCGCGTTCGCGACCAGGTGGCGGGTGAGCTCCTCCGCGTAGCGGCCGATCCCGCCGGGGACGGGGGCCACCACCTGGTCGACGACGACGTGGAGAGTGGTCATGCTGGCGTGCTCCTCGTCGTGGTCGTGGTGCCGTGACCCGGCTGGCTGACCCTACCAGGGGGGGACGGGGAGGACCCCGTGACGGACCGGCGGTGCATCCGTCCGGCGCGGGCATGCGTCCGGCGCGACGCGACGACGGCCTGGAGGCGTCGCACCGGTCCGGTGTCGTGCCTCCAGGCCGTCCCTGGTCGCGTCGGCGACCCCGGCTCAGGCCTGCAGTGCGCCCGCCTGCACGGCGGCGCGCAGCGCCTCGCGCCAGTCGCGCATCGACGCCAGCCCGGCGCGCGACCAGCCGTCGTGGCCGAGGACGCTGTAGGTCGGCCGCGGCGCGGGCCGGACGAACGCGGTGCTGTCGGTGGGCAGCACCCGCTCGGGGTCGAGACCCAGCTCGGCGTAGATGGCGCGGGTGAAGTCGTACCAGGACCCCTGCCCGGCGTTCGTGCCGTGGTAGACGCCCGCCGGGGCGTCGCGGTCCACGAGCTCGACGATCCGCGCGGCGAGGTCCCCGGTCCACGTGGGCTGCCCGACCTGGTCCGTGACGACGCTCACGGTGTCGTGCGACGCCGCGAGGCGGAGCATCGTGGCTGCGAAGTTCGGACCGTGCGCGCCGTAGATCCACGCGGTCCGGACCACGTACGACGAGTCCGGGGCGATGTCACGGACGAACGCCTCGCCCGCGGCCTTCGACCGGCCGTACGCGTTGATCGGGTCGGTCGGCGCGTCCTCCGCGTAGGGCGCCGTGCCGTTGCCGTCGAACACGTAGTCCGTCGACACGGTGAGGAGCTTCGCCCCGTGCCGGACCGCGGCCTCGGCGAGGAGCTTCGGCCCCGTGGCGTTGACGGCGTACGCGTCGTCCTCGTGGGTCTCGGCGTCGTCGACCTTGGTGTAGGCCGCCGAGTTGATGACCACGTCGTGCCCGGCGACGGCCGCGTCGACGGCGTCGGCGTCGGTGATGTCGAGGTCTGCGCGGCCGAAGGCCGTGACGTCACGTCCGGCGAGGGCGTGCTGGAGGTCCTGGCCGAGCATGCCGGCCGCCCCCGTGATGAGGTATCGCGTCATGGTGTCGTGGATCCCGTCGGGGTCGGTCGTGCCGCTCAGCTGAGCGCCGCACGCTCCTTGAGGGGCTCCCACCAGGCGCGGTTGTCCCGATACCACTGCACGACGTCGGCGAGGCCCTGCTCGAACGGGACCTGCGGCTCGTAGCCGAGCTCCTCGCGGATCTTCGTGATGTCCACCGAGTAGCGGAGGTCGTGGCCGAGCCGGTCGGCGACGCGGTCGACGCTCGACCAGTCGTGGCCGGTGGCGTCGAGGAGGAGCTGCGTGAGTTCCTTGTTCGTCAGCTCGGTGCCGCCGCCGATGTTGTAGACCTCGCCGGCACGGCCCTTGACGAGCACGAGCGCGATGCCGCGGCAGTGGTCGTCGACGTGCAGCCAGTCGCGGACGTTGTTGCCCTCGCCGTACAGCGGCACGTGCTTGCCGTCGATGAGGTTCGTCACGAACAGGGGGATGACCTTCTCCGGGAAGTGGTACGGCCCGTAGTTGTTCGAGCAGCGCGTGATCGACAGGTTCATGCCGTGCGTGCGGTGGTAGCTGCGCGCGAGCAGGTCGCTGCCGGCCTTCGACGCCGAGTAGGGGGAGTTCGGCTCGAGCGGGCGGTCCTCGGTCCAGGAGCCCTCGCTGATCGAGCCGTAGACCTCGTCGGTCGAGACGTGCACGAAGCGCTCGGTGCCGTGGCGGAGCGCGGCGTCGAGCAGGCGTTGGGTGCCGACGACGTTGGTCTCGACGAAGATCCCGGAGTCGCGGACGGAGCGGTCGACGTGCGACTCGGCGGCGAAGTGGACGATCGCGTCGACGGTCGGGACGACCTCGTCGAGCTTCTCGGCGTCGCGGATGTCACCGTGCACGAAGGTGTAGCGCGGCGAGTCGGCGACCGGTGCCAGGTTGGCCTCGTTGCCCGAGTAGGTCAGCGCGTCGTAGACCACGACCTCGGCGCCCTCGAGGCCCGGGTAGGCGTCCTCCAGGGTGCGGCGGACGAAGTTCGAGCCGATGAAGCCGGCCCCTCCGGTGACGAGGATCTTCACGAGGCAGGTTCCTTTGCGTTGTCACCGGCGGCGCCGGTGTGGTCGTTGGATCGAGGACCGATGCTAGCAAGCACCGGCTCAGGCGCCGGTGCGCGCACGCCGTCGGCGTCGACCGGCGACGACGACGACCGTGCTGACCAGGACGGCGAGCACGACGGTGCTCCCCGTGACGAGCCAGCCGGTGGCCAGGCGCGGGACGGTGTAGTACACACGGACCGTGTGCTCGCCCTCCGGCACCCACACCGCTCCACCCGCGTTGTCGGCGGCGACCAGGTCGACGGGCTTCCCGTCGACGGTGGCGTGCCACCCCGGACGCTGCACCGAGTCCATCACCACGAGCCAGCCGGCGCCGGATGCGTCGACCTTCGCGATCGTCTCGCTGGTGTCCCCGGGCTGCAGGGCCACCTCCGCGTCGGCCCCGGTGTCCGCTCGGTGGTCGGTCTGCTCGCTGAGGACGACCGTGTCGGCCGGGAGCGAGTGGTCCGCGAGCGTGTCGACCCGACCGTACTTGGTCGACACGACGCGCTGGTCCGACGCCCAGCGGACCCGGTCGAGCGCCGTGTCGCGCTCGTAGATCGTCGCGTCGCCGGTGTGGACGACGGACACGCCCTGACCCGCGACCGGACGGAACAGCGTGAGCACGGCCTTGCCGTCGTCGTCGGTGCCGATCGGGACGAGCTTCGACTGCCCGGTGATCGTGATCCGTGCGTGCCACGACGTGGTCCTGGGGATGTCCGAGCCCTCGACGGCGACGTTCCGGGGGCCACCCATCGCGGGCACCCAGCTCTCCGTCGACGTCAGGGTCTTCCCCGTGGCGTCGTCGATCAGCGACACGGTGAGCGTCATGCCGTCCGTCGACGTCGTCAGTGCCGGCGGGCCGGTGATCGTCATCCCGTTGACCGGCCCCGTGTGGCTCGCCGAGTCCACCGAGGGGTTCGACGCCGTCAGGTCCGACCACTTCGTCTGCGGTGCCCCCGCTTCGCTCGTGCCCGCGACGGGTGCCGAGGGGTCGGCGACGATGTACTTCGTGGCGACCCGGTCGAGGATCGCCGAGTCGACCAGCTCGGGGATCTCGTTCGGCTGGAACGTCAGGTAGGACGCCGTCGGGTAGGTCTTCGGATCGACCTTGCGCATGAGCTGCTTCCACTCGGCGGTCTGGAACGCGTGACCGGTCGTCGAGCGGATGCGGTAGTAGGACGCCGAGCCCGGCAGGGTGGCGCTGCCCGTGGTGGCGTAGCGGTCCTGGTCGCTGACGTGCTCCTGGAGGTACCGGATCGCGGGGGACGACGGGTAGAAGGTCGAGTTCGACGCGATCGGCCACCACGGCTGCGTGGCGACGACCGCGGGCGCGGCGACCCCGGCGGCGACCAGGACCGCGGCGGTGACCCGGACGACGCGGTTCCGGAGCAGCCACGCCGCGAGGACGCAGACCGCGACCCCTGCGCCGACCAGGCCGACCGCGAGCGTCTCGAGCTTGGTCCGGTGCACGTAGTCGGTCGGCACGGTCTCGAGCGCGAGGGCGGTCTGCAGTCCGACGGCGGCGGTGAAGAGCACGACGAGCACCACGGTCGCGACGCGGGTGGCGCGGCGCAGCGGGGTCGCCCGTCGGAACCGGGCGAGTTCGTCCCGGAGGACCTCGGCGTCGGCGACCCGGCCGAAGCCGATGCCGGCGACGACGGCCGCGAAGAAGCCGACGACGACGCGGGCGCGCCCGATCGGGTTGCTGTCGAAGACGGGCAGCTCACGGGCCGCCGCCAGGATCGGTCCGCCGAGGAAGACGAGCACCACGCTGAACGCCAGGAGTGCCGCAGCGATCGGCAGGACCCCGCGCCGGCGACGGCGGCTGGTGTCGTCGAGCGTCACCGCCGGGTCGAGCCGCGGGCGCAGCAGCACCGCTGCGGCGATGAGGACGATCGCACCGATGCCGAGGTACGAGTACTCCTCGACGGGGTTGCGGGCACTCCACGCCGCGCCGGTGCTCGCCAGCGAGGAGATGTCCGGGATCCAGGAGCTGACCATCGGGTTCGAGCCGAGGCCGCTGCCGCCGCTCTGCCCGCGACCGTTGAAGTCCACGACGTTCGAGGCGCTGATCGCGAACGGGACGAGCTGCCAGGCCGACAGCAGGACGCCGAGCACGATGCCGCCGATCGCGATCGCAGCGCTGACGAGCACACCCCGGACCGCCCGGTGCACCACGATCGTGCGGGCCAGGAAGAAGAACCCGCCGACGAAGAGCGCGTAGCCGACGACCGCCGGGAAGCCGCCGAGCAGCATGCTCATCACGACGAGGCCGACGCTCAGCAGGTCGCGGGCCTTCAGCTCGACCGCGGCCCGGTCGATCGCCCAGAAGAGCAGCGGGATGAACGCCGCCACGCGGGTCTGCGGCCAGTTCGACCACGCGACCATGAACCCGGACGAGGCGAAGACGAGCGACGCGATCGGCCACGCCGCGCGCGGGACACCCCAGCGTCGGAGCAGGAGGGACATGCCGACCGTGACGGCCACGATCTCGAGCAGCTTCACCGCACCGGCCGCGTAGGTGAACGGGAGGATCCACCACGGGAGCGAGAGCGGGGACCACGCGCCCGAGTTCGGCACGCCGCCGAGTTCGACACCGCCGGCGACGTACGGGTTCCAGGCGCCGAAGACGCCCTCGTGCGCGAGTCGGACGAGGAGCGTCGTCTGCGGCGTCACGCTGTCGAGCGTGTCGCTGGACAGGATGTTCGTGGAGTTCTGGAGCGTCTCGAGCGACTCACCCCACGGGGTGTACCGGCTGAGCAACCCGGTGTTGAGGAACGTCCCCTGCCCGAGGAGCGCCGGTCCGATCGTGAACGCGACGAAGGCGACGAGGGCTGCCCACGCCGCCACCTCGATCCACGAGGAGGGGCGTCGGAGCCAGAGGGCGAAGCGGGTTCGGCGGTCGAGGTCCATCGCGTCGCGCTCAGTCACCGTAGCGCTGCAGCTTCTGGAGGTCGAGCTGTTCCTCGGCCAGCGTCCGGTTCAGCCGGGTGAGGTCCGCGACGACGCCGATCACGACCGCGAGCACAGCGGTGATGAGCAGGACCACGCCGAGGATGATCGACTGCAGGTGGTTACCAGGGGTGTGCATCGCGAGGAGCACGAGGTAGCGCACGAGCGGCCACAGCCCCAGCGCGCCGAGGACCGCCGCGACCCAGGCGAAGAGCGCCATCGGCCGGTACATGAGGTAGACGCGTGCGATCGCGGAGCCGGACTGGAACATGTGCTGCCAGATGTTGCTGAACAGCCGGGACTCACGCGTCTTCGGGTTCGTCGTGATCGGCACCGACGCGATCGCGAGGCGCTTGTAGCCGGCCTGCACGATGGTCTCCATGCAGTAGCTGAAGCGCGTCACGATGTTCAGCCGGATGAGGGAGTACTTCGAGTACGCGCGGAACCCGCTCGCCGCGTCGGGGAGGTCGAGGCCGGCCGCCCGCGATGCCACCCAGGACCCGAAGCGCTGCATGAGCTTCTTGAACCCGGAGAAGTGCTCGATCGTGCGGGTCTGGCGGTCGCCGATGACGATCTCCGCCTCCTTCCGGAGGATCGGCTGCACGAGCTCGGCGATCTGGGCCTGCGGGTACTGGTTGTCGCCGTCGGTGTTGACCACGATGTCGGCGCCGTGCAGGAGCGCGTAGTCCACGCCGTCGCGGAACGACCGGGCCAGGCCCATGTTCGTGGTGTGGTGCACGAAGTGCTTGACGCCGTGCTCCTTCGCGACCTCGACGGTGCGGTCCGTGCTGCCGTCGTCGATGACGAGGATCTCGACCTCGTCGATGCCGTCGATCTCGCGCGGGATGGAGTCGATGACGCTGGCGAGGGTGTTCTCCTCGTTGAGACAGGGGATCTGTACGAACAACTTCACGGGGCTGCAGGTCTCGTTTCGATGTCTGACGGGGGCGCGAGGCCTCAACAGCCTAGTGCGAACGTGCGTGCGGGGAGTGGAACGTGGTGTACCAGCCGGCTTGCTAGGCTGCCGTGGTGCAGATCCGCGAACTCAAGATCCCCGGCGCGTGGGAGTTCACGCCCGTGCAGCACGGCGACGCACGAGGAGCGTTCCTCGAGGCCTACCGCGCCGACGTCCTCGAGGAGACGGTGGGCCACGCGCTCGACCTCCGCCAGGTGAACATGTCGATCTCCTCGGCCGGCGTCGCCCGGGGCATCCACTACGCCCTCGTCGCCCCGAGCCAGGCGAAGTACGTCACCGCCGTCCGCGGCGCGTTCATCGACTACATCGTCGACATCCGCGTCGGGTCGCCGACCTTCGGGCAGTGGGACTCGGTGCGGATCGACGACGTCGACCGCAGGGCCGTCTACCTGTCCGAGGGGCTCGGCCACGCGATCGTCGCGCTCGAGGACCGCTCCACGGTGAACTACCTCGTCAGCGCCCACTACGACCCGCAGCGCGAGAAGGGGATCACGATCCTCGACCCGACGGTCGGGCTCGAGCTGCCCGAGGGCCTCGGCGAGCCCGTGCTGTCCGAGAAGGACACGACGGCGCCGACGCTCGAACAGGCCGCCGAGCAGGGGCTGCTGCCGACCTACGAGGAAGCGGTGGCCTACACCGAGTCCCTCCGGACCAAGAAGTAAGGGGCTCCACGTGAAGGGCATCATCCTCGCCGGTGGATCCGGCACGCGGCTCTGGCCGATCACCAAGGGCATCAGCAAGCAGCTCATGCCGATCTACGACAAGCCGATGGTCTACTACCCGCTGTCGACGCTGATGATGGCCGGCATCCGCGAGGTGCTGGTGATCACGACGCCGGAGTACAACGAGCAGTTCAAGGCCCTGCTCGGGGACGGCTCGGCACTGGGCATGGACATCCAGTACGCCGTGCAGCCGAGCCCGGACGGCCTCGCGCAGGCGTTCGTCATCGGCGAGGACTTCATCGGTGACGACAGCGTCGCGCTCGTCCTCGGCGACAACATCTTCCACGGCACGGGCCTCGGCACGAACCTGCGGAAGAACACCGACGTGCAGGGCGCCACGATCTTCGCCTACCACGTGGCCGACCCGACGGCGTACGGCGTGGTCGAGTTCGACGACGACTTCACGGCCGTCTCCATCGAGGAGAAGCCGACCGAGCCCAAGTCGAACTACGCGGTGCCCGGTCTGTACTTCTACGACAACAAGGTCATCGGGATCGCCAAGACGATCGAACCGAGCGCGCGTGGAGAGCTCGAGATCTCGACGGTGAACGAGCGCTACCTCGAGGCCGGCGAGCTCGGTGTCCAGGTCCTCGACCGCGGCACCGCCTGGCTCGACACCGGCACGTTCGAGTCGATGATGCAGGCCTCCGAGTACGTCAAGGTGATCGAGGACCGGCAGGGCTTCAAGATCGGCTGCATCGAGGAGATCGCCTGGCGCAACGGCTGGATCGACGATGCGCAGCTCGCCGAGCTCGCGGCACCGCTGGTCAAGGGCGGGTACGGCGTGTACCTGCAGCGCCTGCTCGACGCCTGATCCGACCGTGGGCCTGTTCCGCCGGACGCGCCGCCCCGACGACGGGGCCGCCGCCGACACCGGCCGGGAGGCCCGGAACGGCCCCGCCGCGTCGGCCGACGTCGTGCGCGTCAGCGGCTGGGACGGCGACCTGCCGCACCTCGACGCGACGGTCACCGTGGTCGTCACGACCCGCTCCGACCGGCACGCCGAGGTCCCGCGGCTCGTGGCCGTCGCGCGCGGTGCGTTCGGCGGCGACGTCGACGTGCGCGTGGTGTCCTACGTCGCGGACGCCTCGCCGCGCGACGGCTTCGACCCGACGCTGCCCTGGGTGCGTCGGGAACACGTGGACGGCATCGGGTCCGCGGTGAACGCGGGGGTCGCGAGGGGGGCGGGCCGGACGCTCGTGCTCGTCGACACGTCGGTGCGGCTCGACGCCGCGGCGCTCATCGCACTCGCCCGCCCCGGCGACGGCCCCGTCCAGGCGCTCGTGCAGACCGCGGCGGGCGAGCTCCGCGGCGGTGCGCGCCTCGTGCGTCCCGGTGCCCTGCCGTGGTCGGACGACCGTGGTGACCGGGCGACGGACGTGCTGCTCGGCGCGGACCAGCCGGCCGTCTCGGTGCCGCAGCGGGCGGTCGTGCCGGCACCGTGCCTCCCGG
>NZ_LDQC01000107.1 GCF_001475545.1 Curtobacterium luteum | reverse complement strand
CCACGTGCCTCCAGTCCGTCGATCTGAGCGCCTCGCGGCGCGGATCAGGCGGGCCGGGTCACCAGGCGTAGTCCTCCGGGGAGGTCTTGTGCCCCGGGAAGATCTCGTCGAGGCGCGCCAGCGCGGCGTCGTCGAGGCGGATGTCGACCGCGCGGACCGCGGACTCCCACTGCTCCATCGTGCGCGGACCGGTGATGGGCGCGGTGACCGCCGGCTGGTGCAGCAGCCACGCGAGCGCGAGTTCGCCCGGGGTGTGGCCGAGCTCCTTCGCGAAGGCTTCGTACGCGGCGAGCTGGTCGTGGTGACCCTCGACGTACTCGGCGCTCCGGCCGGACAGTCGGCGCGATCCGTTCTCGGTCTTCTCGATCACACCACCGAGGAGTCCGCCCTGCAGCGGTGACCACGGGATGACGCCGAGACCGTAGTGCTCGGCAGCGGGCAGCACGTCGCGTTCGACGTCGCGGACGACGAGGTTGTAGATCGACTGCTCGCTGACGAGGCCGAGGAAGTTCCGGCGTGCGGCGGCCTCCTGCGCCTGGGCGATGTGCCAGCCGGCGAAGTTCGAGGAGCCCACGTAGAGCACCTTGCCCTGGGCGACGGCGACCTCGAGGGCCTGCCAGATCTCGTCCCACGGCGTCGCGCGGTCGACGTGGTGGAACTGGTAGAGGTCGATGTGGTCGGTCTGGAGGCGACGGAGACTCGCATCGAGTGCTTGTCGGATGTTGTACGCGCTGAGCTTCCCGCCGTTCGGCCAGTCGATCATGTCGCCGTAGACCTTCGTCGCGAGGACGGTCTTCTCGCGTCGACCGCCGCCCTTCGCGAACCACCGGCCGATGATCTCCTCCGTTGCGCCCTTGCCGACCGAGCCGCCGTAGCCGTTCGCCGTGTCGAAGAAGTTCACGCCGAGTTCGTGCGCCCGGTCCATGATCGCGTGCGAGTCGTCCTCGCTGGTCTCCGGTCCGAAGTTCATCGTCCCGAGCACCGCTCGTGACACCGACAGCCCTGTCCGTCCGAGGTGTGTGTAGTCCATGGACCCGGTCTACGCGGGGTGCGCCGGGTGCGCCAGGCACTGGTAGTACCGGTCTGCGGGTCGCGTCGGGGCCCGTCGAGTTGCGGTGCGTCGCGGTGCGGTGCGGTGCGGTGCAACGGCGGAGCATCGCTGGTGTGCATGCGGGCGGGGGCATGGAACGCTCGCGGCAGGGAGTAGCGTGCCGCGGGTGAACATCCCCGCACTCCGAGGCAGCCGGATCATCGGGTTCGGCCACCACCAGCCCTCGCGCATCCTGACCAACGACGAGCTCGCGACGATGGTCGACACGAACGACGAGTGGATCACCACCCGCACCGGCATCAGGACGCGGCACATCGCCGGCCCCGACGACACCGTCACCTCGATGGCGGTCGAGGCCGGGCGTGCCGCCCTCGCCGACTCCGGTGTCGAGCCGTCCGAGGTCGGGCTCGTCGTCGTGGCCTCCACCACGCACGAGGACCGGGCGCCGTACACCGCTGGCCGGGTCGCTGCGGAGCTCGGACTCTCCGCGCGGGCGGCACCGATCGACATCAACACGGCGTGCAGCGGCTTCGAGTACGCGATGGGCATCGCGGACCAGGCAGTCCGAACCGGATCCTCCGACGTCGCGCTCGTCATCGGTTCCGAGAAGCTGTCCGGGATCGTCGACTGGACCGACCGCTCGACCTGCGTGCTCGTGGGCGACGGAGCCGGGGCCGCGGTCGTCGGTGTCTCCGACGAGCCGCAGATCGGGCCGGCGTCGTGGGGGAGCGTGCCGCACCTGCAGCAGGCCGTGCGGGTGTCGGGCGAACCCGCGCGGTTCTCCCAGGAGGGCCGATCGATCTACCGATGGGCGATCACCGAGGCCGCCGACCATGCGCGCGCCGTTGTCGGGGCAGCCGGGTTGACGATCGACGACATCGAGGTGTTCGCGTTCCACCAGGCGAACCTGCGGATCATCGAGCCCCTCGTCGAGGCGCTCGGCGGATCCCCGAGGTACGTCGTCCGTGACGTCGTCGAGTCGGGCAACACGTCGGCGGCGAGCGTGCCACTGGGGCTGTCGAAGGCGTGGTCGCGTGGCGAACTGCCCGAAGGGGTGCCGGCGCTGCTGTTCGGCTTCGGAGGTGGCTTCGCGCACGCCGGCCAGGTCGTGACGACGCCCGTGCGGCGAGGCTGAGCCGGCCGCGATCAAGCGGCCGGTCGGCTGGCCGGCAACGGGTCCGGTGACGACCGTTCCGACGAGCGGTGATCGACGGGTACGGGGCTGCTCGGGCCCGGCCGTCCGGACGAGGGTCGGCCGACCGAGTCTGACCTGCTCGGGCCCGGCCGTCCGGACGAGGGTCGGCCGACCGAGTCTCACCTGCTCGGGCCCGGCCGAACCGACTACCGCTGATCCACCGGGCCGGGGTCGGGCGTCTCGGCCCAGAGGTCCTCGTCCGCCTTGCGACGGCGCCACGGCAGCGCCTTGCGGCCCTCGGAGGACGACTCGCGACGCTCCTTCGACCCGCGGGCAGGCTTCGCGTCGAGCACGATCGGGAACTGCGCCGGAGGCGTCCCGAAACCGGTCCGCGAGGCGTTCACCACCTTGCGACCGAGCGCGTGGTTGCCGAGTCCGCCCACCGCAGCGCCGATGCCGAAGGGGAGCGCCCGGCCGACGATCGTGGAACCCTGGCGAGCCGCGAAGCGCCGGACGAACTGGTCGCGGACCTGACCGCCGATGCCCGAGACGACCTGCTTCGGCAGTGACGCCGTCACCATCTCGCCCCAGAACGCGGACCGTGCCTGACCGCCCGCTGCCTGGCCCGCGAGCTGCTTGATGAGCTGCGTCCCCGGCGTGCCGAGGATGAGTGCCATCACCAGCGTACGGGCCCGCTCCGGGTCGTCGAGGGCGATGCCGTGCACCTCGGTCACGGACTGGGCGAAGAGCGCCGTTGTCTCGAGGAAGCCGACCGTCTCCGCGCCGCTCAGCCCGAGCGCGGCGGCCATGCCGACTCCCGGGATGACCGCGCTCGCGCCGACCGCCGCACCACCCGAGGTCACTGCCGTCAGGTACTGCCGCTCGAGGATCTGGATGATCTCCGCCGGACTCGCGTCGGGGTGCCGACGCCGGAGCCGGTTCACATGTGCGACCACCGCCGGGCGCTGCACGCTGAGGACGCGGTCCAGCCACTTGACCCAACCGCCGCCGCTCTCCACCCGTTTGCCGTCGGCGTCGAGTGCGTGCTGTTCGACCGGGGCGACCGGCATCGGGATGATCGCCTGGTCCTTCTGCTGTCGGGCCATGGGGGAGACCGTACGCCGCGCTGGTGGGAGCGATCCCCATGGTCATCGGCACGGCACCCCCGCCCGTCGGAGCGCGTCGCGGACCCGCTCGGGGTGCATCAGGTCTCGCCAGGTGAGCCGCAGGACGAAGCGGACCTCGGGGAAGGAACGCACGAAGTCCTCGCGGCGCTTCTCGCGCCAGTGCGCGTCGGCGGTCGATGCGCCGCCGAGCATGCCGGCGTCCTCGTACTTCCCGCGTCCGTCGACCTCGACCACGACGCCCTGGTCCGGGAACCAGAAGTCCACGTTGGCCGGCGGCTCACCCGGTCGCCGGAACTCGTGTTGCTGCACTGGATCCGGCGTCCCGAGCTGCCGGAAACGCACGCGGCACAAGGACTCCGCCGGCGAACCGGACAGCGCCGACCCCATCGAGAGCGCCGCTGACGCCCGCTGGGGGAGGTCGCGTCCACCGTCGGCGGCTTCGAACGCGAGCATCTCCGGCCAGACCCGGCCGTCGTGGAGTGCGTGGTCGATCATCGGGACCGACGTGAGCGCAGCCTTCGTCGCCGCGACGTCGACGAGGGTGCGGACGAGTGACGTGACGACGGCGCCGTCGCACTCGGCGTCGTGGACGCAGGGAGCGCTGGACCAACGCTGCGCGGAGTGGTCTGCGCCGGGTCCGCCCGGACGTCTCCGCGTGTGCGCGGTGGTGTCGGTCCGACCACGGCGCGGGTCGGTCACGTCCACCCGGTCCGGTGCAGCGCCGATGACCGGCAGGCCGTGCACGACGGCGGCGGACAGGTGGGACACACGCGCGGGAGCCACCACGTCGGGAGCGGTGGCCCGCACGAGCAGGAGGTGTCGGTCCTCGGGTCGGAGTCCGATGAGCAGCTCGGGATCGACGAGCACCCCGGGGCGCACGGCGGCGAGCGTTCCGCGGTGCACCGCTCGCTGGAGGCGACGCCGCTCCGCGCTGGGGTAGAGCCTCGTTCGGATGAGGGGGATGTCTCGTGTTCGCTGGTCCACGACGGCAGGTTCGCACTCCGGGAGCCGTCCGATCAGGACTGCACCGACCTTGTGGACGGCGATCCGCGCCTCCGACCCTGTGGAGGGAAGGCGCGCGCGCAAGGAACGACAGCGTCGCTGTCGTGCGACAGCGGCCGTGTCGCAATCCCGCGGCTGCAACTGTTGCGCGCGCAAGGAACGACTGCGTCGCTGTCGTGCGACAGCGGCCGTGTCGCAATCCCGCGGCTGCAACTGTTGCGCGCGCAAGGAACGACTGCGCCGGTGTCGTGCGACAGCGGCCGTGTCGCAGCCCCGCGGATGCAACTGTTGCGCGCGCAAGGAACGACTGCGCCGGTGTCGTGCGACAGCGGCCGTGTCGTTCGACAGCGGCCCGCCCGCGTCCCTACCGGCGGGCGAGCTCCGCGCGCAGCGGGAAGTCCTGGTCCTCGAGGATGAGCTGAGCGCCGACCGACGTCCGGGCGTTCACCACGACGGGGGCGAGCAGGTTGACCGTGGTGCCCTCCGCCGCCGGGTTCGCGACGACGAGGAGCATCGCGTCCTCGGGTGCGGTGAGCCCGAGCACGTCCACCTGCGCGGTCGAGAGCACGGGCTCGTAGGCGGGCAGGTGCACGGCTGCGTCGAGCAGGAACAGGCGCGAGCCGTCGCCGACCAGGGTGAACAGCCCCTCGGAGCCTTCGACGGGCGTCAGCGTGAAGGCCGATCCGCTCAGGCCGAACGGCGGGACGGGGAACGTCAGGTCGATGCTCATCGGAGGTAGTCCATCAGGGTCGGCTGCAGCACCTTCGCGGTCACGGCGAGTGCTGCCTGGTAGTTGGTCTGCTGCACCTGGAGGTCGAGGACGGCCTTCGCGAGGTCCTTGTCCTCGACGTCCGACCGGCGCCCCTCGAGCGCGACGGACGCGGTCTTCAGCGAGTCCTGCGCGGTCAACGCAGCGGCGTGCCGGACACCGACGTCCGCCTGGGCGCTCCGCACGGTGTCGATCGCACCGTCGACGTCGTTGAGCCTCGGGTTCACGTTCACGCCGTTCTGCAGGTCGGACACGATCGAGTCGATCACCGAGAACACCGACGTCGACCCGGAGCCGAACACGGCCGATCCGGGGGTGTCGACCCGGACGGACAGGGCGTCGCCGACCCGTCGCGAGACCGCGGTGCCCGAGGCGGCGAACCCGCTTGCCGGGTCGTACGCGGTCGCGGCGGTCGACGAGCCCGCGAAGACGTTCCTGGTGCCGTACGTCGTGTTCGCCCGGGCCTCGAGGTCCGACTTCAGCGCCCGGAACTCGGTGATGAACGCGTCGCGGTCGGTGTCGCTCATGGTGCCGGAGTTCGCGGCCTGGACGGTGAGGTCGCGCACGCTGTTCAGCACCGAGTACACCGACGTCAGCGTGCTGTCGGTCGTCGCGAGCCAGCCCACCGCGTCGTCCGCGTTCCGGGCGTACTGCGCGTTCGCGGCCTGCTCCTTGCGCACCTGCATCGACGTGCCGGTCCCGACCGGGTCGTCGGACGGCCGCGAGATGTTCTTGAGCGTGGTCGCCTGGTCGGTCAGCTGCGCGACCTTCGCGGCGCCGGCCTGCAGGCGTGCGCTGGCCGCGGCCATCGACATCTGGGTGGTCACCCGGGTGATCATGTTCAGCTCCTGCCGACGAGGCCGACGCGGTTGATGATGGTGTCGAGCATCTCGTCGACGGCGGTCAGGACGCGCGCGGCGCCCTGGTACGCGTGCTGGTAGCTCAGCAGGTTGACGTTCTCCTCGTCGAGGTCGACGCCGGCACCCGACTGCTGCTGGGTGCGCGCGCTGGTCAGTGCGAGTCCGGTGAGCGTCGATTCCGACGCGGCCGACCGGGAGGCACTGCCCACCCCCGTCACGAACGTCGTCCAGGCCGCGTCCGGACCGTCGGACGCCGCCCCGAGCCGCGCGAGCGCGTCGGCGAACGAGTCGTCGAGTTCCCCCGCCGCGTTCCGCGTCGCCAGACCGCTCGCGTCCGTGGGGACGACGGACAGCCCCTGTGCCGCGGGCACCCCGGGCGCGACGGCGAAGAAGGCGTGGCCCGTGGTGCCGTCCGCCGTGGAGCCGGACTCGTGCACGGCGTTCACGACGGCCGCGAGCTTCGTCGCCACGGCGTCGTACGAGGCAGACGCCTGTGCGAGCGCACCGCCGGTGCCCTGGGCGTCCGCGGGGGCCAGGAGCGACAGCGCGCCGCCGATCGACCCGCCGGACAGCGACACCGCGCCGGCCTGCCCGGACGTCCAGGTCAGGGTCACCGCGGCGCCGTCGCGCAGCGCGGTCGCGCCGCCGAGGGCCAGGGAGCGCGCGTCGGTGCCCTGCACGATCGGGTTCCCGCCGATGAGCACGTCGGCCGTGCCGTCCGCGTTCGTCCGGACGGTCCCGCCGGCCAGGGTCGCGATCTGCTCGGTGAGCTGGTCGCGCTGGTCGAGCAGTTCGTTCGCGTTGCCGCCCGCAGCGAGCGCGGACCGGATCTGCCCGTTCAGGTCGGCGACCTGCTTCGCGGCGTCGTTCAGCTGCGTCACCTGGGCGGCGACGGTCGCGCGGACCTGCGACCACTGCTGGTCGAGCGCCTTCGAACCGCTCGACAGCGTCGACGCGACGGTGTTCGCGGCGCCGAGGAGCGTGCTCGCGGCACCGGGGTCGTCGGGGTGTGCCGCGACCTGGCCCCACGCCGACCAGAACGCGTCGAGCTTGGCGGAGAGGCCGTCCTTGCCGGGCTCCTGCAGGCCGGTCTCGAGGGCGCTCAGCGCGGTGGCGCGGACGTCGGCGTACGCAGAGGAACCCGCGGCGACGCGCACGCCGGCGTCGAGCGTCAGGGACCCGAGCCGGGCGATGCCGTCGACCGAGACGCCCTGCCCGGCGAGGGCCGCCGTGCCGCGCATGAACCCGGTCTGGGCGGCGGGGATCGACGACTGGGTCACCCGCTGCCGGGTGTACCCGGCGGTCCCGGCGTTCGCGATGTTCTGCCCGGTGACGTCGATGCCGGCGCGAGCGGCGGCCAGGCCGGAGTACGCCGTCGCGAGGGAGCCGAAGGTGCTGACCACGACTACAGGTTCCCCTCGAACAAGCGCGCCCCGTCGGCGCCGGAGCCGCTCGTGCCGGTGGCGTCGTAGGTGGCCGAGGCTCCGACCGTGCCGGCGAGGGTCTCTTCGGTCGCGTGGGCCGCGGCGCGGAGGAAGCGGTCGTTCTCGTCGCGGAGCGCACCGATCTGCGTCGTCAGCTCGACCATCGCGGTGAGGTGCGCGCCGAGGATCTCGCCCCAGGGGCCGTTCGGCGCGGCGGCGACGACGTCACGCAGGGGAGCATCTGCTGCGACGCCCCACTCCTCGGCGACCTCGGCGCTCGACGCGGCCCGCTCGAGCCCCGTACTGCGGAGTCGTTCGAGCACCTGCTCGACCTCACGGCTGGCGTGCGACACCCAGCGGGAGCGTCCGGCGGCGAGGAGCAGCTGCTCCTCCTCGAGCTTGAACGTGAGCAGTTCGAGCAGTTCGCGTTCGCGCCACAGTACGGCGGACAGGTCGTTCACGCTCATCAGCTCCTCCCGGGTGGTGGTTCGGTCCGTCATCCTGCGGACACCGTGGACTATCGGTCCGCGAGCTGGTGACGTAAGCGCCGTGCGCTGACGTGCGCGCAGATGCGACGGGACGCGATGCGGCGCGACCGGCGGTGCGGGCGTACCCCGGGCCTCCCGTCCGGACCGCGATCGGGGGACAGAACCGGCTGTTCCGAGCCTCGTGTCCTCCCAAATGCCGACCCGGATCGACGGGGGTCACCCCCGCACTGGGTACGGATGAGGGCCTGTTCAGAGCCTTCCCAGCCGATACATTCAGAACGCACCCCGGGGGACAGACCCGGCACGCGTCGCAGGGACGCGGAGGTGCCCGCCCGGAGGGACCCGGGCGGTCTTCGACGTACGTTCCGGCCTGCCGTGGCCGGTGTCCGTCGTGCCCACCGACGGGCGACCCACGGACGGGCTTCAGGTCGATCAGGGGATCAGCAGCATGGACCGCACCGAACGCAACACGATGATCGTCGAGCACCTACCGCTCGTCGGCTACATCGTCGCCGACGTCCGAGCACGGGCCACCCACCTCGACCGGGACGACCTCGCCGCCGTCGGTTCCCTCGCCCTCGTCGCCGCCGCCGACGCGTTCGACCCGACCCTCGGCGTGCCGTTCGGCGCCTACGCCCGGACCCGCATCACCGGCGCGATCGCCGACGACATGCGCTCCGCCGACTGGGCGTCCCGCGGCACCCGGAAGCGCATCCGCGAGACCCTCGCCACGCAGGAGGCGCTGTCCGCGCGGCTCGGCCGCTCCGTCGGCGTGCAGGAGATCGCCGACGCGATGGGCGTCGATCGGCAGACCGCCGCGGACGCCATGAGCGACGCCGGCCGCACCGTCACCGCCATCGACGAGACCGTGCACGACGTCGTCGCCGCGGACATCGCGCTGCCGGGCGACGACCTGCTCGAGACCGAGAAGCGTCGGTACCTCCGCGCCGCGGTCGAGGCGCTCCCGGAGCGGATGCGGTTCATCGTCGAGCAGGTCTACTTCGGCGACCGGTCCGTCACGGACGTCGCCGCCGAGCTCGGGATCACGCACTCCGCGGTGTCGCAGCAGCGCTCCGAGGCGATGCGCCTGCTCCGCGACGGACTCGCCACGCACTACGGGGACGGCGGGGCCAACCCCGAGCCCGCGTCCCGGACCACTGCCGCCCGCCGCAGCGCCTACCTCGCGAAGGTGGCTGCGAACGCCGCCGCCGGGGTGGCCCGCGCCGTGCACGACGCCGCCGCGGCGCCGGTACCAGCGGCGGGGTAGACGTCCGGCCGGAACTTTTCCGGTCCGGCACTAACGACTCGACGCCGCCGGCCGAGAGTCACCCGTGTCAGCCCATGGACGGGCAGACACCGAACCCAAGGATTCACGGAGGAAACCACCATGGGTATGTCCATCAACACCAACCTCTCGGCACTCAACACGTACCGGAACCTCAACGCGACGCAGAACGACCTGTCGAAGTCCCTCGAGAAGCTCTCGTCGGGTCTCCGCATCAACCGTGCTGCCGACGACGCTGCCGGTCTGTCGATCTCCGAGGGGCTGAAGTCCCAGGTCGGTGGCCTCACGGTCGCCGCCCGCAACGCCCAGGACGGCATCTCGGTCGTGCAGACGGCGGAAGGCGGTCTCACCGAGACGCACGCCATCCTCCAGCGCGTCCGTGACCTCGCCGTGCAGGCGGGCAACGACTCGAACAACACGGACTCGCGTACGGCGATCCAGACCGAGGTCACCCAGCTGAGCGCCGAGCTCGGCCGGATCTCGCAGTCGACCAACTTCAACGGCATCAACCTGCTCGACGGCACCGCCGGCACCGCAGGCGTGCTGAACTTCCAGGTCGGCGCGAACGGTGATGCGGCCAGCCAGATCAAGGTAGACCTGTCCAAGGCCAACGTCGGGGACGTCTCGACCGCGGTCGCGGGTCTGAAGTTCAGCACCGCGGCGGAGGCGCAGACCTCGATCGCGGAGATCGACGACCAGATCAAGTACGTGTCCGCTGCTCGTTCGAACATCGGTGCCGTCCAGAACCGCTTCGACCACGCCATCAACGTGACGAACGTGGCCAAGGAGAACCTCACCGCGGCGGGCTCCCGCATCACGGACGTCGACATGGCGGAGGAGATGGTCAAGTACACGCGCGACAACATCCTGAGCCAGGCCGGCACCTCGATGCTCGCCCAGGCGAACCAGAGCACGCAGGGTGTGCTCTCGCTGCTCCGCTAGTGAACCCCGTGGCGTCCACCGGCACCGTTCGGGTGTGCCGGTGGACGCCACACCCTCTCTGATCCCCGTCTGAGTCCGTCGGAAGGAGCGCACGTGTCGTCCGTGTCCTCGGCGTCGTCGCTCGCGATCGACGGCCTGGTCAGTGGCCTCAAGACCACCGACCTCATCAACTCCCTGATGTCGATCGAGCAGGTCCCGCAGACGCTGCTCAAGAACAAGGTCACGTCGACCAACTCGTTCATCTCGTCACTGCAGACGATCAACGGGCTCGTCCAGGCCTTGGCCACCAAGGCGTCCGACGCCGCGAAGGCCGCCTCGCTCGACGTCTTCACCGCCACGTCCTCGTCGCCCTCGGTCACCCCGACGACCGGCACCGGCGCCTCGTCCGGCTCCGTGTCGTTCACCGTCGGCTCCACCGCGACCGCGCAGGTCGGGGTCACCGCAGCGATGTCGACGTGGTCGGCTGACGCGGGCCCGCTGACGATCGTGGGCTCCGACGGCACGAAGACCACCGTCACACCGGCATCGGGTTCGCTCGACGACACCGTGTCCGCGGTGAACAAGTCCGGCGCGGGCGTCACGGCGACGAAGGTCGCCGCCGGCACCGCCGCCGACGGGACCAAGCTGTACCGCCTCCAACTCACGGCGTCGACGACCGGTGCGTCGGGCGCGTTCAGCGTGTACCGCGGCTCCGGTGCCGACGTCGACGCCGGGACCGCGACGGACGTGCTCGCCGGGACCGGAGCGGCCGTCGTCACGCCCGCGAAGGACGCCAGTGTCACGCTGTGGGCGGGGACCGCCGCCGCGCAGACCGTCACCAGTGGCTCGAACACGTTCACCGACCTGCTGCCGGGCCTCAACGTCACCGTCAGCCAGGTGACGACCGACCCCGTCACGGTGGCCATCGCGCAGGACACCACGAAGGCCCAGGCGGTCGCGTCGGGCCTCGTCGACGCGCTCAACGCCGTCACGAACTACTACGGCTCGAACACGGCCGTCACGAGCACGACCAGCCCGACGACCGGCACGACGACGACGACCGCGGGCGTCCTGCTCGGCGACGCGACGACCCGGTCGGCCGTGCAGGCCCTCAGCGCCGCGATGTCCGCCCCGGTGAACGGGAAGTCCCCGTCGTCGATCGGCATCGTCGTGACGAAGGACGGCGACTTCACGTTCGACGCCGACGCCTTCCAGAAGGCCCTCGCCGCGGACCCCGCGGGCACCCAGGCGATGCTGTCCGGGATCGCTGCGACGGTGGGCGCGGCCGCGACGGCGGCCTCCGACAAGTACGACGGCTCGATCACCTCGACGATCTCCGGCCAGCAGTCGGTCGTGAAGGACCTCACCACCCAGATCGACAGCTGGACCGACCGCCTGACCATGCGCCGTGCGACCCTGCAGACGCAGTACGCGGCGCTCGAGACCAGCCTCAGCAAGCTCCAGTCCCAGTCGAGCTGGCTCTCCGGCCAGCTCGCCGGTCTGTCGAGCTCGAGCTCCTGACGGGAACGACCATGACCTACGACCTCCAGGCCGCCGCCTTCCGGCAGGCAGCCCAGCCCCGCACGGTGACCGACCAGCGTCGCGCGCAGTACACGAACGAGGCCGTGCTCTCCGCGACGCCGGCCCAGCTCGTCACGATGCTCTACGACCGGCTCCTGCTCGACCTGCACCGCGCCGAGGCCGCGCAGACCGGCTCCGACTGGGAGGCCGCGCGCGAGCAGCTCCTGCACGCGCAGGCCATCGTCGGCGAACTCTCCTCCACCCTGCGCATCGACGCGTGGGACGGCGGCGAGGGCCTCCTGGCCATCTACAACTACGCGAGCACCTCGCTCATCACCGCGAACGTGCACCGTGACGTGCAGGCGACGCGGGACTGCATCCGCATCCTCGAGCCGCTCCGGCAGGCCTGGCACGACGCCGCGGCCTCGCTGCCGGCGGCGTCCGCCGCACCGGTCGTCGGACACGCGGCGGACGGAGCGCTCGGTGTCGCCTGACGACGGCGCCCTCCGGGCCGGATGGGAGGCGCTGCTGACCTCCATGGAGCAGGACCTCGCCGCGCAGGTGGCCGGGTCGGCGAGCGGACCCGATGCCAGTCCGGCCGCGCCGTCGTGGACCGAGCCGACCGCGCTGGGACCGGTGCCGCGCGACCTGGTGGGTCGTGCCTCCCGGCTGTTGGCCGCGCAGCGGGACCGGGCGAGCGTCCTCGAAGCCGAGCGCGCCGCCGTCCTGGAGCACCTCGGTGCCCTGCGCGCGGTGGACGCGACACGGGAGCCGCGCGGCGCCGTGTACCTCGACGCCTCCGCGTAGGCAATGGCAGGCGGTCGGTGCGCCGCCCGCCGCTGTCGTGCGACACGTTCGCTGTCGTCCGACGGCGGCGGAGTCGTTCGTTGCGTCCGGGTGATGCGGGCGCGTGCACGGTGCGACAGGTCCGCTGTCGTTCGACGACGGCGGTGTCGTTCGTTGCG
>NZ_LDQC01000106.1 GCF_001475545.1 Curtobacterium luteum | reverse complement strand
CGCGCTGGCAAGGTGTCGATGCCGCAGCACGGAGCCTGGGCCGCGAGACCGCCGAGCCGCCCCGGATCGAGGACATGGCACCGGGGACGACGTTCACGGCACGGTGCTACACGGACCGCGCCGAGACAGACACGCTCTGGATGGTTTGCCGTTACGTCGGAATTGTGAGTTGGTACGGCGGCGTGCTGCGCGACCTGAACAAGGTCGACCCGTCCACGATCCGCGACGTCCAGCCGCCGAAGGACGCAGCATGACCGGCGCGTTCTGCATCGGCTGGGACCGTTTCGATCCCGACGAATGGGTCATCATGCCGTCCTGGTGGCAGCGGATGCGGATGATCTGGCGACTCAGGAAGGAGATGCGGCACCTATGACACTGACCATTTACCAGGTAGAGCAGGGTTCGCAGGACTGGCTCGACCTCAGATGCGGCATGCTCACCGCATCCACCATCGGCAAGCTGATTACATCCACCGGCAAGCTCGCCGACAACGACACAGCACGCGGCGTCATGCAGACCCTCATCGCGGAACGGATCAGCGGCCACGTCGAATACGTGCACCCCTCGTTCGACATGCAACGGGGCACGATGGACGAACCGTACGCACGCGAGCTCTACGCAGAGCAGTACGCACCCGTCGAAGAAGTCGGATTCGCAACGCTCGACGTCGGACCGTACAAGCTCGGCGCATCACCAGACGGACTCGTCGGCGCTGACGGCGGTTTGGAGATCAAGTCCCGTGTGCCCAAGGTGCAGCTGCGGACCTTCCTCGATAACCGCGTACCACCGGCCAACGTCCCTCAAGTACACGGCTGCATGTTCGTCTTTGATCGCGAGTGGTGGGACTACTGCTCTTACGCGGGGGGTTGGCCGCTGTTCGTCAAGCGCGTCTACCGCGACGAGAAATGGGACGCAGCAATCGTCGCCGCACTCAACTCCTACGAACAGCAGGCAGCCGACACCATCGCCGCCTACACCACAGCCACAGCAGGTCGACCCATCGCAGAACGCATCGACCACTGGGCTGACGATGAGATTCGGATCTGATGGACGAGACGTGCAAATACGGCAGTTGCGAACTGCCCCGGGGCAAGGCACTTGGGTTGTGCAACGCGCATTACGCGCGGCAACGACTCGGACGCGCAATGGAAGCACCAATCCGAAACGTCCGGGCTACTGACCAAGAGCGCTTCTGGGCAAAGGTCGACAAGAGCGGAGACTGCTGGAACTGGCAGGCGGCGACGATGCGCGGCTACGGAATCTTCCGAATCGACGGCGGCAACCAGGTCGCTCACCGCATTTCCTACAAGTGGGCTCACGGTTCAATCCCGGCTCAGGCTGAAGTCGACCACACATGTTTCAACCGTGGCTGCGTCAACCCTGCCCACTTGCGGTTGCTTGACCACCAGGAGAACGGACAAAACCGGTCAAGCGCGAACAGCAACAGCAAGACCGGTGTCCGCGGCGTGTATTGGAACGAGGCACGCAGTGGGTACATGTGCGCTGCATACGTACGGGAGCGCATCTTCAGGTTCGGCCCATTCGACACCATTGAGGAAGCCGAGGCAACGATCGTTGCTTGGCGCAGGGTAAACATGCCCGCCTCGATCAACGACCAACGAAAGGCAGGCTGAGGCATGGACCTCACCCGAAGCATTGAGCCGAACAGCTCACAAGTCAACGCGGATGATTTGATCGCCTCAGACCGGACCGTCACCATCACTGGCGTTGAGGCTGGCAGCACTGAGCAGCCCGTGTTCGTGCACCTGCAAGAGATCCCTGACCGCACCTGGCGTCCTTCCAAGTCAATGAGGAGAGTCTTGGTCGCGGCTTGGGGACCGGAAGCGTCGAACTACGTCGGTCGCCGCGTCACTCTTACCCGCAACCCGGAGATCACCTTCGGGCGCGAGAAGGTTGGTGGGATTGAGGTGGC
>NZ_LDQC01000105.1 GCF_001475545.1 Curtobacterium luteum | reverse complement strand
GGATCCCGCCCCGGCTCGGCTCCCACGTACGAGGCCGGATCGGCAGGGTCCGGCTCCTCGGCCTGGAGGCACGGGTCACCGCGCGACGCCTACGCACCCCCGTCGGCTCGTCGCGACTCCCGCCCCCGCGCCCGCTCCCACGGACACCCCGGCGGTCGGTCGCGCGAGGTGTTCCTGCAGGCCGAACGCGAGTGGGTCGGTCTGGGCGACCCCGTCGAGGACCCGTACGACCCCGCGCTCATCCGCTCCGCGCCCCGGCACATCCGACGCCTCCTCGGCGAGGCGCTCGCGGAAGAGGCCACGGCGTCGATCGTCGCCGACATGGGCATCGGCGTCACCGTCTGGCACGACCTCGACGCCGGACCCGAGGGCAAGCTCGACCACGCCGTGCTCACGAGCTCCGGGCTGTGGGCGCTCGAGTCCATCGACTGGGGCGGCCCCGTGCAGGTCGAGGGCGGCGAGATCGTCGGCGAGACCCTCGCGCCGGGCGAGCGCCCCGTCAAGGAACTCGTCCGCGCCGCCCGCGCGGTGCAGAAGCAGACCCGCGTCCGCTTCACCGGCCGGATCCTCGTCGTGCCGGACTCCGCCGTGGACGAGGACGTCCAGCTCGTCGGCTCCCAGCGGAAGCCCACCGCGTTCGTCGTGAAGCGCAGCGCCCTGGCGTACGTGCTCTCCGGCGCGCTCTCGCCCGTCGGGTCCGTCGACGTGTTCGACGTCCGCGACCGCCTGCAGCAGACCGTCCGCTTCGTCTGACGCAGCGGTCGGCGTCAGTAGCCGCGGAGCTTCTCGAGGTCGCGGCGCTCCCGCTTGCTCGGGCGTCCCGCACCCCGGTCGCGCTGCGGCACGAAGCCGGCCTCTTCGCGGGGGAGTCGCGGCGGGGTCCTGTCCTCGAAGTGCTTCGCCGCCTCCGGCGCACTCGTCCGCTTGAGGATGATCCCGCGCACCACGACGATGCGGTCGAAGCCGTTCTGCCGCACCCGGACCTCGTCGCCGGGACCGATCGGCTGCGCGGGCTTCGCACGCTCCCCGTTCACCCGGACGTGGCCGGCCTTGCACGCGGCCGTCGCGGCGGAGCGGGTCTTCGTGATGCGGACCGCCCAGATCCAGCTGTCGACCCGCGCCTTCTCCATCCCCACACCCTACGACGCCCCGTCCGCCCTACCCTGGGCAGCATGACCGCCGACCCTGCCGCCGTCGCACGGGCCCTGGCGCTCGGTGTGCTGCACGACGCGGAGCTCGGCGACCGCCTCGTTGTCCGTGCACACCACGGGGACGGCGCGCGGGACGCCCTCGGGGAGCTGCGCGCCCGGACGGACACCACGGTGACGATCGACACCCGTCGTGGACCGGTCGAGGTGGCGCTCGCCGACGTCGTCGCCGCGAAGCCCGTCCCGCCCCCGCCACCACGCCGACGCTGACCACGCC
>NZ_LDQC01000104.1 GCF_001475545.1 Curtobacterium luteum | reverse complement strand
GTTGAGTCCGGCGGCGTCCTACTCTCCCACAAGGTCCCCCTTGCAGTACCATCGGCGCTGAGAGGCTTAGCTTCCGGGTTCGGAATGTGACCGGGCGTTTCCCTCTCGCTATGACCACCGGAACACTTTCGACCCAATCACATGGAAGTCCGAAAGCTGTTCCGCGGGCGCTCGTATCGAGCACAGCGCGGTGTTCAGTTTCTTGTCCCCGATCGTCTGTCGGGAACCACAAAGTGGACGCGAGCCCCACACCCGAAAGTGTGGGAAATAATTGTGTTGTCAAGTCTTCGGCTTATTAGTACCGGTCAGCTCCACGGGTCGTTAGTCCCCGCTTCCACATCCGGCCTATCAACCCAGTAGTCTGCTGGGAGCCTCTCACACTCAAGGTGCATGGAAATCTCATCTCGAAGACGGCTTCCCGCTTAGATGCTTTCAGCGGTTATCCGGTCCGAACGTAGCTAATCAGCGGTGCCCTTGGCAGAACAACTGACACACCAGAGGTTCGTCCATCCCGGTCCTCTCGTACTAGGGATAGATCTTCTCAAATTTCCAACGCGCGCAGCGGATAGGGACCGAACTGTCTCACGACGTTCTAAACCCAGCTCGCGTACCGCTTTAATGGGCGAACAGCCCAACCCTTGGGACCTACTCCAGCCCCAGGATGCGACGAGCCGACATCGAGGTGCCAAACCATGCCGTCGATATGGACTCTTGGGCAAGATCAGCCTGTTATCCCCGAGGTACCTTTTATCCGTTGAGCGACAGCGCTTCCACAAGCCACTGCCGGATCACTAGTCCCGACTTTCGTCCCTGCTCGACCTGTCAGTCTCACAGTCAAGCTCCCTTGTGCACTTACACTCGCCACCTGATTGCCAACCAGGTTGAGGGAACCTTTGGGCGCCTCCGTTACTCTTTGGGAGGCAACCGCCCCAGTTAAACTACCCACCAGGCACTGTCCATGAACCCGATCAGGGTCCTACGTTAGACATCCAGAGTGACCAGAGTGGTATTTCAACAATGACTCCACGAACACTAGCGTGCCCGCTTCACAGTCTCCCACCTATCCTACACAAGCCACACCGAACACCAATACCAAGCTGTAGTAAAGGTCACGGGGTCTTTCCGTCCTGCTGCGCGTAACGAGCATCTTTACTCGTAGTGCAATTTCGCCGAGTTCGCGGTTGAGACAGCTGGGAAGTCGTTACGCCATTCGTGCAGGTCGGAACTTACCCGACAAGGAATTTCGCTACCTTAGGATGGTTATAGTTACCACCGCCGTTTACTGGGGCTTAAATTCAGAGCTTCGCCCAAAGGCTAACCCTTCCTCTTAACCTTCCAGCACCGGGCAGGCGTCAGTCCGTATACATCGTCTTGCGACTTCGCACGGACCTGTGTTTTTAGTAAACAGTCGCTTCCCACTGGTCTCTGCGGCCTTCACCGCTCACGGAGCAAGTCCGGTCACGGTTCCGGCCCCCCTTCTCCCGAAGTTACGGGGGCATTTTGCCGAGTTCCTTAACCACGATTCTCTCGATCTCCTTGGTATTCTCTACCTGACCACCTGAGTCGGTTTCGGGTACGGGCGGCTGCAACCTCGCGTCGATGCTTTTCTCGGCAGCATAGGATCACTGATTTCCCCAAACGGGTACGCGTCGGATCTCAGGCACACAGACGACGGATTTGCCTATCGTCAGCCCTACATCCTTACACCAGGTTCACCTTACGGATACCATCGCCTGGCTCAGCTACCTTCCTGCGTCACACCTGTTCATACGCTAGCCGCACCAGCATGGGGTCGAGCGTTAGACCGGACCGCTTCACCCCGAAGGGATCCACTGGTCCGGGTTAGGACTCTTAGCACCACTGGATTAGCTTGGGCGGTTGTTCGCCGGTACGGGAATATCAACCCGTTGTCCATCGACTACGCCTGTCGGCCTCGCCTTAGGTCCCGACTTACCCAGGGCGGATTAACCTGGCCCTGGAACCCTTGGTCTTTCGGAGGACGGGTTTCTCACCCGTCTTTCGCTACTCATGCCTGCATTCTCACTCGTGTAGCGTCCACGGCTGGATTCCTCCGCCGCTTCACTCGCCACACGACGCTCTCCTACCACTCCGCACGACTGAACCACGAAGGCTTATCGAGTGTGCGAAATCTACAACTTCGGCGGTGTGCTTGAGCCCCGTTACATTGTCGGCGCGGAATCACTTGACCAGTGAGCTATTACGCACTCTTTCAAGGGTGGCTGCTTCTAAGCCAACCTCCTGGTTGTCTGTGCAACTCCACATCCTTTCCCACTTAGCACACGCTTAGGGGCCTTAGTTGGTAGTCTGGGTTGTTTCCCTCTCGACGATGAAGCTTATCCCCCACCGTCTCACTGCTGCGCTCTCACTCACCGGCATTCGGAGTTTGGCTGACGTCAGTAACCTGTTGAGGCCCATCGGCCATCCAGTAGCTCTACCTCCGGCGAGAAACACGCAACGCTGCACCTAAATGCATTTCGGAGAGAACCAGCTATCACGAAGTTTGATTGGCCTTTCACCCCTATCCACAGCTCATCCCCTCCATTTTCAACTGAAGTGGGTTCGGTCCTCCACGACGTCTTACCGTCGCTTCAACCTGGCCATGGATAGATCACTTCGCTTCGGGTCTAGGACATGCGACTGTGTCGCCCTATTCAGACTCGCTTTCGCTACGGCTACCCCACACGGGTTAACCTCGCCACATATCACTAACTCGCAGGCTCATTCTTCAAAAGGCACGCCGTCACCCCTACAAGGAGGCTCCGACGGTTTGTAAGCAAACGGTTTCAGGTACTATTTCACTCCCCTCCCGGGGTACTTTTCACCTTTCCCTCACGGTACTTGTCCGCTATCGGTCATCTGGGAGTATTTAGGCTTATCAGGTGGTCCTGACAGATTCACACGGGATTTCTCGGGCCCCGTGCTACTTGGGATACACATCCGGCCATAACACCATTTCGTCTACGGGGCTGGCACCCACTACGGCCCGGCTTTCAAACCGGTTCGACTATGATGCGCTGTAACCGTCCCAGTCCGGCAGAACTGAGCGACGTGTCCCACAACCCCGACCATGCAACGCCCGCCGGCTATCACACATGATCGGTTTAGCCTCATCCGCTTTCGCTCGCCACTACTCACGGAATCACATGTTGTTTTCTCTTCCTGTGGGTACTGAGATGTTTCACTTCCCCACGTTCCCTCTACCCGCCCTATATATTCAGGCGGGAGTCACCAGGTCGACAAGTCGCCTGGCGGGGTTTCCCCATTCGGAAATCCTCGGCTCACAGCTCGATTATCAGCTCCCCGAGGCTTATCGCAGATTTCTACGTCCTTCTTCGGCTCCAGATGCCAAGGCATCCACCGTTTGCTCTTAGAAACTTGACCACAAAGATTAAAATTGCGATCGACTCGAACAACAACCAGCAAGCCGGTCATCGTCACGAGCGATCTAAGATGCTCGCGTCCACTGTGTAGTTCTCAACATACGATCGGCACCACACTCCCCCAACACTCTCGTGTCAGCTTCACGTGGCCCACCGAAGAACCAGCAACACCCAGCCACCCCGTACGGGTGGCCAACTGTCACGGCTCAACCCCCGGTATCACAACCGGGAAGCCTGGTCCCTCAGGACCCAACAACGTGCACCAGCCACCAACACCCCCACCAACCCGTTCCTGACCAGCCCCGAAGGACCAACCGTACTGAGATCGACAGACACGCCGACGACTGCACTGTCAATGTTCCACCCATGAGCTACCGGCAACCACATTCGGGTTGCATCGGCGCCTGAACCAGCTGCGTTGCATCAACACAGTGGTCAGATGCTCCTTAGAAAGGAGGTGATCCAGCCGCACCTTCCGGTACGGCTACCTTGTTACGACTTAGTCCTAATCACCGATCCCACCTTCGACGGCTCCTTCCACAAGGGTTAGGCCACCGGCTTCGGGTGTTACCGACTTTCATGACTTGACGGGCGGTGTGTACAAGGCCCGGGAACGTATTCACCGCAGCGTTGCTGATCTGCGATTACTAGCGACTCCGACTTCATGAGGTCGAGTTGCAGACCTCAATCCGAACTGAGACCGGCTTTTTGGGATTCGCTCCACCTTACGGTATCGCAGCCCTTTGTACCGGCCATTGTAGCATGCGTGAAGCCCAAGACATAAGGGGCATGATGATTTGACGTCATCCCCACCTTCCTCCGAGTTGACCCCGGCAGTCTCCTATGAGTCCCCGCCATAACGCGCTGGCAACATAGAACGAGGGTTGCGCTCGTTGCGGGACTTAACCCAACATCTCACGACACGAGCTGACGACAACCATGCACCACCTGTACACCGACCACAAGGGGGCGACCATCTCTGGCCGTTTCCGGTGTATGTCAAGCCTTGGTAAGGTTCTTCGCGTTGCATCGAATTAATCCGCATGCTCCGCCGCTTGTGCGGGCCCCCGTCAATTCCTTTGAGTTTTAGCCTTGCGGCCGTACTCCCCAGGCGGGGCGCTTAATGCGTTAGCTACGACACAGAAACCGTGGAAAGGTCCCTACATCTAGCGCCCAACGTTTACGGCGTGGACTACCAGGGTATCTAATCCTGTTCGCTCCCCACGCTTTCGCTCCTCAGCGTCAGTTACGGCCCAGAGATCTGCCTTCGCCATCGGTGTTCCTCCTGATATCTGCGCATTCCACCGCTACACCAGGAATTCCAATCTCCCCTACCGCACTCTAGTCTGCCCGTACCCACTGCAAGCCCGAGGTTGAGCCTCGGGATTTCACAGCAGACGCGACAAACCGCCTACGAGCTCTTTACGCCCAATAATTCCGGACAACGCTTGCACCCTACGTATTACCGCGGCTGCTGGCACGTAGTTAGCCGGTGCTTTTTCTGCAGGTACCGTCACTCTCGCTTCTTCCCTACTAAAAGAGGTTTACAACCCGAAGGCCGTCATCCCTCACGCGGCGTTGCTGCATCAGGCTTTCGCCCATTGTGCAATATTCCCCACTGCTGCCTCCCGTAGGAGTCTGGGCCGTGTCTCAGTCCCAGTGTGGCCGGTCACCCTCTCAGGCCGGCTACCCGTCGTCGCCTTGGTGAGCCATTACCTCACCAACAAGCTGATAGGCCGCGAGTCCATCCCCAACCGAAAAATCTTTCCACCACCAGGCCATGCGACCAGTAGTCATATCCAGTATTAGACGTCGTTTCCAACGCTTATCCCAGAGTCAGGGGCAGGTTACTCACGTGTTACTCACCCGTTCGCCACTAATCCACCCAGCAAGCTGGGCTTCATCGTTCGACTTGCATGTGTTAAGCACGCCGCCAGCGTTCGTCCTGAGCCAGGATCAAACTCTCCGTAAAAAAATTACCAACCACACCCGAAAGCATGGCCGAGTTGATACTGACAAAAAGAACTGTCAACTGACAATTCTGTCCATCCAAAAGGAATTGTCTCCGTACCTCCACAAGTGAAGGCAACGGGGTCAATAAATTGGCATTGACAATGTGCACGCTGTTGAGTTCTCAAGGACCTGTCTCTTATACAATTCTGAA
>NZ_LDQC01000103.1 GCF_001475545.1 Curtobacterium luteum | reverse complement strand
CCTCCCGTCCGTCAGGTGGTCGTGTCAGCGACCCGGCGACCTCAGTGACCGAGGCCGGAGAGCTCCTCGAACTCCTCGTCGGTGAGCTCGACGACGGCACCCTGCAGGTTGTCCTCGAGGTGGTCGACGCTCGACGTGCCGGGGATCGGCAGCATGACGGGCGAACGCTTGAGCAGCCACGCCAGGGCGAGCTGCGCCGGCGTCGCACCCTTGCGCTCGGCGATCGCGGTGAGCGGCGAGTCGTCGCCGGTCAGACCGCCGGTCGCGAGCGGGAACCACGGGATGAAGCCGATGCCCTGCTCCTCGGACCAGTCGAGGAGCTCCTCGGCGTCGCGCTTCTGCAGGTTGTAGAGGTTCTGCACCGTGACGATCGTGGCGTGCTCCTGGGCGGCCTTGACGTCGTCGACCGAGACCTCGGACAGGCCGATGTGGCGGATCTTGCCCTCGTCCTGCAGCTTCTTGAGCTCGCCGACCTGGTCCTCGAGCGGGACCTTCGGGTCGATGCGGTGCAGTTGGAACAGGTCGATGCGCTCGAGGCCCAGGCGGCGCAGGCTCATCTCGCACTCCTGGCGCAGGTACTCCGGGCGGCCGACCGGCGGCCACTCGTTCGGGCCCGTGCGGGTGAGCCCGGCCTTGGTGGCGATGACGATGTCGTCGCCGTAGGGGTGCAGGGCCTCGCGGAGCAGGTCCTCGGCGACGTACGGGCCGTACGAGTCGGCGGTGTCGAAGAAGTCGACGCCGAGCTCGACGGCTCGCTTGAGGACGCGGACGGCCTCGTCGTGGTCCTTCGGCGGTCCCCAGACGCCGGGGCCGGTGAGCTGCATCGTGCCGTAGCCGAGGCGGTGGACCTCGAGGTCGCCACCGATGCGGAAGGTGCCTGAGGAAGCGGCGGGACGGGTGGTGTCGGTGCCAGTGGTCATGCACGCCGTTGTACGCCGCACGCGTGACGCGTCCCTGAGCGGTCGTCCCCCACGTGGCCGCCGGACGCGGATGTCGGACGTCGACCCCGCGCTACGCCGGCGGCTTCCGCGGGTACGGGGTCTCGCCCCGTTCCATTCCGCCGACGAGCTTCGCGATCCGGTTCGCCCGAGCCGTCGCGCTCGGGGCCGTCGTCACCCGGTGCAGCACCGCGTACCGGTTCGTACCGTCGAGCTCGGCGAACAGCGCCGCGGCGGCCGGTGCGGCGTCGAGTGCAGCCCGCAGGTCGTCCGGCACCGTGGCGGTCGCGGCACCCGCGTAGGCACGGTCCCACCGGCCGTCGCCCTTCGCCCGGTCGACCTCGGCCTGTCCCCGTTGCCGCATCCTGCCGGCGGCCACGAGGGTCGCGACCAAGCCGATGTTCCGCTGCGACCAGAGGGACGCGCGGCGTCGGGGCGTGAACCGCTGCCGGAAGGTGGCGGCGTCACGGCCGCGCTTCTGCCCGTCGATCCACCCGGAGCAGAGCGCCTCGTCGAGCGCCTGGTCGTAGGTCAGCGACGTGGGCTCAGTCGTGCC
Source organism: Curtobacterium luteum (assembly GCF_001475545.1). Classification (GTDB taxonomy): domain Bacteria; phylum Actinomycetota; class Actinomycetes; order Actinomycetales; family Microbacteriaceae; genus Curtobacterium; species Curtobacterium luteum_A. The sequence goes on along the minus strand of NZ_LDQC01000103.1, from coordinate 5,074 downwards.
CTTCTTGGCGAGGACGAGCCACACGCCGTCGGGGTCGTCCTCGTGCTCGTCGAGCCAGGCACGCCAGGCAGCGGCGTCGGGCAGCACGAGGTCCTCGGGGTCCATGCCGCCGATGCTAGGCCGCACCGCCGACGAGGCGACGAGCGTGGCGGACCCGCGCCGTGCCTCCAGGACGGAGCGCCGGAGCACCGGAGCGCAACGCGCTCGCTCACACCCAGTGCGGCTGCGACAGCAGCCCGTCCGGGTCGACCTGTTCGGCGATCCGGTGCAGCCGCGAGGTGTTCACGCCGAAGTAGGCCGACGGGTCCGTGATCGCCGCGTCGCAGTAGTTCGCGTACGCCGCACTCCCCCACGCCGGCGTCATCGCCTTCCGGAACCCGCGCACGTAGGCGTCGAACGGCTCCGGGTCGGTCCCGTCCGCGAAGACCGCCGTGTACTGCACCGTCATGAGTGCCGATCGCCACGGGAACGCCGTGTCCGTCCGCCCGACCCGAGCCACCGCCCCGCCGAGCGCGTCGAGCGAGACACCGCCCTCCAGGTTGCCCGACACGTCTCCGGCTGCCGCCGCGTGCTGCACGAGGACGTCGATCTGCGCGTCCGTGAGCTTCGTCCCGCCGATCGACGAGGTCGCCGCCTCGGACACGCGCTGCGGCTTGCCGGCCAGCGCGGACATCGCGGCGCCGTAGGACAGCTGCTCGGCGGTGTGGCGCGTCGGCTTCGCGCCGGTCGCGGCGATGAACCCGTCGACCGAGGCGTCGGCACCGGTCTTCGAACCGGTCCACACGCCGGTCACGGTGACCGACAGCGAGGAGTGCCGCGAGCCGCCGAGGAGCTTGAGCGTCGACCACAGCTCGTCGTCGGCGGTCGGTGCCCAGTCCTGCCACGCGCGGACGACGTCCGCTGCGGCCGAGGCCGGGAACGCGAGCTCGAAGAGCAGGACGTCCGGCGCCTCGCGGGTCCGGAAGGTCATCGAGGTCACGACCCCGACGGTGCCGCCTCCGCCGCCCCGGCAGGCCCAGAACAGGTCCGGTTCCGCCTGTGCGGAGACGTCGTGCACGGCGCCGTCGGGCGTGACGAGCCGCACGGCCGTCAGCTGGTCGCAGGTCAGACCGAAGGAGCGGGTGAGCACGCCGACGCCGCCGCCGAGCGTCAGTCCGCCCGTGCCGACCGTCGGGCACGAGCCGGCGCCGATCGCCCGACCCTGGGCGGCGAGCGTCGCGTACACGTTCGCGAGCTGCGCTCCGGGCCCGATCGTCGCGGTGCCGTCCCCGTGGACCTCGATACCGTCGAGCGCCTTCGTGCTGATGACGAGCGAGCGCGGGACCTCGGTTCCGGGTGCGCCGCCGGCCGACCATCCCGTGTACGAGTGCCCGCCGGCGCGGAGGGCGACGGGCGTGTGCGTGTTCCGGGCGAAGGCGAGTCCGGCCTGCACGTCCGCCTCGCTCGTGGCGAGCAGGATGCCCTGCGGGTCGGCGTCGTCGTAGCGCGGGTTCTCGAGGACCCGGGCGTCGTCCCAGCCCTGCGAGCCGGAGCGCAGGAGCCGTCCCGACACCGCTGCGGCGAGGGCCTGCCAGGAGTCCGGGCCGCCCGGTGTCGGGGTCGTGCTCGGTGTGCGGTCCGGCGCCGCGTCCGTCGCGGAGGACGAGCTCGACGGCGTCCGGCCCGGCTTCGGCGCCGCACCGGAGCAGGCCGCCAGGAGTCCGGCGAGCCCGATGCCCACGCCGCCGCCGATCAGCGCGCGGCGGCTCGTCCGGCGGAACGCTCGGTCGGCAGGTTCGGCGGAGTCGGAGTCCATCGCCCCTGTCTACGCCATCCGCGCGGCCCGCACGAGACCCCGGTCAGCGCGGGCTGCTGCTGATCCGCACAGCGTCCGCCCACTCCCGGACCCAGCTCGGCACGGTGAGGTCACGGGGTGCGGGCCCGGTGATCGCGAGCAGCTCCGCCGGGGACACGTGGCCGCCGTCCCGGTGCAGGAACCGGGCCTGCACGACCGCCCGTGCGATGACGGTGTCGCGCCGGACGAACGTCTGCTCCATGTACACCGACCGTTCGTCCATCCCGAGCACCCGGGTGCGCAGGACGAACCGCTGCCCGAGCGTCAGGGACCGCTTGTACGTGATGGTCTGCGCGGCGACGACGGCGTACCAACCGCGCTCGGACGCCGCCCGCCAGAACCCGGAGCGCGTGAGCAGGTCGTAGCGCCCGAGGTCGAGCAGGGACAGGTACTTGCCGTTGTTGACGTGCCGCAGCGGGTCGAGGTCGGTGGGTGCGACGCGGAACGGCGTGCGAGCCTCGTCCCACAGCGAGGTGCCGCGACCCCGGCGCGACGAGGTCAGTCGGGTGCGCAGGGTCAGGAGCAGCAGCCGGAAGTACAGGTTCACGGACCGATCACACCAGTTGCACTCTGCACCCGGCGAGTGTTTGGAGGAACCGCACCAGCGCATTCCCACCTGGGCGGGCACCGTCAGTGCCTCCCTCCAAACGCGGATCGGCGAGTAGACCGGACGCATGCAGACACGCAAGCTCGCAGACCTCGAGGTCGGCCCGATCGGCCTCGGCACCATGGGCATGAGCGCCTTCTACTCCGGCGCCGGCTCCGACGACGACGAGTCGATCCGCACGATCCACCGCGCGATCGACCTCGGCGTCACCCTGTTCGACACCGCCGAGGCGTACGGCCCGTACACGAACGAGGAACTCCTCCGCCGAGCCCTCGCCGACCGCCGGGACGACGTCGTCATCGCGACGAAGTTCGGTCTGTACCGGCACGAGCCCGGCGAGGAGACCCCGACCCAGCAGCGCGGGATCAGCTCCGCGCCCGAGTCCGTCCGCGAGGCGCTCGAGGGCTCCCTCCGCCGACTCGGCACCGACCACATCGACCTCTACTACCAGCACCGCGTCGACCCGGCCGTCCCGATCGAGGACGTCATCGGGCAGCTCGCCGGGTTCGTCGAGGAGGGCAAGATCCGCCACATCGGGCTCTCCGAGGCGTCCGCGGCGACGATCCGCAAGGCCCACGCCGTGCACCCGATCACCGCGCTCCAGAGCGAGTACTCGCTGTGGACCCGGGACCCCGAGGGCGAGGTGCTCGATACGCTCCGCGAGCTCGGCATCGGTCTCGTGCCGTACTCCCCGCTCGGTCGCGGCTTCCTCACGGGCGCGATCACGAGCCCGTCCGACCTGGACGACGACGACTTCCGTCGCGCGAACCCGCGGTTCGCGGAAGAGGCGTTCGCGCAGAACATGCGGATCGTCGACTCGGTGAAGGAGATCGCTGACGAGGTCGGCGGCACCCCGGCCCAGGTCGCGCTGGCGTGGCTCCTCGCACAGGGCGACGACATCGTGCCGATCCCCGGTACCAAGCGGGTCAGCCGCCTCGAGGAGAACGTCGGCGCGACGTCGATCACACTCTCGGCGGACCAGCTCACGCGGCTCTCGTCGCTGCCCGTCCCCACGGGTGACCGCTACCCCGACATGTCCTCGATCGGTCGCTGACGCGCGTCGCCGACGCGACCACCGCGTCGCCGACGCGACCGCCGGACGGACGGGAGGCCCGTGGCACGCTCGCCACGGGCCTCCCGTCTGTCGTGTCGTCGCGCTGCGATCAGACCTCCGCGGCGAACGACGCCGCGCGGAGCCGGAGGTCCTCGATGCGCTGCAGCCGCGCGGCCTCGACGTCGTAGCCCTCGTAGGCGGGCGGCGGCAGCTTCCGGACGTTCCGCGAGCACTGGAAGTGATGACAGACGAGCGTGCCGACGGTGTTGCCGTTGCGGCCGGCCTTCCCGGAGCGCTTGGCGCTGTAGAACACGACGTCGTTCGGCAGCTTGACGTCCTGGCACCAGGAACACTGCGCCCGGCTGCGGGGCGACGCCTCGGCCTGCCGGAAGAGGATCCCGACGAGGTCGCCCTCGAGGGTCGGGACGACGGCGTAGGCGCGGCGACCGATCTTCGGGTCACGCCAGCCGAGGTAGTCGAGGGAGTCCCAGTCGGTCGCCTCGAAGGCGTCGGGGAGGGTGATGTCGGCCGTCTCCTTGCGGGAGGCGTTGACGAAGGACGTGCGGATGGTCTTCTCGCTGATGGGCAGCATGGTGTGTCGCTTTCGACGGGAGCCCGGGGCACGCGGACGCGCGCCACACCGGGCGGAGGTGGTCAGGGGTCGGTGACGGCGGCCACACCGCACGGTGCGACCGGGGGCGTCACGCCCTGATGCCGGCGCTCTGCGCGCCGACCACCTCCTGGAAGCTCACCCGACCAGCCTACGACGACGTGTCAAGTCGGGCGTGTCGCTGCCGGCGTCAGGTCGGCGTCGCCCGCAGCAGCACGACGGACCCGTCGTACGACGGCCGCACCCGGAGCGAGCCGTGGCGGCGGTCCCAATCGCCGGACTCGAGCGCGTCCCGCAGCGCTGCGATCGATCGTCTGGCGGTCATCTCGTCCACGAACGACCACGCCGGGTCCGCCCGTCGTGCCTCGGGGTCGAGGAGCCGCTCGGGCCGGGCGTAGTACGCCTCGGAGAAGCCGTCGACGCACGTGAAGGGGATCGGCAGGCGGGTGGTCTCGACCCGGCCGCCGAGTGCCGCAGCGATCCGGTCGAGGGCGGGGTAGCGGCGAGCCTCGGTCGCCAGCACCTCGGGGGCGTACTCGGCGAGCCAGGAGTCCTGCACGCGGTCGGGGTCGTGGGTCACGACCACGACCGGCCCCCGCGTGACCCGTCGCACCTCGGAGAACACGTGCTCGGGGTCCGACGACCCGGCGACGTCGACGGTGACCACGGCCGCCTCGAACGAGTCGGCGGCGAACGGCACCTCGTCCGAGGAGACCTCGGCCGACGTGACCTCGCGGTCGGTCGGCGCGTACGACACGGCGCCGGCCGCGACGTCGAGCACCGTCCTTGCGTCCGCGAGCGCCTTCGTGACCGCCCGGGCGAAGGACGGCTCCGGTCGGCGCCATCGGCTGTGGTCAGGGCTCACGCCCCCAGCCTACGGACCGCCGCTGCTACGCTCGCCGGATGTTCTCCGGGGGATTCGCCGTCGTGACCGTCGTGTACCTGCTCGTCGTGCTCGCCGCACTCGTG
>NZ_LDQC01000102.1 GCF_001475545.1 Curtobacterium luteum | reverse complement strand
CCGGGCCTCCGGTCCGTCTCGGCGTCCGTCGAGGACGCGACGCGCGCTACCGGCGGGCCACCTGCGTCAGTCCGCTGAACGACACCGCACCGAGGCCGGTCACGTCGTCGTACCCCTTCGCGGTGGTGAGCGACGTGTCGTGGTCGAGCGTGACGAGGTAGTCCTTGCCGCTCGTGGCGCTCGTGTAGGCCAGCGCGATCGGCGACTTCGGCGGCTCCACGTCGGTGAACGCCTTCGGGGTCGCGCGGTACGTGGCGTAGAGCGTCGGGTTGGCGAACCCGAGCCGAGCGTGCGTCGACTGCTGCACGATCGCCATGAGCGCCGCCGTGAGCGGTGACGCGAGCGAGGTGCCCCCGTACGTCTCGTCCACGAAGTCCCCCGTGGCGAGGGTGCTGTCGTCCGTGATCGGACGGATGCCGATCGCGAAGCCGGTGTACGGGTCGGCGAGCGCCGCGAGGTCCGGGGACACCCGCTTGCCGTTCGCGAGCGAAGACGGCACGACACCCCTCTGGTAGGCGGGCTGGTCGAAGAGCGTGCTGGTACCGCCGCCGGCACCACCGCCGACGAGGTTCCCGGGGAGCGGCGCGGCGTACACGTTCCCGCGGTCGCTCGACACGATCTGGTCGAGGACGTCGCCCCAGCCGGTCTCGAACGTCTTGCGGCCGTTCGCGCCGATGCCGAGGCTGGTCCCGCCGACGGCGGTCACCCACGGGCTGGAGGCCGGGAAGTCCGGCTGCGCGCTGCCGAGGGCGGCGGACTCGTCGCCGTTGTCCCCGCTCGAGAAGTACAGGCCGATGCCTTCACCGGCGGCCTGGACGTGCAGGTTCTCCTGTCCGCGGATGCTCGACAGCGGCACGTTCTCGCCGACGTCGCCGTAGCTGTTGCTGACGAGGTCCGCGAGGCCCTGGTCGAGGACCTTCGACATGGCGACGTCGAGGCCACCGCCGCAGTTCGTGCCGCCGACGTAGAGGATCTTCGCGGCCGGGGCGACGGCGTGCACCGACTGGACGTCGAGCGTCTCCTCACCCTGCCACCCACTCGGCTGCTGGCAGAGCACCTGGTCGGTGAACTGCGAGGGCGACGGGATCTTCTGCTGGAAGGTCGCATCGGTCAGGCCCGGCTCACCGTTCTGAGCCGAGTACGTGTTCGTGTCGTGCACGATCGTCGGCGAGGCGTAGGCGTCGATGATCGCCACGGTCTGCCCCTGGCCCTGCACGCCCGTCGACGCGAGTGCGTCCACGCCGTAGGCCGAGCGGATCTGCTTCGGGACGTAGCCGCAGGCGAACGTGCGGACCTTCGTCTGCCCGTACGCCGCCGGGACGGTCGCGGTGTGCTGCCCGTCGTACTGCGAGCACGTCGCCTGGATGCCGGTCGGACCCGTGGCCTGCTGGCGCAGCACGTGCGCGGGGGTCGAGGTCGCCGGGGTCTCGCCCTGCTGCACGAGCTCCGGGTGGGTGAGGAGCCGGCCCTGGTCGACGCTGACCCCGCTGACGAGACCCGCGATCGAGGACGGCAGCGACGGTGCGGAAGCCGGGGCGACGAGCGTCTTCCCCGCGTGCCGGTAGCTGTGCAGGCTCGTCCCGAGCACCGAGCCGACGACCGAGGCCGGTCCGCGGAAGACCACGAACTCGTGGCTCTTCGGGACCGCGGTGATCGTGAGGCCCTGCGCACGGAGGTACCCGGTGACCTCGTCCGCCGAGGCCTTCGTCGGGGCGTACGCCGCGATCCACGCCGACGGGCTGAGCGGCTTGCGGTAGCGGGCGCTGCCGGGGGTGGACACCGCGGTCGCGAGGGCCTCGGCGCCCTGCTGGTTCCGCAGGGGCAGGTAGACCTCGCCCTCGACGTCGGTGCTCGCCGCCACGGTGCCGGCATCGTTCGTGCTCGTCGCCCACGTGGGGACGGAGTCCGGGAGCGCGTGTCGGGTGGCGGCGTCGGCCGGTCCGGCGGCGAGTGCGACGGCACCGATCGTGCACGCTGCGGTGGCGATCGCGACGAACGCGGTCCGGGTCCTGCGGGGTTCGGTCCGACCGGGGGTCGGTGGGCGTCGTTGCACTTCGGGTCCTCTCACCGTGGAGCTGGGGTGAGGCGAATGTAGTGAGCTTCCGGAACGATCGGACAGTCGGTGGTTCCACCGACGAACCACGTCCCCCGTTCGAGGGACGCGACCTGTTGCTCTGTTCAGCGGCCGACGTCGTGCTTCCGCGGAGATCGGCCGCCGTGCTGGGGAGTCGCCGGGAGACCGTCCGTCCCACTTGCGCGGGAGGCCTCAGCCGACGTCGGGCTTCTCCCCGCGCTGCAGGGACTCCACGACCGCGGTGGCCCTCGCGACCGTGGCGGCGTCCGAGTCACTGCCCTGGACGCGGTAGTCCGCCGAGACCCCGTCCCCGCCGGTGCCCGAGGTCGGCAGGGGGTCTCCGAGCGCGACGACCACCACGCCGGCGTCGTGGGCGACCTGCACCGCGCCGGAGAGCGAAGCGGGATCGGCGGCCTGGACGAGGACCGCCTTCGCACCGCGCCGCACGAGTGCCCGCAACGCCGTCCGCTGGTCCGCCGCGGCGTCGTCCGTGCCGGCGACCCGCACGTCCGGCGTGAACCCGGCGGCGGTCAGGTCGTCGCGGAAGCGGGTCGCGAGCGGCACCCCGCCGGAGGTCTTCCCCGGGGTCGACGCACTGTGCAGCAGGACGACGCCGACGACCGCGTTCTGGTCGAAGCCTCCGTCGGAGCTCGTCAGGTCGCTGCTCTGCACCGGTGTCGGCGCCGCGGACGTCGCACCCTGGCACCCGGTCAGCGTGAGGACCGTCGCGAGGGCGACGGCTGCGGCGGCGATGCGGGCGGACACGTCGGCCACGCTACCCGTCGGCCGCGGGTGGTGACGGCGGCGGGACCGGCCCGAGTCGGCGGACGGCGGCCCAGGCGAGGACGGACACGACGACCATGCCGCCGAACACGAGCGGGAACGCGACGTCGGTGTCCGCGCCGCCGGTGCCGACGAAGAGCAGCCCGGTCAGTGCGAGCCCGACCACGCTGCCGGCGGCGTCCGCGATCGTGAGCGCGCTCGATGCGAAGCCGTCGTCGCCCTCCCCGGAGAACCGCAGCGTCAGCATCGACGTCCGCGGGTAGATCGCCCCCATGCCCGCTCCCCCGACGAACCAGCCGACGACGAGCACCCACCACGGCAGGTCGAACGTCGCGACGGCGAACGCGGCGAGCAGGCTCACGAGCACGAGGCCGAGCCCCACGGCGAACGTCCGGGCCGCGGTCAGCCGGGTCTCCCCGAGCCGTCCGTGCAGCCAGCTCGCACCGGCCCAGCTCAGTGCGGCGACGGTCAGCGCGAGCCCGGCCGTGGACGCGGACAGCCCGTGCTTCGCCTGCAGGAGGAACGGGACGTACGCCTCGCTCCCGAAGAACGACGCCGCGACGAGGCCGCGGAGCAGCACGACCGACGGCAGGCCCGGCGCTGCGCGGAACGTGCCCGTCGGCACGAGCGGTCGGAGCGCCGCCCAGGTGCCGACGACGCCGATGACCACGGCTGCGACGCGGGCCCACGCGCCGAGGTCCGGCGCGACGTTGAGGAGCAGGATGGCGACCGCCGCGGCGACCGACCACCCGATGCGGGCGCGCTGCCACGGCGCCCGGACATCGACAGCCGGCGGGTGCAGGCGGCGGAGGGTCGGGACGAGCACGCTGAAGCCGACGACCGCGATGACGAGCGCCCCCGCGAAGACCCAGTGCCAGTTCCAGACGTCGGTGACGATGCCCGCGAGCGCGGGACCGACGAGGGCCGGGAGGACCCAGGCCGCGGCGAACCCGGCGAACACCGGGCCGTGCAGCTCGTCCGGGAAGATCCGCGCCACGAGCACGTAGAGGACGACGTCGATCGCCCCGGCGCCGAAGCCCTCGACGAGCCGACCGACGAGGAAGACCTCCATCGTCGGCGCGGTCATCACCACGGCGGTTCCGATGGCGAAGAAGGCGGCGGACACCCACGCGACGACGCGTCCGCCGGAGCGGTCGGTCCAGTTGCCCGCGAGGACCATGCCCGGCACGCCGGCGGCGAGCGGCGCGGCGAAGGCCAGGGCGTACAGGGTCTCGCCGTCGAGGTCGCGGCTGATCTCCGGCATGACGGTCGTCATCGCCAGGTTCTGGAACGCGGCGACCGCGACGATCGCGACCATCCCGACGGTGGCGAGCGCGTACCGCCCGCTGAAGATGCTGGTCCTCGTCGGGGCGGCGGTGCTCACCGCACCATCCTAGGAGCGGCCGCCGACGGCCGGGGGCCGGCTCGGGTGGCACCGGTGCGGCCTGGAGGCCCGTGGCGGCGCCGCCACGGGCCTCCAGGCCGTCTCGTGAGCGCGTCCGCGCGTCGGCGGATCAGGGCGTCGGTGCGTCAGCGGGTGAGGGCCTGCTGCAGGTCCGCGATCAGGTCGCCGGCGTCCTCGATCCCGACGGAGAGGCGCACGATGTCGTCGGGCACCTCGAGTTCGGTCCCGCGCACCGAGGCGTGCGTCATCTCGCTCGGGTAGCCGATGAGCGATTCGACGCCGCCGAGCGACTCCGCGAGCGTGAACACCTCGGTGGACTCGGCGAACCGCTTCGCCGCTGCGGCTCCGCCGAACAGCGAGAGCGAGAGCATGCCGCCGAAGCCGCGCATCTGGCGGGCTGCGACCTCGTGCCCGGGGTGGTCGGAGAGCCCCGGGTAGAAGACGCGCTCCACACCGGGCGCACCGACGAGCGACTCGGCGACGGCCTGGGCGTTGGCGGAGTGCCGCTCCATGCGGACCGCGAGCGTCTTGATGCCGCGGGTGGTGAGGAAGGCGTCGAACGGCGACGAGATCGCCCCGGCGCCGAACTGCAGGAACGCCACACGCTCCGCCAGCTCCTCGTCGGCGAGCACGACCGCCCCGCCGACGACGTCGGAGTGGCCGCCGAGGTACTTCGTCGTCGAGTACACGACGGCGTCGGCGCCGAGCGCGATCGGCTGCTGGAGGTACGGCGACGCGAACGTGTTGTCCACGACGACGAGCGCGCCGGCGCTGTGCCCGAGCTCGGCGAGCGCCGTGATGTCGGCGATCTTCATCAGCGGGTTCGTCGGCGTCTCGACCCACAGCACGGTCTTCGCCGGTGCACCCTCGAGCGAGGCCCGGACAGCGTCGGTGTCGCTCATGTCGACCACGACGAGCTCGACGCCCCACGGCACGTGCACCCGGTTCACGAGGCGGTGCGTGCCGCCGTACACGTCGTTGCCCATGACGACACGGGCGCCGGGCTCGAGGTACGCGCGGAGCAGGGCGTCCTCCGCCGCGAGGCCGGAGGCGAACGAGTACGCGGCGACGCCGCCGTCGAGGTCCGCGAGCAGGGTCTGCAGACCGTCGCGCGTCGGGTTGCCGCCGCGGGAGTACTCGTAGCCGGCGCGCATGTTCCCGATGCCGTCCTGCGCGTAGGTGGACGTGACGTGGATCGGCGGGATGACGGCGCCGGTGCCGGCGTCGGGCTCCTGGCCGGCGTGGACGGCGCGGGTGCTGAACTCGGTCATGCTGGTGCTTCCTCGGTCGTTCGGGTGGTCGGACGTTCGGGCGGAGTGGCGGTCGCTCACTCGGACAGGGACGTGAGCAGGTCGTGGCGGGTGAGGACCGTGACGGGCTTGCCGTCCTCGACCACCAGCAGCGCGTCGACGGTCTCGAGCGCGCGGCGGGCGGCGGCCACGGACTCGCCGATGCCGATCAGCGGGAGCGGGTCGCCGACGAACGGCGTGAGCGCGTCCGTCATCGACGCGGCGCCCGTGAACACCTGCTCGAGCAGGTCCTTCTCGGCGACGGCGCCGACGACCTCGCCGATGACGACGGGCGGCTCCGCGCTGAGGACGGGCATCTGCGAGACGCCGTACTTCGACATGATGTCGACGACGTCGCGGACCGTGTCGGACGGGTGTGCGTGCACGAGGTCCGGCAGACGTCCGTCCTTCCCCGCCACGATCGCCCCGACCGTGCGCGCGTCGTCGGTCTCGGCGAAGCCGTACGAGCGCATCCAGCGGTCGTTGAAGATCTTGCCGAGGTAGCCGCGGCCGCCGTCGGGCAGGAGCACCACGACGACGTCGTCCTCGGTGAGGTCGCGGGCCGCCCGGAGCGCGGCGACCACGGCCATGCCGCTCGAGCCCCCGACGAGCAGGCCTTCCTCGCGGGCGAGCCGGCGGGTCATCGCGAAGGACTCGGCATCCGTGACGGCGATGATCTCGTCCGGCACCCCGGCGTCGTAGGCGGCGGGCCAGAAGTCCTCGCCGACACCCTCGACGAGGTACGGTCGGCCGGTGCCGCCGGAGTAGACCGAGCCCTCGGGGTCGGCGCCGACGATGCGGACGCGGCCCTCGGAGGCCTCCTTCAGGTACCGCCCGGTGCCGGAGATGGTGCCGCCCGTGCCGACGCCGGCGACGAAGTGCGTGATCCGCCCCTCGGTGTCGCGCCAGATCTCCGGCCCGGTGGTCTCGTAGTGGCTGCGCGGACCGTTCGGGTTCGCGTACTGGTTCGGCTTGTAGGCGCCGGGGATCTCCCGCACGAGCCGGTCGGAGACCGAGTAGTACGACTCGGGGTGCTCCGGCGGGACCGCGGTCGGCGTGACCACGATCTCGGCGCCGTACGCGGTCAGGACGTTCCGTTTGTCCTCGCCGACCTTGTCCGGCAGCACGAAGACGCACCGGTAGCCGCGCTGCTGCGCCACGAGGGCGAGTCCGACGCCGGTGTTGCCGGAGGTCGGCTCGACGATCGTGCCGCCGGGGCGGAGGTCGCCGGACGCCTCGGCCGCGTCGATGATCCGCGTGGCGATGCGGTCCTTCGACGACCCGCCGGGGTTGAGGTACTCGACCTTCACGAGGACGGTCGCCCGGATCCCCTCGGTCACCCGGTTGAGCTTGACGAGCGGGGTGTCGCCGACGAGGTCGACGACGGAGTTCGCGTAACGCACGCGCCGAGTCTAGATGGCCGTCCCGGACGCACTCCCGGACGTGACGCCCGACTGCAGCTGACCGGCGCGAGCGGCGATCGTGTCCGCGACGTCCTGGTGCCGACGGTCGATCACGGCGCCGATGTCGCGGGCCAGCTGCGGGTTCGACCGGACGATCGTGTCGATCGCCCCCACGGGCACGACGAGCACCGCGACCTCGGTCAGCGCCACCTGGAAGGTCTGGACGACCTCGCGGGTGAGCGACGTCTGCCCGACGTAGTCGCCCGCCTCCACCCGGGTCGCCGGGAGCTGCTCGTCACCGAACGGCACGCGGAGCTCGACGCTGCCGCTGAGCACGAACCGGATCGCCGTGGGGACGACGCCCGGCCGGGAGATCACCTCGCCCGCCGCGTACCGCTCGAGCCGCACGACCTGGCGGAGCGCCGCGACGTCGTCGGACGCCAGGTACAGCGTCGGTGCGATCGAGGCGAGGGCGGCGTCCCGTCGCTCGTCGGTGACGAAGTCGTCGGTGGTGTCGCCGTCCAGCCCGAGTCCGGCCCGGCGTGCGGCGTACCAGAGCCACATCCGGAACTGCGCCAGCGCCGGGCCCTCCTGCGACGGGCCGCCGACCTCGAACGAGACCGTGTAGCCCGAGCCGCCCGTCGGCTCGGCCGACGGACTCGTACTCGGCGCGAGCTGTGGCAGGCCGGACGCGACCCGCTGCAGCAGTGCGACCACGGCCGCCGGGGCGTCGTCCGTCGTGAAGGTGACCGATGTCGAGACCGGGTACGTGCCTCCCGTCCGGCTGAGGTTGGTGAAGGACGATCCTGCGAGTGAGCCGATGGGCGTGATGAGGATGCCGTTGCCCGTGTCGATGTGCACAGACCGCCAGTTCACCTCGACGACCCGGCCGCGCGTCCCGCCGATGTCGAGCCAGTCCCCGAGTCGGAACGGCTGCTCGAACAACAGGAACAGACCGGCGACGATCGGTCCGACGGCAGTCTGCAGGGCCAGTGCGATGACGAACGAGCCGACGCCGAGGGCGGTGAAGATGCCGCCGATGTCGGTGCCCCACACGATGCGGAACACGACCGCGAGGCCGATCGCCACGAGGATGACCCGGGCGATGTCGACGAAGATCGACGGGATCTTCTCGCGCCAACTGCCCTTCCGGGCGTTCGTGAACAGCAGGACGTTCATGCCGTTCAGGACGAACACGATCACGAGGAAGCCGAGCACCGTCGCGATCACCTGGGTCACGACCGGCCGGGAGGGGTCCACCGCCGCCGTGACCTGCACGCTGAGGATCAGGATCGCGATGACCGGGATGACCGCGTTGCGGAGCAGACCGACCACCTTGTGCAGCGAGTTGCCGCGACGCTGCAGGCTCGACTGCAGCTCGGTGAGGACGAGCAGCACGACCGGGAGCCCGACGATCACGACGATCGCGGGCCAGAACCACGGCTGCTGCCAGAACGGCGTCACGACTGCACCTGCTCGAGCTTCCAGATGCGCTGCGGCCCGGACTGCGTCTGCACTTCGCCCGCGTCCACGATCCCGTCGCGGTCGCCGAGCTTGTCGACGACCCGCTGCGTCGCGTACACCCCCGGGGACGGGGCGATGCCCTGCACCCGGTACGCGAGGTTCACGGCATCGCCCCACATGTCGTACACGAGGCTCGCGCGACCGACGAGTCCGCTCGTCACCTGCCCGGCGTCGATGCCCGCACGGAGTCCGACGCGGGAGCCGTGCTGCCCGTTGAAGCGCTCGAGCACACGCTGCGACTCCTCCGCCCACTCGACCACGCGGCGCACGTTGTCGACCCGCGGCACGCTCAGGCCGCACGACGCGAGGTACCCGGCGCGGGTCGTCCGGACCCGTTCGATGCCGTACCGACCGGCGGCCTCGTCGAGCGAGCGCCAGAGGTCGTTGACGAGCGCCAGGCTCTCCTCGGCGGAGAGTCCCTTCGCGAAGTCGTCGAAGCCGATCAGGTCGGCGTACACGACCGCGACGTCCTGGTGGTCGGCCGCGATGGTGTCGTCGCCCTGCTTGTACCGCTTCGCCACGTCCTCCGGCATCATCGTCAGCAGCAACGAGTCGTTCTGCCGGCGCTGCTCGTCGAGGAGATCCTGCTTCACCTGCAGGCTCCGGCTCATGTCGTTGAACGCGAGCCCGAGGTCGCCGATCTCGTCGCCGGCCTTCGTCCGCACCTCGACGCCGAGCTCGCCCGCGCTCACCCGGTTCACCGCCCGCTGCAGCCGTCGGATCGGACGGACGAAGACCTGCGCGAGCACGAGCGACAGCAGCGAGACGAGCACGATGATCCCGACGAGGGCGAGCGCGAGGTTCCGCGCGAACGTGTTCACCGGCGCGAAGGCCTCGGACGTGTCCATCTGCGCGACGACCACCCACCGCAGGCCGTCGACCTCGAGCGGTGCGTACGCGGCGAGGACCTCCTTGCCGCGGTAGTCGCTGTCGATCACCGTGCCGGTCTTCCCCTGCAACGCCCGGCTGACCGGCGTCGTGTCCACCTCCTGGAGCAGCACGGAGCCCTTCACCTGCACCTGGCGCTTCGCGACCGCGGGAGCCGTCCCGGCCGCGACGACGTCCCGCTCGTACTGTGCCGGGTGCTGCAGCAGCTGGCGCGGGTACGACCGCATCAGGCGGTCGTCACCGACGAGGTAGGACTCCCCGGTGTCGCCGAGGCCGTCGGCCTTCCAGCCCTGGTCCCCGGTCATGACGGCGCTGATGAGGGCCAGCGGCACCTGCACCGCCAGCACGCCGATGACCTTGCCGTCCTCGCCGACGGGCGACATCACCCACAGCGTCGGGACGTTCAGGCTCGGGACGTACCGCTGGAAGTCCGTCACCACGAAACCGTCCGAGGTCGTCAGCCGGAGCGCGTCGCGGTACCCCGTCGCGAGGTTCGACTCACGGTACGGACCGTCGTCCAGGTTCGTGCCGAGGTCCGCACCCGAGTAGGCCGAGTACACGACGTCCCCGTCCGTGTTCATGAGGAGCAGGTCCTCGTACCCGACCGTCTCGACCGCCTGCTTGAAGTAGGGCTGGTACTCGGCGTGGGCCTTCGACCATGCGCTGCCGTCACCGGCGTCGTCCTGCGCGATCGCCTCGTCGTAGTCGGTGAACGGTGCGGTGTACCGGGCCTGGAGGTAGGCCTGCGGGTCGGACGTCGGCGCGAACTGCTGCGGGTCGGCCGTCCCGCCGGACGCCCTGTCCAGCTGCGGCACGAGGGTGTCCGCGTACCAGTCGTCGACCTTCTGCCGGTCGGCGTTCGACACCGGCCGGTTCCGCAGCTCGTCCCAACCGGACTCGAAGGCCTTCGTCGCGCCGATGACGCTCGCGTTCCGGGTCTGCGCCACCACGGTGTCGGTGAACTGCGTGAACGACCGCTTGAGCTCGGTGATCCGGGCCTCTCGCAGCGAGGTCACCTGGTTGAGGGCTGCGGCCTGGAGGGAGTCGCGACCGTTCAGGTAGCCGACGGCACCGACGACGAGCGCCGCCAGGACGCTGACGGCCAGGAGCATCACGAGGAGCTTCGACTGGACGTCGAGGGAACCGCGCGTGAGGAACCCCGGGAACCGCCCTCGGCGCGGCGAGGTCGCGCCGATGTGGTCGCGCTGGCCGTGTTCGCGGGCGCCGTCCGACGGCGGGATCGGGTCGGTCGGGGACGAGGCATCGGTCACGGAGGACTCCGTTCGGGCGGCGCGGATGAGGAGGCACTGCTCGGGTTGTGGGACCAGAGCTACCACGCGAGGAACCGTCGTGTCCGGCCCGGGTCGCTATCCGGATCCCGCGGACGGCGCGACCGCAGACGGGCGGGCAGCGGGACGACGGGTGTCGCGCTGTCGCCGGCGCCGACGCGGGTGCGCGCGGCCGGAGGACGGATGGGAGGCGCGGTGCCGGCCCGTCCCGAGGGTCCGGCTGTCCGTCAGCGGGCGGGAGGCGCGGTGCCGACCCGCCACGTCGGTCGCGCCGGTCCGTCGCGGACGCGAGTGGAGCTCCCTGCCCGCACCGTGCCTCCAGCCCGCCCACGCGATCGAGCGCCCTCGCGGACCAGCGGCGATCAGGCGCCGACCGGCAGGTTCTGCTGGCGGTGGAGGGAGGCGTACGTGCCGCCGAGGTCGAGGAGTTCGTCGTGCGTGCCCTGCTCGACGATGCGCCCGTGGTCGAGCACGAAGATGACGTCGGCGTCCCGGACGGTGGACAGCCGGTGCGCGATCGAGATGGTCGTCCGGCCCGCGGCGGCGGCGTCCAGCGCGGTCTGCACCACCCGCTCCGAGATCGAGTCGAGCGCGCTCGTGGCCTCGTCGAGGACCAGGACTGGTGGGTCCTTGAGCAGCACCCGCGCGATCGCGATGCGCTGCTTCTCACCGCCGGACAGCCGGTAACCCCGCTCCCCCACGATCGTG
Organism: Curtobacterium luteum; assembly: GCF_001475545.1. Classification (GTDB taxonomy): domain Bacteria; phylum Actinomycetota; class Actinomycetes; order Actinomycetales; family Microbacteriaceae; genus Curtobacterium; species Curtobacterium luteum_A. Next base: position 4,296 of record NZ_LDQC01000102.1, on the reverse strand, counting down.
TCGTAGCCGTCGGGGAACGACGCGATCGTCTCGTGGATGTTGGCCGCGCGGGCCGCCTGCTCGAGCTCGGCGTCGGTGGCGTCGGGTCTGGCGTAGCGGAGGTTGTCACCGATCGACGCGTGGAAGAGGTAGGTCTCCTGGCTGACGATCCCGACGTGCCGCATCAGGTCCTCGTGCTCGATGTCTCGGACGTCGGCGCCGGCGAACCGCACGCTGCCGCTCGTCGCCTCGTAGAGCCGCGGCACCAGGTACGACACCGTCGTCTTGCCTGCCCCCGACGGCCCGACGAACGCGGCGAACTGCCCCGGCTGGAGTTCGAAGGAGACGTCGCGGAGCGTCGGGTTGTCGGACTCGCCGTCCGGGTAGGCGAAGGTGACGTGGTCGAACGCGACGTGCCCGAGCCGGGACTCGTCGACCGGCCTCGCCGTCGGCGAGTCGGTGATCGCCGGCTGCAGGTCGAGGTACTCGAAGATCCGGGCGAAGAGCGCGCCCGAGGTCTGGAGGTCGAGCACCACGCGCAGCAGGCCGACCGTCGGGAAGAGCAGGCGCGACTGCACCGTCGTGAACGCCACGATCGTGCCCGCCGTGATCGGGACGCCACCGATGATCAGCCAGGCCGCGACGACGTAGATGATCGCGGGGATGATCGACAGGAAGATCTGCACGATCGCGAAGAACCACTGGCCGGACATCTGCTGCCGGACCTGGAGCCGGATCTGGTTCCGGTTCTCGTCGCCGTAGCGCTGGGTCTCGCTGCGCTGTTGGTTGAAGCTCTTGGCGAGGAGGATGCCCGAGACGCTCAGGGCTTCCTGCGTGATCGCGGTCATGTCCGACAGCGACTCCTGCGTCTGTGCGGCGATGCGCGCACGCACCTGCCCGACGCGACGCTGGGCGATCACGAGCAGCGGGAGCAGCACGACCGCGACGAGGGTCATCTGCCAGCTCAGCAGCAGCATCGCCACCACGGCCGCGATGACCGTGACGGTGTTGCCGAGCACCGAGGAGATGGTGTTGTTCAGGACGCTCGCGACGCCGCCGACGTCGTTCTGCAGCCGCGACTGGATGATCCCGGTCTTGGTTCGGGTGAAGAACGCGAGCTCCATGCGCTGGAGGTGACCGAAGAGCCGCATCCGCATCGCGCCCATGACCTTGTTGCCGACCGTCGCGGTCAGGTAGGTCTGCCAGACGCCGATGCCGGCGCTCGCGATCCACAGGCCGACCATGCCCGCCACCAGGGCGGAGAGGACCGGGAGGTCGGGACCACCACCGCCCTTCGGGAACAGCCCCTCGTCGAAGGCGCGCTGGGTCAGGAGCGGCGGGATCACGGACAGTGCCGCGCCCACCAGGACCAGCACGACCGTCAGCACGATCGACGCACGGTGGGGCACGAACAGGCCGGAGATGCGCTGCAGCAGGTGCGGGATCCGCGGTGCCTCGGCGTTCGCGGCCTTCTGCGCGACATGGTCGCCGCTCGAGATGCGTCCTCCGGGGCGTGGGCCGCGTCCGCCGTGTCCCATGCTCATGCGCGTTCCTCCTGCGTCGACCAGTGCAACGGTACCGCCGGGGAACGACATCGTCGCCGCCGGTTTGACCCCGCACGGGGGGCATGCCACCATCGGGCGTCCCCGTCCTGCCACCCCGAGGTCCCATGTCGTCCGCGCAGTCCCCCGTCTCCCTCCGGCAGCAGCTCGCACGCCGCAAACCGATCGAGGACCTCCGGGCCGAGGCCGCCCGCGGCGTCAACGGTGAGCCGCTCCGCCGATCCCTCGGGGTCTGGCACCTCACGATGATCAGCGTCGGCGCCACCCTCGGTACCGGCATCCTCGTCGTGCTCGGCACCGCGGTCCCGCTCGCCGGGCCCGCCGTCTGGATCTCGTTCGTCCTCGCGGGCGTCGCCGCGCTGCTCTCGGCCCTGTCGTACGCCGAGATGGCCGGCGCCGTGCCGACGTCCGGGTCGAGCTACTCCTACACGTACGCGACCATGGGCGAGGGCATCGCCTGGGTCTGCGGCTGGTGCCTCGTCCTCGAGTACGCGGTGTCGGTGGCTGCGGTCGCGGTCGGCGCGAGCGAGTACGTCGACGAGACCCTCCGCGTGTTCGGGCTGCACCTGCCCGCAGCGATCTCCTCCCCGCCGGGCGAGGGTGGCCTCGTCAACCTGCCGGCGGCCGTGCTCGTGCTCCTCGCCACCGTGATCCTGTTGCCCGGTGCGCGCGAGAGCGCCTGGGTGAACACCCTCATGGTGATCGTGAAGATCGCGCTGCTGGTGTTCTTCGTGGTGGTGGCGTTCACCGCGTTCCGCGCCGGGAACTTCGAGCCCCTTGCTCCGATGGGCGCTGCGGGCGTCACCGCGGCGGCCTCACGCCTGTTCTTCTCGTACATCGGCTTCGACGCTGCGTCCACCGCTGGAGAGGAGGCGAAGGACCCACGCCGCGACCTCCCGCGCGCGATCATCGGTTCCATCGCCCTGATCACGGCCCTGTACATCCTCGTCGCGATCGCGGCGATCGGCGCGCGCTCGTGGACGTCGTTCTCCGACTCCGAGGCGTCGCTCGTCCGGATCGTCGTCGACGTGACCGGGCAGCCCTGGGTGGCACTGGTGTTCTCGGTCGGCGCGGTGATCGCCATCGCGAGCGTCGTCCTGACGGTGCTCTACGGACAGACGCGGATCCTCCTGACGATGGCGCGCGACGGTCTCGTGCCGAAGGTGTTCGGCCGGGTGTCGCACCGCACGGGCACCCCGGTCGCGAACACGCTCATCGTCGGCATCGTCGTGACCGTGGTCGCCGCCCTCGTGCCGCTCGGTGAACTCGCCGACGCGACGAGCATCGGCACGCTCGTGGCCTTCGCCCTCGTGAACGTCTCCGTGATCGTGCTCCGCCGCACGCAGCCCGGGCTCGAGCGCTCCTACCGGGTCCCGCTCTTCCCGGTCGTCCCCGTACTCGGGACGCTCTGCTGCGTGCTGCTCGCGGTGTTCCTCGGCGCCGGGACGTGGATCGCGTTCGGCGTGTGGATGGTCGTCGGCGCCGCGCTCTACCTGCTCTGGGGCCGCCGCCACAGCACGCTGCGCTGACGCGCGCGGCGCGGCGGGTTGGCAGTGCGGCGCGTGGCGGGGCGTGCCGCCTCCAGCGCCCGCCGTCCCGAGTCTCGGCTCCGCGGACACTTTCACGGTGCGGAACTCACGAAAGTGTCCGCCCAGCCGAGTCTCGGCACTCGTCCACAGGGCGGCGACGACAAGCAACTGTCCACGCATGCACTCGCTCCTGCTGCGCACGAGTCGTTGCACGCCACGGTGGCGGGATGCGGTACCACCGAACACGACCACCGATCGTCCGCGCTGCCGTCCCGGATCCATCTGCTGCACGACGGTTGCGGATGCTGCACGCCGCCGGCAAGCTCGTCCGACTCCACGCCCGGACGTACATCGACGCGGAGCACTGGCAGTCGCTCTCGGCGGCGGACCGCCACCTGGTCCGCGCGTGGGCGATGGCGCCGGTACTCGGCGTGTCAGCGACGTTCTCGCACCAGACGGCCGCACTCATCCACGGATGGCCATTCGTCGGACCACTGTCGGAGCGCGTCCACGTCGTCGACCCGTCTGTCCCGGGCGTGCAGCACCGGGCAGGAGTCGTCTCCCACGGGCATCTCCCCGTCCCGCTCGGGACCGCGCCGGCTCGGTTCGACGGAGTGCCGGTCACCGATGTGCTCACGACCGCAGTCGCCGTGGCGCTGACGAGCGAGCCGCACGTCGCGGCCACCGCCATCGACCACGCGGTTCGTTCCGGCGCCCTGGTGGTCGAGGACTTCCGGCGAGCACTGCCGCTCGGACCGACCCGGGGCTCCCGTCGTGCTCAGCTCGTCGCCGACTCGTTGGACGCGCGACACGAGTCACCCGGTGAATCGCTGACGGACGTCCGGCTCCGTGAGTGCGGCATCGACCGCATCGAACCACAGCGGGTCTTCCACCACGAGGGCGGACGGGACCGCGTTGACTTCTGGCTCCCCGAGCTCGGTGTCATCGTCGAGTTCGACGGGAAGCAGAAGTACATCGATCCATCGCTGCGCGCCGGGCTGTCGGCCGAGGACGCTCTCTGGAGGGAGAAGCTGCGCGAGGACCGGCTCCGGCGGCAGCGCGGAGTGACCGCGGTCGTCCGGCCGACCTGGTGGCACCTCGTCCACCTCGACCGCTTCCGCGCACTCTTCCGCTCGCACGGCGTCCTGCTGTGACGAACGAGACTCGGCTCCGCGGACACTTTCGTGGTTCTCCAGCCGCGAAAGTGTCCGCCAGGCCGAGACTCG
>NZ_LDQC01000101.1 GCF_001475545.1 Curtobacterium luteum | reverse complement strand
GCACTTCGCCCTGACGCGCACCGGTTAGAAGCGCGGTCGCCCAACGGGATCCCATGCGGTCGCCGGGTTGTGCGGACTCCTGCAGGATGCGGATGCCGGCGTCGAGGTCGAGTACGGCGAGGTTCGTCTTCGCTCGTCGTGGTGCGTCGACCAGTGTGGTGACGTTGCGGGTGACGCGTCCTTCACGTTCGGCGTCCCGGAGTGCGGTGCCGAGGATGCGATGCGCCTGTAGCGCCGTCGTAGATGACAGCCCCTTATCGGTGATGGCGTCGTGCATGCGGCGCACGTGTAGCGGCTCGAGCTTGTCGAGCCGTGTCGCGCCGATTGCCGGCACGATGTGGTTGTCGATGATGCCTCGTTGGGTGGCAATCGTCTTGGGTCGTACGCGCTTGCTGTGGATCTGGTCGAACCAGTGCCGCAGCCACGATTCGAGTGTCTGCGATGCGGTGGGTAGGTCGCCTACCTTCGCGAGATCCTTCTGCAGTTCGCGGAGCTTTGTCAGTGCGACCCGCTTGTCCTTGGAGCGGACGAACTTGCGGCGTCGTTCCCCGTTGCGGGGAGGGAGCTCTACTACGGCCTGCCAGAACTTCAGCGGCTTGCTGGTGTCGGCAGGGACGCGGAACAGAGCACCCTCCCCCTTGCCTCGCGTAATGCGTGCCATCACGGCCTCCTTCTCCTGTCGTGAGCGGTCCATTGACCGCCGAGCACTCCTACATGGGTGAAGGCTGCGGGCCTCCTACGTCGGTGGCGTGGTGTAGCTTCCACTTCTGTTCCTCCTGTGGTGAGTTCACGGGTGGGGCGTGAGGGCTGGTCCGTTGCCGCGGGCCGGCCCTCGTTGGGTTACTTGACGTGCAGCAACGCGGCTTCGTACGAGTACGTCTCGCCAGTCGGCCACATGACGTCCCACGTGCCGAAATCGTTCTGACCGAGAACGGTGCCGTCGGATCGCCCGTCAACTGCCATTGGGGAGCCAAGCCCGTTGGGCAAGAACTGCGCTCCGATGATGCAGTCGACCGTTGCCCCAGGCTTGATCGCTGCGGTGTGTTTCGTGGCGCTCATCACGCCCTCCTTCTGCGGTGCATCCGTGTATCCGTTCGGTGTATCCATATGCCCCAGCCTGTGTCGGCTTGTGCTGGCATGTTTGAGAGCGTAGCAGTCAAATCTGACTGTTGTCCACCCAGTTTCGCATGTTTCTTCTGACTACGGATCAGAAGG
>NZ_LDQC01000100.1 GCF_001475545.1 Curtobacterium luteum | reverse complement strand
CGTTCGGTCACGAAGGCCGCCGCCCCGAGGGGCGACGGCCTTCGTGACCGAACGGTCGAGACTACGCGAGCTCGATCGTGGCGCCGGCGGCCTCGAGGGCCTCCTTCGCCTTGTCAGCGGTCTCCTTGTTGACGCCCTCGAGGATCTTGGCGTCAGCGGTCTCGACGAGCGCCTTGGCCTCGCCGAGGCCGAGCGACGTGAGGCCACGGACCTCCTTGATGACCTGGATCTTCTTGTCACCAGCGGACTTGAGGACGACGTCGAACTCGGTCTTCTCCTCAGCGGCCTCGGCCGGGGCAGCTGCACCGGGGGCGGCGGCAGCGGCGACCGGAGCGGCCGCGGTGACCTCGAAGACCTCTTCGAACTTCTTCACGAAGTCCGAGAGCTCGATGAGCGTGAGCTCCTTGAAGGCCTCGATGAGCTCGTCCTGCGAAAGCTTCGCCATGATTTTCTCCTACTTGCTAATGCGTGGTGTGGTTGTGGAACGCGTGCCTGATCAGGCCGCGGACTCCTGCTTCTCGCGGAGGGCGTCCACGGTGCGGACGGCCTGCGAGAGGGGTGCCTGGAACAGGTACGCAGCACCGAACAGCGAGGCCTTGAAGGCGCCGGCGAGCTTGCCGAGCAGCACTTCACGGGACTCGAGGTCAGCGAGCTTGTCCACCTCGGTCGCGGAGAGCGGGTTACCGTCGAAGTAACCACCCTTCACCACGAGCTGAGGGTTCGCCTTGGCGAATGCACGCAGCGACTTCGCGACGGCGACGGTGTCACCGTGGACGAAGGCGAGAGCGGACGGACCGGCGAGCTCGTCGTCGAACGACGAGATGCCGGCGTTGTTCGCCGCGATCTTGGTCAGCGTGTTCTTCACCACGGCGTACGTGGCGTGCTCACGGATCGAGTTGCGGAGCTCCTTGAGCTGCGCGACCGTGAGACCGCGGTACTCGGTGAGCAGGACGGCGTTCGAGCTCTGGAATGCTTCCGTGAGCTCGGCGACCGCAGCTTCCTTGTTCGCCATGGTTCTCCTTGGGGGTTTCTTGCCGGTAGCCCCAGGTCCACGAACGAAAAAAGCTCCGGCGCACAGAGGCTCGGAGCTGCCCCCACCGGAACGGCGGGAGTGGTTCGGAACACCTGCGCGGGATGCCTCACGTTGGAGGACCTTCGGTCGCGGCGTTCACAAACACGTTGCGAGCGCAGCGACATCCGGCGGTCTTTGGCTTCGAGAACTGTAGCAGACGCCGTGGGCGTCACCAAACACCGGACGGGAGGCACGGTGCGGGCCCGCACCGTGCCTCCAGGCCGTCAGGTGGTCGCGGGAGCGGCCTCGGGCGTCTCCGACCAGTCCGCCGGGTCGTCCCCCGCCGACGCGTCGGCCGCGCCACCGTCGGTCGCCGACGGCGGCGCGACGGGCAGGTGCACCGTGAACACGGTGTCGCCGGGTTCGCTCGTCACGTCGACCCGCCCGCCGTGCGCCTGCACGACCGCGTCGACGATCGCGAGCCCGAGCCCCGTGGACCCGACCGTCCGCGAGCGTGAGCTGTCGGCGCGGGCGAACCGTTCGAAGAGCTTCGGCAGGAACTCAGGGTCGATGCCCTGGCCGGTGTCCCGCACCGTGAGGTCCACGCTGTCGGCGGTCCGGGCGATGCCCACCGTGATCCGGGTGCCCTCGGGGGTGTGCGTCCTGGCGTTCGTGACGAGGTTGACGATGACCTGGTGGAGCCGTGCGGCGTCGCCGAGCACCTCGACGGGTTCGTCCGGCACGTCCACCTCGATGACGTGCCCCGGCGAGGCCGCGTGTGCGTCGTTCACGGCGTCGAGCACGAGTCCGGTGAGGTCGACGTCCTCGAACTGGATCTCCCGGCCCTCGTCGAGCCGCGCGAGGAGCAGCAGGTCCTCGACCATGCTCGTCATCCGCTTCGACTCGGACTCGATGCGGCTCATCGCGTAGACGACGTCCTCGGGCAGGTCGGCGCCCATCCGACGCGTGAGCTCGGCGTAGCCCCGGACGGACGCGAGCGGTGTGCGGAGCTCGTGCGAGGCGTCCGCGACGAACTGCCGGACCTTCTGCTCGGAGTGCTCCCGGGCCTGCATCGCACCACCGATGTGCCCGAGCATGCGGTTGAACGCGGCACCGACCCGACCGACCTCGGTGCGGGGGTCGGCGTCGGGGACCCGGACGTCCTGCAGCGCGTCGCTGCGCTCGAGGGGCATGCGGGCGACGGCGGACGCGGTCTCCGCGACGCGTTCGAGCGGTCGGAGCGAACGCCGGACGACCACGGCGGCGACGACCGAGCCGGCGACGAGCGCGAGCCCGACGACCACCACGACGACGAGGAGCAGGGACCACACGCTCTCGTACACGGGCGACATCGGCAGCCCGACGACGAGGACGGCGTTCCCCACGACGGGGTTGTCGACCTGCACGGCCGCCACCCGGTACTTGCCGAGCGCGCCGCCGAGGTCCGCGGTGGCGGGCTCGACCCCGACCTTGACCTGCCCGAGCCGCTGGAGTTCGTCCGCGGTGAGCTGCGAACGGGAGCTGTCCTCGTTGATGACGATGCCGGCCGCGACGCCACCCGTGCCGTAGTAGGCGGTCAGGGTGCCCGCCGCCTGTCCCAGCGGCGCCAGGGCGTCGTCGTTCGGCCGCTGCCCGTTCGGGTTCTGCTGGCCCTCGCCGAACTTCGTGCTCGCACGCTCGGTCGCCTTCGACAACTGGGAGTCGATGGTGCCGGTCTGGATCGAGGCGAGCGCGATGATGCTGCCCGCGCCGATGACCGCGCTGACGGCCACGACGAGGGCGACGATGCTGAGGACCAGCCGTCGACGGAGGGTCACTGCGCCGGACCTCAGGACGTCGGCTTGATGACGTACCCGACGCCGCGCACGGTGTGGATCATCGGGGTCTCACCGGCGTCGATCTTCTTGCGCAGGTAGGAGATGTAGATCTCGACGACGGAGCTCTTGCCGCCGAAGTCGTACGACCACACGCGGTCGAGGATCTGCGCCTTCGAGAGCACGCGGCGGGGGTTCCGCATGAGGAAGCGGAGCAGCTCGAACTCGGTCGCGGTGAGCTCGATCGGCCGACCGGCGCGGGAGACCTCGTAGGACTCCTCGTCGAGCACGAGGTCGCCGACCACGATGCGGGAGTCGCCGGCCTCGGAGATCGAGATCTGCGAGCGACGGATGAGGCCACGCAGGCGTGCCACGACCTCTTCCAGCGAGAACGGCTTCGTGACGTAGTCGTCGCCGCCGGCGGTCAGGCCGGTGACGCGGTCCTCGACGGAGTCCTTCGCGGTGAGGAACAGCACCGGGGTGTCGTCGTTGTTCTGACGCAGCCGGCTGAGCACCTGCAGGCCGTCGAGGTCCGGCATCATCACGTCGAGCACCATGGCGTCGGGCTTCCACTCCCGCGCGGTGCTCAGGGCGTCCTGTCCGCCGTTCGCACTCTTGACGTCCCAGCCCTCGTAGCGGAGCGCCATGGACAGCAGGTCGGTGAGGCTGGCCTCGTCGTCGACGACGAGGATGCGCAACGGGGAACCGTCGGCACGTGTGAGGCGCGGGGCTGCGGCAGGCTGGGAGATGGTCACGTCATCGAGTATCGAGAGTTTCCTATGAGCGGTCTGAGATCGACCGATGCGCCGACTGTGGATCGCTGATCAGCCGGACGACGCGGATCCGGACGCCCACTCGGGCAACCGTCCGTACCGTGACGGCGTGCTGCACTCCTCTGCCTGGTCCGCGGCTGCGCGTGATGTCGACGTCCGGGACCTGGTCCCACCGGCCTGGAGGCACGATGCTCCCCCGGCGGAGCGGCTGGCCGTCGCGCAGGCGGTCGCTGCCACCGCCCCGCTGCTCGCCGCGGGCACGGCGGGCCCGGCCTTCGCGACGCTCGCGGGGCTCGCCGCGGTCGACGTCGCGCTGGCGCGCACCGTCGAGCCGCACCTCGACGCGCTCGGCATCCTGGCCCAGGCCGGCATCGACGCACCCGAGGGCTCGAGCTGGGGGGTGTTCGCCGCCGAGGCCCCGGGGGTCCGGGTCACGGCGGAGGTGACCGACGACGGCCTCGCCGTGCTGTCCGGGACGAAGCCGTGGTGCTCGCTCGCGTCGTCGCTCTCCCATGCGCTCGTCACCGCCCACGTCGGTGAGGAGCGGCAGCTGTTCGCGGTCGACCTCCGGCAGCACGGCGTCCGGGTGCACGACGAGGCCTGGGTCGCCCGTGGCATGCCGGACGTCCCGAGCGGACCGGTCGACCTCGACGCGGTGCGGGCGACGTCGGTCGGGGCGCCCGGCTGGTACCTCACCCGCCCGGGGTTCGCGTGGGGTGGCATCGGCGTCGCGGCGTGCTGGTGGGGCGGTGCGGTCGGGCTCGCCCGCGTGCTGCGGTCCCTCGCGGCGTCCCGACCGGGGTCCGAGCTGCTGCAGGCGGCGCTGGGTGCGACGGTCGCCGACCTCGCGGACGCGGAGGACACCCTCGCCGACGCGGCGGCACGGATCGACGCCGCCGCCGGTACTCGCTCGGGCGGAGTCGGCACGGACGAGGTCGGCACGGACTGGTCGTTCGAGGCGCAGGTGGTGCGCTCCCGGGTCCGTCGTGCGGTCGACGCCGTCCGACAGCGGGTCGTCGCGACGATCGGCCCGGCGCCGCTCACCGCCGACCCCGCGATCGCCGCGCGCGTGGCGGACCTCGAGCTCTACGTGCTGCAGGACCACGGCGCGCGCGACCTCGCCCGGGTCGGCCGTGCGGTGCTCGACCGCGGCGGTGTCGCGTGGTGAGCTTCGACCACCGGGAGCCCGGGACCGACCCGGCGCGGTGGACGACGTTCCTCGACACGGTCCCCCCGGAGCCCGTCGACCCGGGCCGGTTCGACGCCGTGCTCGTGGTCGCGCCGCACCCCGACGACGAGACCCTCGGCGCCGGCGGCCTCGTCGCGACCGCCGCCGACCGGGGGCTGCGCGTCGAGGTGCTGCTCGTCACCCGCGGCGAGCGCTCCCACCCCGACTCCCCCACCACCGACCGACAGCGCCTCGGCGCGCGTCGGGCGCGGGAGTTCGCGGACGCGCTGGCGATCCTGCACCCGGCAGCGGTGGCGACGTCGCTCGGGGTGCCGGACGGCGGTGTCCGGGAGCACGCCGACGTCCTCCGTGCGGCGCTGCACGAACGGGTCACCGCCGTGCCCGGACGGGTGCTCGTCGTCGCACCGTGGCGGGGCGACGGACACCGGGACCACCGGATCACGGGCGAGGTCGCGGCCACCGTCGTGGCCGACGCCCCGCGGGCAGCCCTGCTGGAGTACCCGGTCTGGGCCTGGCACTGGGACGACCCGGACGCCTCCGCGGCTCCCTGGGACCGTGCTCGCGCGCTGGCGCTGTCGCCGGACGTACTCGCCCGGAAGCGCGCCGCCCTCGCCGCTCACCGGTCGCAGATCCGTCCGCTCTCGCAGGCTCCTGGCGACGAAGCCATCGTGGACGAGCGGCACGCCGCGCACCACCTCCGGCCGACCGAGTGGTTCTTCGCGGCCACCGCGCCGACGCCGACGCCCTCCCCGGCGTCGCGCTCGCGGGAGTCCTTCGACGCGCACTACGCCCGCAAGCCCGAGGGGTGGGACTTCGACGGCTCCTGGTACGAGCGTCGGAAGCGCGCGGTGACGGTGGCCGCGCTCCCGCGGGAGCGGTACCGGTCCGCCCTCGAGCTCGGCTGCGCCACGGGGGTGCTCACCGCGGCACTGACCGAGCGGGCCGACCGGGTGCTCGGCACGGACATCTCCGAGGCGCCGCTGCTCCGTGCGCGGCTCCGTGCGCCGAGTGCCCGGTTCGTGCGCGCCGCGCTCCCCGACGAGTGGCCGGACGGACGCTTCGACCTCGTCGTGCTGTCCGAGATCGGCTACTACCTCGCCCCGGCGGACCTCGACCGCACGATCGACCGGGTCCTCGCCTCGCTCGACGACGACGGGGTCCTCGTCGCGTGCCACTGGCGCCACCCGGACGACGAGGCCGTGTCCGACGGCGACACCGTCGACGCCCGGATCGCCGATCGCTGGCCCCGACCGGCACTCGTCCGGCACGTCGAGGAGGACTTCGTGCTGAGCGTGCTGCCCGGGTCCGCGGTGTCCTCGGTGGCCCGGTCCGAGGGGCTCGTCCGGTGACGCGCCTCGACGTGATCGTCCCCGCCCACGACGAGGAGGACACCATCGCCGCCTGCGTCGACGCGCTCGCAGCCGCGGTGCGCGAGCTCCGCCGAGAGCGGCCCGCCGTCGAGGTCGGCGTCACGGTGGTCCTCGACGGGTGCTCGGACCGGACCGCGGAGGCCCTGGGGCTGCGGACCGCTGCCGACCCGACCTGGCGGAACACGACCCTCGACGTCGTCGTCACGGCTCTGGTCGGGGTGGGGCAGGCGCGCAGCACCGGGGCGCGCCACGTCCTCCGTGCCGGTGGACCCGACGCGGGGCACTGGCTCGCGCACACGGACGCGGACTCGCGGGTGCACGGGTCGTGGCTCGTCCAGCAGGCTGACGCCCACGCTGCCGGGGCGCACGTGCTCGTGGGGGCCGTCGTCCCGGAGCCGGACGACCTCGAACCGGCCGTGCTCGCGAGGTGGCGGCTCGCACACCCGCCGGGTGCGACGCTCGGCCACGTGCACGGCGCGAACCTCGGCGTGCGGGCCGATGCCCACCGCGCGCTGGGCGGCTTCGACCCGGTGCCCGAGCACGAGGACGTGCGGCTCGTGGAGCGAGCGCGGGCACTCGGACTCGACGTCCGGGCCACGACGGCGTTCCCGGTCGTCACGAGCGGACGGTTCGTCGGCCGGACGCCCGGTGGCTACGCCGAGCACCTCCGCGCCTCGTACGGCGACGCCGGCTGAGGCTTCATCGGATCTTCTTGCGATCCGGCAGCGCGGCTCATCGACTGCCTCCCTACGGTCTCCCCGTCCCCAACACCGAGGAGAACCATGTTCCTGACCTACCTCAGGCGCGAGCTCACGAACCGCAAGAAGCAGACGGTCATCATCGCCGTCGGCATGGCGCTCGCGATCGCCCTGGTCGTCATCGTGTCGTCGATCGCGAGCGGGGTGAAGTCGGCGCAGTCGAGCGTCCTCCAGTCCGTCTACGGCGTCGGTACGGACATCACCGTCACGAAGACGGAGCAGCCGTCGTCGTCCAGCACCGGTCGGCCGTCGTTCGACTTCGGCAGCCGAGACGGCAGCGACAGCGGGTCGACCGACCTCTCGCAGTCCCGACTCTCGGTGTCGCGCGGCACGAGCACGCTGAACGCCTCCAACCTCGAGACCGTCACGTCGACGGCGGGCGTCAAGGCCGCCACCGGCGTCCTGAGCCTCGAGAACACGACGTTCTCCGGCGAGGTGCAGCAGAACAGCTCCGGGAGCTCGGGCAGCTCGGACTCCGGGTCCAGCAGCAGCACCCAGCAGGGCCCGCCCAGCGGCGGCGAGGGCGGCCAGGGTGGCGGCTTCGGCGGCGGCTCGTTCAACGTCGACTCCTTCACGGTCACGGGCATCCCGGTCTCCGGCGACGCGGTCGGCCCCCTCACGAGCACCGAGATCACGAAGGGACGCACCTTCGCGGCGAAGGACGCCGGCAAGGACGTCGTCGTGCTCGACAGCTCCTACGCGAAGAGCGAGGACAAGACCGTCGGCGACACCCTCGAGATCGGCGGTACGAAGTTCACCGTGATCGGCATCGTCGCGTCGACCGGCTCGTCGAGCACCACCGGGTCGAACACCTACATCCCCCTCGACACCGCGCAGTCCCTGGCCGACCTCGACGGCAAGGTCACCGCGATCTACGTCTCCGCGGAGTCCTCGTCCGACGTCGGCTCGATCAAGACCGCCCTGCAGAAGAAGCTGTCGACCGCGACGGTGTCGACCGAATCGGACCTCGCGTCGAGCGTCTCCGGCTCGCTGAGCACCGCGTCCACGCTCGTGTCGAACCTCGGCACGTGGCTGTCGGTCGTCGTCCTCGCCGCGGCCTTCCTCATCGCGATCCTCTTCACGATCTCCGGCGTCACGCGGCGCACCCGCGAGTTCGGCACCCTCAAGGCCATCGGCTGGTCGAACGGCCGGATCACCCGGCAGGTCGCCGGCGAGTCGCTCGTGCAGGGCCTCATCGGCGGCGTGATCGGTGCGGCGGTGGGGCTCGTCGGCATCCTCGTCATCAACGTCATCGCGCCCACCATCTCGGCGAGCGCGTCCTCGACGACCCGTGGAGGCGCGGGCGGCGGCGGGGGCGGAGGCATGCCCGGAGGCGCAGCGACCGGAGCAGCCGGGAGCGGGACGACGGGCGGCGCCCCTGCCAGAGGCTTCGGTGGCGGCGGCGCGTCGACCGCCAGCACGACGGACGTCGTGCTGCACGCCCCCGTGACCGTCGAGGTCATCCTGCTCGCCATCGGCCTCGCGATCCTCGGCGGACTGATCGCCGGAGCGCTCGGCGGCTGGCGCGCGAGCCGCCTCCGCCCGGCCGAGGCCCTGCGGAGCGTGGCCTGATGCCCGCCCCGCGCACCGGCGCGGACCCCGTGTCCTCCGTCCCGACAGCGGACGCGGCACCGACGTCCCCGCGCACCACCACCGACACGACAGGAGCCACCGTGACCACACCAGCGACCGCAGCGTCCGCGGCGGAGGCGAGCCGTGCCTCCCGTCCGATGTACCGCCTGCAGAAGGTGAACAAGACCTACGAGCAGAAGAAGCGGACCGTCACCGCACTGGCGAACGTCGACCTGACCATCCCGCAGGGACAGCTCGTGGCGATCCAGGGGCCGACCGGCGGCGGCAAGTCGACGCTCCTGCAGATGCTCGGCGCGCTCGACCGACCGAGCGCCGGGAGCGTCATGTTGGGCGACCACGACGTGGCGAAGCTCGGGGACGGCGCGTTGACCGACCTGCGGGCGACCGAGATCGGCTTCGTGTTCCAGAGCTTCAACCTCATCCCGACGTTGACGGCGCTGGAGAACGTCGAGACGGCGTTCGCCGGGTCCCTCGCGAACCGGTCGAAGACCGAGATCCGCGAGCGAGCGACCGCTGCCCTGCGCGAGGTCGGACTCGGCGAGCGGCTCGACCACCTGCCGGCCGAGCTGTCCGGTGGGCAGCAGCAGCGCGTCGCGATCGCTCGTGCACTCGTGAAGAACCCGTCGGTACTGCTGGCGGACGAGCCGACCGGCGCCCTCGACGAGGGGACGCGCGACGAGATCATGGGCATCATCGAGCGGCAGTGGAAGGAGCGCGGGCTGACCGTGGTCATCGTGACGCACGACTCGTGGGTGGCCCGCCGCGCGGAACGCCGGCTGCACATCAAGCAGGGCCAGGTCCGCGAGGTGTAGCGGCGGGGCCGCCGCGTGGGCGGGCGACGGGGCGGGCGAGTCTCGTGTCAGGCGACGAGTCTCGTGGTCGTGACCACGAGACTCGTCCGTCAGCACGAGACCCGGCCGCGCCCGCACGAGGCCCGGAACCGCGCTACCCGCCCACCGGGTAGTCGCAGTACGCGAACCACTGCGAGTCCGGCGACCACGGCGGCACGTTCACGGTCCCCTGCCCGCCGTCGAGCGTGACGAGCGTCTCCGGCAGCACGGCGATCCGCGCACCCCGTGCGAGGACGCCCGGCAGCAGCCGCAACTCCACACGGTGGTCGGCGGGGTGCCCCTGCACACCGGGCTCGTACGAGAGGTACAGCAGGTGCGAACCGTCCGGAGACAGGTGCGGGAACCAGTTCACCCGGTCGTCGTTCGTGATCCGCACCGGTTCGTCCTGCCCGGGCCAGAGGCTCGCGAGCTGCGCGGTGCCGGGGGTGAAGCGTTCGGTGTTGAACAGCCAGGTGCCACCGGGCGTGATCGTGCACCCGTCGTCGGGGAACCCGTCGCGCGTCCGGAAGGTCGGCTCGCCGGTGGTCGGGTCGACGCTGGCGACGTCGGTCGTCCAGACGCCCTCGGGGCTGAGCTCGCCGACGATGGCCGCGAGGGCACTCCCGTCCGGTGCGATCCCGTGCAGGTAGAACTTCCGCGTGGTCGGGAGCGCGGACGTCGTGTCGGTCAGCTGCTCCGCGGAACCGCCGTCGGGCAGGGGCACCCGGTAGAGCTCCCCGTTCCGTGCGCTGACCACGACCGAGCCGTCGGAGGGGTCGAGCACGTGGTCGTTGTTGATCTCCTCGACCCCGGGCATCGGCACCGGCACGAGCGCCGTCTCGTCGAGCACGGTGCCCGGCTCCGGGAGTCGCAGCAGCCAGAGGTCGCCGTTCCCGTTCAGCACGAGCGTGCCGTCGTCGAGGACGTTCGGCGCCTCGACGAGCACCGTCGACGACGCGAACACGAGCCGGCTCGTCCGCGACTCGACGTCGTAAACGTGCACGCGGCTGGTCTGGCCCGGCAGCAGCTGCCGTCCGCGGGGTTCGCTCATGGGACCATCCTGTCGGGGTTCGAGTGGTGGCGACGGGCGTCGGACGAGTCTCGGCTCGGCGGACACTTTCGTGGTCGACGGGCCGCGAACGTGTCCGCGGGGCCGAGTCTCGGGCAGCGCCGGTGGCGCAGCGCGAGCAGACAGCGACAGCGACAGCGCACGGACGGGAGGCGCGGTCCGGGTCGGGCCCGCACCGCGCCTCCCGAGGATGGTGGCGGCTACTTCACCGCGCCCGCGGTCAGGCCGGCCACGAACTGCCGCTGCACGATGAGGAACGCGACCACGACCGGGATCGACACGACGAGCGACGCCGCCATGATCTGGTTCCAGTACACGTTCGTCTGCGTCGAGTACTGCTGCAGGCCGACCGCGAGCGTCGAGCCGTTGCCGTTCGTCATGACCGAGGCGAAGAGGACCTCACCCCAGGCGGTCATGAACGAGTAGATCCCGACCGCCACGAGCCCCGGTCGGGCCGACGGCAGGATCACCCGGAAGAGCGCACCCATCGGTCCGGAGCCGTCGACCATCGCGGCCTCGTCGAGCTCCCGCGGGATGGTCTCGAAGTAGCCCGCGAGCATCCAGATCGAGAACGGCAGCGTGAACGTCAGGTAGGTGATGATCAGGCCGAGCCACGACCCGACGAGCTGGATGCCGAGCGCGTTCCCGAGGTTCGTGAAGATCAGGAACAGCGGCAGCAGGAACAGCACGCCCGGGAACATCTGGGTCGAGAGCACCGCGGTGGTGAAGGTGCTCTTGCCCCGGAAGTTCCAGCGCGAGACCCCGTACGCCGCGAACGTGGCGATGATCAGCGAGAACACCGTCGCGACCGTGCAGACCACGAGCGAGTTGATGAAGTACTGCCCCAGCGGCACCGTCGACCACATGTCGATGAACGGCTGGAAGGTGATGTTCGTCGGGATCCACGTGAAGTCGTTCTGCACGTCACCGAGCGGCTTGATCGCCGTCGTGATCATGACGTAGAGCGGGACGACCGTGAACAGGGTCAGCAGGACCAGGGTGACGATCTTGAAGGACTTTGCGCCGACTGTCTCACGCACGGACGGACCTCCGGTTGGTCACGGCGAGGTAGATGCCCGTGACGATGAGCAGGAAGATGAGGAGCAGGACGCTCATCGCGGCACCGGAGCCGAAGTTCCAGGTGATGAACGACGCGTTGTAGATGTGGAAGCTCAGCAGGTCCGCGGCCGGGGGCTGTGCGGTCGAGCCGAACAGGACGAACGGCGTGTTGAAGTCGTTGAACGTCCAGAGGAACATCACGAGCACGAGCGTCACGTTGACCGGGCGGACCATCGGCAGCGTGATCGAGCGCCACTGGCGGAACGGCTTCGCGCCGTCGACCGAGGCGGCCTCGTACACGTCGTTCGGTACCGACTGCAGGCCGGCCATCAGCATGAGGAACGCGAACGGCCAGGTCTTCCAGATCGCCACGACGACCACCGAGACGAAGGCGTTCGACCCGATCAGCCAGAACGGCCCCTGTCCGCCGAACAGCCCGAGCTGGTCGACCAGGATGTGGTTGATCGCGCCGGAGTCACGCTGGAACATGAACTTCCACGTGATGATGCCGGCGTACATCGGCAGCGCGTACGGCACGAGGAAGAGCGTGCGGAAGAGGCCGCGACCCCTGAAGGGCTTCTGCAGCGCGACCGCGGCGGCCATGCCGAACGTCCACGAGAGCCCGACCACGAGGACGGTGAACCCGCACGTGATGAGGAACGAGTTGAGGACGCCCTTGCCGATCGCCTGGTCGAAGTCGACGACGACCGAGTAGTTGCGGAACCCGGCGAAGGGCGCAGCGCCCCAGTTGGCGATGAAGTACTTGGTGAGCTGGATGAACGAGATCCAGATGCCGACGAGCATCGGCACGATGTGGATGAGCAGCTCGAAGAGGATCGCCGGGGCCACGAGGGCGTACGGCAGCCAGTGGCGCTTGGGCTTCCGACCCGGCTGGGGCCCCGACAGCGTCGGCGCCTTCGTGTGGGTCAGGTCGATTCGCTCGGATTCAGGCAGGACCGAGGTGGACATGCGGGGCCTTTCGGCGAGGTGGAGGATCGGGTGCGCCGCGCGTGTCGGGGCAGCGGCCGGGAGGCGCGGCGTGCGTGAGCCGATCGGCTCACCCCCGGCACGTGACCGGGGTGGGAGGCGCGTGCGCTCGCGTCACGCAATGGACGCGAGGGACGGGGGCCCGGGGCGCGTCCTGACGGACGCGACCCGGGCCTCCAGGCGGATCAACCGGCGGCCTGGGACACCTGGTCCTGGGCGGTCTGGAGCGCGGTCTTGATGTCGCTGTCGGACACCGTGCCGCCGGTCGCGATCTTGGCGAACATGTCGTTCATCGCCTTGCCGACCGTCGACTCGAACTGGTCCTCGGCGGGCACCAGCGGGAGCGGCTTCGCCTTGTTGTTGTAGATGTCGAGGAACGTCTTCGTCTGCTCGTCGGTGACCGAGTCAGCAGCGGAGGCGAGCACCGGCAGGGCCGAGTACGGCTCGTCGAGCGTCGCCTGCGTGTCCGCGCTCGTCATGTACTTGACGAACTTCAGGGCGCCGTCCTTGTTCTTCGTGTTCTTGAAGATGGACAGGTTGATGCCGGCCGGGAACGACGCGATGTCCTTCTCGCCCTGCGGTGCCGGGAAGGGCACCACGCCGAAGTCGTCCTTCGACATGCCGTTCGACGTGATCGTGCTGTTCGCGTTGTTCTGCGTCAGCATCATCGCGGCCTTCTTGTTCGCGAAGTCCGACACCGCCTGCGTGCCGTTGTCGTACTGTGCGTTCGAGGTGTTGACGACCTTGTCGGACTGCATCAGGTCGAGGTAGCGCTTGATGCCGTCGACGTTCGCCTTCTGCGTGAAGGTCGGCTTGCCGTCCTTGTCGAACCACTCGCCGCCGTTCTGCGCCGAGTTGATGAACGCGAAGTGCGAGTTCTCGGTGTACGAACCGCCGGCGATGGTGAAGCCGTACTTGCCGCCCGTGGTGAGCTTCTTGGCGTCGGTGACGAGGTCCTCCCACGTCGTCGGCGCCTCGAGGCCGGCGTCCTTGAACATCTGCTTGTTGTAGTACAGGCCGTACGCGAGGCCGTAGAGCGGGACGCTCGTGACGGTCTTGCCCGGCGCACCACCGGTGGAGAGCGCGACCTTGCCGAACTTGTCGGCACCGCCGATCGCCTTCATCTCCGAGTCACCGAACTCCTGGAAGGCGCCGGTGGCCTGGAGCGAGGTCGCCCAGGTGTTGCCGATGTTGACCACGTCCGGACCCTGGCCAGAGGTGACGGCGGTCTGGATCTTGTTCTGCAGGTCGTTCCAGCCGATGACCTGGAGGTTGACCTTGATCCCGGTCTCCTTGGTGAACTTCTCGAGGACCGGGGTGAGCACCTCCTTGTCGTTCTGGAGGGACGTCCCCTGGTTCGACGCCCAGTACGTGAGCGTCTTGGAGTCGCCGGACGAACCGGAGCCTCCGGAGGAGCAGGCCGCGAGGCCGGTCACGGTGAGTGCCGCGGCCGCGGTGATGGCCAGTGCGCGGATGGCAGTGCGCATGACTCTCTACTTTCTCGTCGTTGAGATGGTGCTTCGGATGGTGCTGTCGGGTGCTGCTGTGTCGACGGTCGGGCTTCGAAGCCCG
>NZ_LDQC01000010.1 GCF_001475545.1 Curtobacterium luteum | reverse complement strand
CTCCTCATCGGTGGGACGGCCCCGCGCGTCTCCGTCTCGCGCGACGCCGTCCCACCGATGAGGAGCACCGTGCACGACCACGACACCCACCCGCTCGACCGACACGTCGGGCCGCCCCACGTCGAGCGCTTCCGGCTGACCCACGCGCCGTCCGAGACCCTCTCGGTCGTCTGCACGTGCGCGATCGGCGCCGACCACGACAACACCATCCACCCGGACCGAGCGACACCTGTCCGCTGAGGCGTCCACGGGGGGATACTGGCTGCGTGCGTGAACTCCAAGCCCAGATCGCGGCGGACCTCGACGTCCAGCCGACCATCGACCCGCAGCAGGAGATCGACCGTCGGGTCGGGTTCCTGCGCGACTACCTGCTGACCACCGGTGCGAAGGGCTACCTCCTCGCGATCAGTGGCGGACAGGACTCCACCCTCGCCGGCAAGCTCACGCAGCTCGCCGTCGAGTCCCTCCGGTCCGACGGCCACGACGCGTCCTTCACCACGGTGCGCATGCCGTACCGCGTGCAGGCCGACGAAGAGGACGCCCAGCTCGCCCTGCAGTTCATCGATGCCGATCCCGGGATCACGGTGAACATCGAGCACGGCGTCGACGGGGTCGTCCAGGACACACTTGCCTCCGGTGTCGAGCTGAGCGACTTCGTGAAGGGCAACGTGAAGGCCCGGATGCGCATGGTCGCCCAGTACGCCGTCGCCGGACAGCGCGGCCTGCTCGTCGTCGGGACCGACCACGCGGCCGAGGCCGTGACCGGGTTCTTCACGAAGTACGGCGACGGCGGCGTCGACCTCACCCCGCTGACCGGTCTGACGAAGAGCCAGGGGCGTCAGCTCCTCGAGTTCCTCGGAGCGCCGGCCCGACTCTACGAGAAGGCACCGACCGCGGACCTGCTCGACGACCTCCCGGGGCAGACCGACGAGGCGAACCTCGGGCTCACCTACGCCGAGATCGACGCGTACCTGCAGGGGCACGACGTCCCGGACGAGGTCGCCGAGGCGATCGAGTCGCGGTACGCCGCGACAGCGCACAAGCGCGCCGTCCCGGCGACGCCGTTCGACGACTGGTGGCGCGCGACCGTCGACGCGCGCTAGCAGCGACGACCTGACGGACGGGCGCGCCCCGCTCAGCGGCAATGCGAAGCGTTGCGCGGGGCGCGCCGACCGAGCCTGCGAGGGAGGTCGGTGCGGGCTCGCACCGTGCCTCCCGTCCGTCAGGTGTCAGCCCGTCAGGGCGCCGTGTGGGAGGCGACCGTCGGGCCGGGCCGCAGCACCTCGTTGACGATCGCCTGGATGGCGAACTCGCTCGCCGCCGCGAGGTCCACCGCCTCCGGTTCCAGGAGCCACTGCAGCTGCAGGCCGTCCATGACGGCGAGGATCGCCGCCGCGGCGTGGTCCACCGCCACCGGGTCCTCCACGCCCTCGTCCGTGCAGAGTGCGCGGAATGCGCCCTCGACGTCGGCCCGCAGCGTGCGGTACCGGTGCTCGAAGTACTCGCGCGCCGGGTGGCCGTCCGTCACCGACTCCGCCGACAGGACCGTGAAGACCTGCACGATCCCCGGGCGCTCGCGGTTCCGCAGCGCTGTCCCGACGAGGTGCGCGAACAGCTCCGGGCCGGTCGGCATCTGCTGGTCGTCGAGGTGCGCGACGTCGTCCCGGTCGCGGAACCGGAGCACCTCGAGCAGCAGGTTCTGCTTCGAGCCGAAGTGGTGCAGGACGCCGGCGTGGGTCATGCCCACCTGCTCGGCGATGTCCGCGAGCGTGCCGTTCGTCGACCCCTTCGCCCCGAACGTCTCCGCTGCCGCGCGCAGGATGTCGCGCCGCTTCTGCTCGGTCCCGGGGCGCACGCCGGTGCTGTTCGCAGCTGTCGTCATGGCGCCACTCTCTCGCTCGGTGCCTGGGACGGGAGCGTAACACCGTCGCGAATCGTTACTTGCTTTCTGGTCAGTAAGCAGGTTAGGTTCGGCCGCAGTCGCCTGGAGGCCAGGCCACGGAAACAACGTCGTTCCCGGAGGAAGAAGCAATGAAGCTGACCAAACACCTGATCACGGCCACGGCCGTCGTGGCGCTCGGCGCCCTGGCGCTCACCGGCTGTGCGAGCAACGGACAGGGCGGCGGGTCCGGTGGCTCGGCCGGCTCGTCGTTGACGATCGCGAAGCCGGACGGCTCAGCCGTCCTCGCCACGCAGATCAACAACCCCTTCATCAGCACCGGCTCGGGCATGTCCCTCGGGTACGACCGGATGATCTTCGAACCGCTCGCCATGGTGAACCCGGTCGGGAAGAACGAGACCACGCCTTGGCTCGCCTCGAAGGTCGAGTGGAACAAGACCTACACGGAGCTCACGGTCACCCCGAGGTCCGGCGTGAAGTGGAGTGACGGCAAGCCCTTCACCGCCGACGACGTCGTCTACACGTACAACCTCATCAAGGACAACCCCGCGCTCGACCTCGCCGGCATGAAGCTCACGAGCGTCGCGAAGGACGGTGGGAACGTCGTCCTGAAGTTCAGCGAGTCGAAGTTCGTCAAGCAGGGTGACGTCCTCCAGGTGAGCATCGTTCCCGAGCACGTGTGGAAGGACATCAAGGACCCGACGAAGGACGCCGTGAAGGACGCCGTCGGCACCGGCCCGTACACGATCTCGACGTTCTCGTCGCAGGGTGTCGTGCTCAAGGCACGCTCCGACTACTGGGGCGGCAAGGTCCCGGTCGCGCAGCTCAAGTACCTCGAGTACAACGACAACACCGGCCTGCTCCGTGGCCTGCAGAACGGGGAGACCGACTGGGCGCAGATCTTCATCACGGACTTCCAGAAGAACTACGTCGACAAGGACCCGAAGCACAACGTCTTCTGGGGCGCGAACATCCTCAGCCCGGACATGATCACCGTCAACACCACGAAGGCGCCGTTCGACAACGTGGCCTTCCGCAAGGCCGTCAACATGGTCGTCGACCGCAAGGCACACGCCGAGAAGGCCCGCAGCAACGCCGGCCCCGAGCTCAAGAACGTCACGGGCATCCCGCAGCCGACCGGTGACCAGTACATCGCCGACCAGTACAAGGACAAGGAGTTCTCGATCGACGTCGACGGCGCCAAGAAGGTGCTGACCGACGCGGGCTACACCTGGAAGAGCGGCGCGCTGATGGACCCGTCCGGCAAGGCGGTGTCCTTCACGCTGCAGAACCCGCAGGGCTGGAACGACTACGTCACCGGCATCCAGCTCATCGCGACCCAGGTGAAGAAGACCCTCGGCGCCGACGTCAAGGTCTCGACCCCGGACGCCGACACGTGGACCTCGAACATCGCGACCGGCAACTTCGACGCCGCGCTGCACTGGACCGGGTCCGGGTCGAACCCGTGGCACATCTACGACGACACGATGAACGGCTCGTACCTGGAGCAGGAGAACAACGGCCAGGTCGCCGACAACTTCGGGCGCTACGACAACCCGGAGGCGACGAAGCTCCTCAAGGAGTACGCGAACGCCAGCGACGACGCGACGCGCACGAAGCTGCTCGACCAGATCCAGACGATCTTCGTCGACGAGGTGCCGGCCATCCCGATCGGGACGCACCCGCAGCTCGGTGAGTACAACACCCGCGAGTTCACGGGCTGGCCGAGCGAGGACGACCCGTACGCGACGGCCGACCCGACGACGCCGCAGGCCGTGCAGGTGCTCATGAACCTGAAGCCGGTCAAGCAGTAGTCCATCCGGAACCCGGGGCGGCGCCGAGGCAGCGGCGCCGTCCCGCCTCCGGTGAGCGCGGCGCCGCCACGGCGGGCGCTCGCCTCCACCTCCGGCGAACACGAAAGCGACAAGCACATGTCAGGAACACTCCTGTCCGTGCGCGACTTCTCCGTCGTGTACGACGTGGACCCACCCGTCCGGGCCGTCAAGAACGTCGACCTCGAGATCGGCCGCGGCGAGATCGTCGGGCTCGCCGGCGAGAGCGGCTGCGGCAAGACCACGCTGGCGTACGGCGTCCAGCGACTCCTCCGACCCCCGGCCGTCATCACGAGCGGCTCCGTCACGTTCCACGACGCGGACGGCACCGACGTCGACCTCAACGCCCTCGATGCGGAAGCGATGCGTCGGTTCCGCTGGGACAAGGTCTCGATGGTGTTCCAGGGCGCGATGAACGCCCTGAACCCGGTCGCGACGATCGGCTCGCAGCTCGAGGACGTCTTCGAGGTGCACCGACCGGACCTCAGCCGGGCCGAGCGTCGGCGCGCCGTGGTCGAGCTGCTCGAGATCGTCAAGGTCGGGGGAGCCCGACGGCGCTCCTACCCGCACGAGCTGTCCGGCGGCATGCGCCAGCGCGTGATGATCGCGATGGCCCTCGCACTCCGACCGCAGCTCATGGTCATGGACGAACCGACGACCGCGCTCGACGTGCTCGTGCAGCGCGAGATCCTCAAGCAGATCTCCCAGCTGCGGCACGAGTTCGGCTTCTCGGTCGTCTTCATCACCCACGACCTGCCGCTGCTGCTCGAGATCAGCGACCGCATCGCGATCATGCGCGAGGGCGAGATCGTCGAGCTGGCGACCGCCGAACGCATCTGGAACGACCCGCAGCACCCCTACACCCAGCGACTCCTCGCGTCGTTCCCGCGCCTCACCGGTGAGAAAGGGGTGGTCGCGCGATGACGACCCTCGAGTTCCGCTCCGTCACGAAGACCTACACCGTCCGCGGGTCCGGCCAGCTCCGGGCGCTCGACGCGGTCAGCTTCACGCTGTCGTCCGGGCAGACGCTCGGCCTCGTCGGGCAGTCCGGCAGCGGCAAGTCCACGATCGCCAAGATCCTGACCCAGCTCGAACGGCCGACGAGCGGCACCGTGCTCCTCGACGGTCAGCCCGTCCCGACGTTCGGGAAGGGCCTCCGGAAGTACCGGCAGCAGCTGCGGATGGTGTTCCAGGACCCGTTCGCCTCGCTGAACCCGTACCACTCGATCCGACACCACGTGGAGCGCCCGCTCCGCCTCGACCACGTCGTCCCGTCGCGCGAGGTCGACGCCGAGGTCCGGCGGCTCCTCGAGCGGGTCCGGCTCGACGCGGACGCCGTGATCGACCGTCGTCCGCACGAGCTCTCCGGCGGCCAGCGGCAACGCGTCGCGATCGCTCGGGCGCTGGCGTCCCGGCCGTCGCTCCTCGTCGCCGACGAACCCGTGTCGATGCTCGACGTGTCCATCCGGCTCGGCGTGCTCGGCCTGCTCGCGGAGCTGCAGCGCGAGGAGGGCCTCGGTGTGCTCTACATCACGCACGACCTGGCGACCGCGCGGCACTTCAGCGACGAGATCATGGTGCTCAACCAGGGCCGGGTCGTCGAGCAGGGCCCCGCCGACGACGTGATCCTGAACCCGCAGGACCCCTACACGCGCGAGTTGCGCGCCGCTTCCCCGGACCCCGAACTCCACTTCCGCAGGCTCGCGGAGCAGCAGGCAGGAGGTGCGCGATGAGCGCCACGATCCACGAACCGACCGGTTCGGCCCCCGTCGACCCGACGCTCGTCGGCACCACCGCGGCGGCGGCCGACGGGCAGGGCCGTCGCGTCCCGTGGCGGTTCATCGGCGGCCGCGTGCTCTTCTACCTCTTCACGCTGTGGGCGGCGATCACGCTGAACTTCTTCCTGCCGCGCATGCTCAAGGGCGACGCGGTGCAGGCGTTCATGGCCAGGAGCCAGGGCCAGATCACCCCGGATGCCGAGAAGGCGCTCCGTGCGCTGTTCGGCCTCGACAAGACCGTGCCGCTCTGGCAGCAGTACGTGAACTACTGGGACATGCTCCTGCACGGCAACCTCGGCATCTCGATCTCGACCGGGCTCGCTCCCGTCGGCGAGGCCATCGCATCCGCGCTGCCGTGGACCCTCGGCCTGGTCGGCGTCGCGACGATCATCTCGTTCCTCACCGGCACCGCCGTCGGCGCGGTCATCGGTTGGCGTCGCGGGTCGCGACTCGATGCGCTCGTCCCGGTGACGACGTTCCTCGGGACCGTGCCGTACTTCTGGCTCGGGCTGATCTTCATCGCGGTGTTCTCCACCGCGCTCGGGTGGTTCCCCGCCGGGCACGCCTACGAGATCGGCGTGGAGCCCGGCTGGAACGGCGCGTTCACCAGCGAGGTGGTGTCGCACGCGGTCCTGCCCGTCGTCACGATCGTCATCGTCTCCCTCGGCGGCTGGGTCCTCGGGATGCGCAACATGATGCTGACCGTCCTCGACGAGGACTACATCACCGTCGCTCAGGCGAAGGGCATGCCGAACCGTCGCGTCCTCTGGAAGTACGCCGCGCGGAACGCCGTGCTCCCGCAGATCCAGAGCTTCGCGCTCGCGATCGGCTTCATCGTCGGCGGCACACTCGTCATGGAGATGGTGTTCTCCTACCCGGGCATCGGACTGCTGCTGCTGAACGCCACGAACGCCAAGGACTACGCACTCATGCAGGGGATCTTCCTCGTGCTGGTGCTCGCCGTCCTCGTCGCGAACGTCATCGCCGACGTCGCGTACGCCGTCCTCGATCCCCGCACCCGCCAGACGGAGTCCTGACCATGACCACCGAGAAGACGCCGATCCTGATCAACCCGGTCGGAGCCGGGGCACCGGAGACCGCAGCGGTGGTCACCGACGAGCCGTCCGGACGCGCCGCACGCGGAGCCGACCGCACCTTCTGGTCGCAGCTCCGTGCCTCCATGGCGATGTTCAGCAACCCGAAGTCGGCCACTGGCCTCGTCATCCTCGGGGTGTTCGCGATCGTCGCGGTGTTCGCCCCGCTCATCGCGCCGGCCGACCCGAACGCCCAGAACCTCGACGCGACGCTCCAGCCCCCGTCGTTCCAGCACCTGCTCGGGACGACGCACATCGGCCAGGACGTCTTCAGCCAGCTCGTCTACGGCACCCGCGGCGTGCTCGTCGTCGGGTTCCTCGCGACGATCATGGCGACGGTCGTGGCGATCGCGGTCGGCGTCACCGCGGGGTACCTCCGCGGGTGGAAGAGCGAGTCGCTGTCGGCGCTGTCCAACGTGTTCCTCGTCATCCCCGGCCTGCCGCTGATGATCATCGTCGCGTCGCAGTTCCAGGACCCGCCGCTCTGGGTGGTGGCCGCGGTGCTCGGGTTCACCGGGTGGGCGTGGGGTGCCCGGGTGCTCCGTGCGCAGACGATGTCGCTCCGCAACCGTGACTTCATCCAGGCTGCACGGGCGAACGGCGAGCCGCTGCACCGCATCATCCTCGTCGAGATGCTGCCGAACCTCATGGCGATCATCGCGTCCAGCTTCGTCGGCACGATGACCGCGGCCGTCCTCGGGCTGACCACCCTCGCGTTCATCGGGGTCATCCCGGTGTCGAACCTCAACTGGGGCACGATCCTGTTCTGGGCGCAGCAGAACAACGCGTTCCCGGACTACTGGTGGTGGTACGTCCCGGCGGGTCTCTGCATCGCGCTGCTCGGCGTCGCACTGTCGCTCATCAACTTCGGCATCGACGAGTACGTGAACCCGCGGCTCCGCTCGGCCGGCGAGCGTGCACGCGCGATGAAGAAGCGGGGGATGAACCCGACGGAAGCGGTCACGCAGGTGCGCACCGGGTCGAGCACGGGGGACGGCCCGGGCGGTTCGTGACGTCGGTGCGCTGACACGACGCCGGCCGGGAGGCGCGGTGCAGGTCCGCCCTGCACCGCGCCTCCCGCCGTCGGTACGGCCCGGTAGGGTGGAACGCACAGAACAACACATGCGGAATCCCGGTTCGGCACCCGCCGAGCGGCGGCTTCCGTGAGGGGGAGACATGGAAGTCCTGTTCGCACTCGGCGCCGTCCCGCTGGTCATCGTGGGCGTGGTCGTCCTCGCGGTGATCGTGCTCGTCTACGCCAAGCTCGTCTACCGCAACGCCGGTGCGGACGAGGCGCTCATCATCACCGGCAAGCGGTCTCGCAAGGTGAAGAACGCCGACGGCACCGAGACCGTCGAGTCCGGCATCAAGGTCGTGCTCGGGGCCGGCGTGCTCGTCCGCCCGTTCTTCGAACGGGTCGCGAAGCTGTCGCTGAGTTCGCGGGCGATCGACATCAACGTCAACGCGCAGGACTCCCGCGGCGTCACGATCGACGTCGAGGCGGTGGCGCTCGTCAAGGTGGGCGAGGCGGACGCCTCCATCCGGGCGGCGGCGCAGCGCTTCCTCGGCCAGGAGAAGAAGATCGACGACTTCGCGCGCGAGGTCCTGTCGGGTTCGCTCCGCGCCTCGATCGGCGCGACCGACGTGTCGACGATCATCCGCAACCGCGACCAGCTCACGGTGGCGGTCCTCGACGTCGCGAAGGACGCCCTGCACAGCCAGGGGCTCGACGTCGACTCGTTCGAGATCAAGGGCATCTCGGACCGCAACGAGTACATCAGCGACCTCGGCCGTGCGGAGCGCGCTCGTGTCCGGCTCGAGGCCGAGAACGCCGAAGCGCAGGCCGACCGCGAAGCCCGTGAGGCCCGTGCCCGCGCGGACCAGGCCATCGCCGAGGCCGAGAACGCGCTCGCGATCCGCCGAGCCGCGCTCCAGCTCGACTCCGACCGGGCCTCGGCCGAGGCCGCTGCGGCCGGACCGCTGGCCCACGCCCGCGCCGCCCAGGGCGTCGTGGAGCAGGAGCAGCTGACGGCGCAGAAGCGAGCCGAACTCCGCCGCGCCGAGCTCGAGTCCGAGGTGACCGCCGTGGCCGAGGCGAATGCCCGCAAGACCCGGCTCGAGGCCGAAGCCGCTGCCGGCGCCCAGGTCGAGACGGCCCGCGCGCAGGCCGAGGCCCGACGCATCTCCGCCGAGGCCGTCGCCGCGGAGGCCCAGGCCGAGGCCGAGGCCCGCAAGCTCGCCGCCGACGCCTCGCGCGCCGAGGGAGAGGCAGCGGCCGACGCGATCCGCGCCAAGGGTCAGGCCGAGGCCGACGCCACCAAGGCGCAGGCCGATGCGCTCGCACAGCACTCCGAGGCCGTGCTCCGCGTCAAGGCGATCGAGACGCTCCCGAGCATCGCACGCGAGCTCGCCGCACCCATGGGCAACATCGACAAGCTGACGGTCGTGTCGTCGGACGGTGCCGGGTCGCTCTCGAAGAGCGTGGTGAGCCAGTTCAGCGAGGTCGACGCCCTCCTCGGGACGACGGCCGGCTTCACGCTGAGCGACATCGTGAAGAGCACGACGACCGGTCAGGCCGCCGCACGCGCCGTCGCCCGCGAGCAGGAGTCGGTGGACGCCGACTAGCCGCGGCCGTCCGGCGAGCGGGCGCGGTGGGGGTCAGCCCTCGCCGCGCCCGTCGTCGTCCTGGTGCTCGGGCTGCTGCCGGCCGGCGTCCTCACGCTCCTGCGACAACCGCTGCTGCCACACGACGCTCCGCGCGGCACCACCGAGGACGTCGTCGACGCTGCGGTCGGTCGTTGCAGCGAGCGCGCCGCTCAGTCCCGCGGTCAGGGTGCCGCCCGCCGCAGCGAGCCGCTCGACGACCTCCTCCTGCCGGTCGGTGAGGGGCTCGTCGACGAGGTCGTCGACGGTCTCGCGGATGTTCTGCTCGCTGGCGTCGAGTGACGCGTCGTCCCCCGAGTGCAGGGCGGCGGCTTCACCGACGACGACGAGCCCGAGGCGCGCGGCGTCGTCCTCCGGACGGTGGTGTGCGTGCTCTTCGGTCATGGCGTGGAGGGTACGCGCCGTGGTCGGCCGAGTCTGGACGCCCCGTCCCCCTCGCGTCAGCGCGGGGTCGCGGCCCAGCGGCGGAGCACCCACCGCGCGGCGGCGATGCCCTCGCTCCGCTGGAACTCGCGGATCGTCGGCATCGCCGGCGGCGCCGGCTGCGCGGCCTTCTCGAGGAACAGTCCCGCAAGCGCCGAGAGCACGGCGTCGACGGTCGACCCGTCGAGTCCGGCGAAGACGGGGTGCGTGGCGAGGTGCCGATCGACGTCGTCGTGCTCACCACGGACCAGGGTGTCGAGGAGGTACGTGAGCGGGTCGAGCCAGTGCGCCCCGACGGACGCCCAGGGCCAGTCGACGACCCAGACCAGGCCGTCGGCGTCCACCATGAGGTTGTCGGCCCGGCAGTCGGCGTGCACGAGGTGGTCGCCGTCGACGAGGAGGTGCGCCCCGCGCGCCGCTGCAGCGAACCGGCCCGCTGCTGCCCTGACGTCGTCCGGGACCTCCCCGGCCAGCCCGGCGGCGAGCATGCGCTCCCACGCGGCGAACTCGCCGCGGAGCTCGTCGGCCATCCGGGGGAGCGTGGCGAGCGTGCCGGTCGCACGCGGCAGGGTGTCGAGCGCGTCGAGGACCGCGGCGGTGTCGTGTCCGCGTCCGTCGCCACCCGGATGCCGGCCGTCGACGTCGTCGAGCACCAGCGCGACCCACTCGTCGCCGTCGTGCGCCTCGTCGAACGCGGCGATCAGTCGCGGTGCCTGCACCTCGGGCGGGATCGCCGCCATCACCCGTGCCTCGCGCCGGTGCATGTCGGCGCTGTCGCCGTTGCGGGACCGGGCGACGGTCTTCACGAACGCGCGGCGACCGTCCGCCGTGATCACCCGGTCGGCGCTGCCGGGCGACCATCCCGATGACTGCGACCGCGCCTGGACGACCGGACCACCGAGTGCCGACTCGATCCGTGCCCGCAGTGCCGTCGGTACCTCGGTCCAGCTCGTCCGCCCCATCCCGCCACGCTACCTGAGAAGCCGTTCACCGAACATGCACGATTGCAAACATGCATTGCAAGCAAGCGTGCTGCTGATGTAAAGTTGCGCGGTCTGCAAGTTTGAGAGTAGGGAACCAGATGTCCACTGCCACCGCACCGGTCGAGGTGCAGCGCGGGCGACCGTCGGCTCCGGCGGCCACGCCGGCGAAGCCGATCATGTCGCACCGGCAGATCCTCCTCGTCATCTACGGCCTCATGGCCGGTATGTTCCTGTCGTCGCTCGACCAGACGATCGTCGGCACGGCGATCCGCACGATCGGTGACGACCTGCACGGCCTCGACCAGCAGGCCTGGGTCACGACCGCGTACCTCATCGCGTCGACGATCACGACGCCGATCTACGGCAAGCTCTCCGACGTGTTCGGCCGCCGGCCGCTCTACATCTTCGGCATCGCGGTGTTCATCCTCGGCTCGCTGCTCTCGACGCTCTCCACGTCGATGATCATGCTCGCGGCGTTCCGCGCCTTCCAAGGCATCGGCGCCGGTGCGCTCATGTCACTGCCGCTCGCGATCATGGGCGACATCCTCGCCCCGCGGGAACGCGCCAAGTACCAGGGGTACTTCCTCGCCGTGTTCGGCATCTCCTCCGTGATCGGCCCGCTCATCGGCGGTCTGTTCTCCGGCGCGAACGAGATCCTCTGGATCACCGGCTGGCGCTGGGTCTTCCTCGTGAACGTCCCGATCGGCGTCGGTGCGCTCATCATGGTCATCGCGTTCCTGCACCTCCCGAAGTTCGGCGACGCCAAGGCGAAGCCGCGCATCGACTGGTGGGGCGCCACCTCGGTCATCGTCACGCTCGTCCCGTTGCTGCTCGTCGCCGAGCAGGGCCGCACGTGGGGCTGGGGCTCCGCGGCCGCCATCGCCTGCTACGTGATCGGTGCGCTCGGGCTCGTGGCGTTCCTCGTGATCGAGTCGCTCATGCGGGACGACGCGATCATCCCGCTGAAGCTCTTCCGCTCCGGGGTCTTCTCGATGGCGACCGGGCTCGGCTTCCTCGTCGGGTTCGCGATGTTCGGCGCGATGCTGACCATCCCGCTGTACCTGCAGATCGTGACCGGTCTCACCCCGACCGAGTCAGGATTCGCCACGCTCCCGATGATCGGCGGGCTCATGATCGCCTCGATCGCATCCGGTCAGATCGTCGCGAAGACCGGCCGCTACCGGATCTTCCCGGTCATCGGCACCGCGCTCGTGTCCGTCGGGTACGTCGTCCTCACGTTCATGACGATCGACAAGCCGCTCTGGTTCCTCATGATCGGCATGTTCCTCATCGGCCTCGGCCTCGGCCAACTCATGCAGAGCATCACCCTCGCGTCGCAGAACTCCGTGCAGCCGCGGGACATGGGTGTCGCGACCTCGTCGGCGACGTTCTTCCGCCAGATCGGTGGCACGCTCGGCACGGCCGTGCTGCTCTCCGTGCTGTTCTCGATCATGCCGACGAACATCCTGCACGCCACGGCGGACCGGTCGAACCTGTCCTCGGCGCTCGACGCGGCCCTGAACCCGACGGTCGCCTCGGCGAAGGCGAACCAGGGCGTGATGGACCAGATCTGGAACCCGATCGTCGGACCGGTCCAGGAGAACGTGCAGCAGCAGCTGGACTCCGCATCGACCCAGGCGAAGCGCGCAGCCGACACTGCGGTGACCGAGCAGGTGACCGCCGCGGTCCAGCAGCAGGTCGCGGCCGGCGCCGTGCCCGCAGCGGCAGCGCAGCAGGTCATCGACCAGCAGGTCGCCGCAGCCACGCCCGCCGCCGAGCAGCAGGCCCTCGCCGCCGTCGCGGACAAGGCGCACGCCACCGTCCAGGACGGCACCGTGACCGTGGACTGGTCGAACGCTTCCCAGCGCTCGTACTGGGTCGACGAGCTCACCCCGGAGCTGTCGCGCACCATCGAGGATCAGTCGTCCTCGAGCGGGTCGAGCAGCAGCTCCGAGACGAGCGACACGTCGTACCTCAACGGAGCGGACCCGGCGCTCACCCGTCCGTTCATGACCGGGTTCAACGCATCGGCCGTGACCGTGTACTGGGTCGGCTTCGCGGTGATCCTGCTCGCCTTCGTCCTGAGCTGGTTCTTCAAGGCGCCGCCGCTCCGGAAGAGCTCGGCGCTGCAGGAACAGGCCGACAGCGAGCAACCCGACAGTGAGCGGGCCGCCACGGCCGGCACCCCGGACGACCTCGAGGTCCTGGCGGTCCGAGCAGCCGACACCATGGGCTCTCCCACGGCACCGACCACCGGGTCGATCAGTGTCCAGCGCGACCGTTCGGACGCCTGACCCGACCGGAGCCGTCCGCACCACCGCGGACGGCTCCGGCCCGGTCGGCTCCGGCCCGATCGGCTCCGGCCCGCACGGCAGTGCCTGCGGACTCCGAGAGCGGAAGAAGCAGCAGACCCGGGGCGCCATCCACGACGCCGCGCTCGAGCTCGTGACCGAACACGGACTCGCGGGCGTCACCGTCGAGGAGATCTGCGCGGCGGCGGGTGTCTCGAGCCGCACGTTCTTCAACTACTTCCCGTCGAAGGGTGACGCCGCACTCGGGCTCGGGCCGTCGACGGTCCCGGAGGACGCCCGTGCGGCCTTCCTCGCGGGGACGGGATCGCTCGTCGCGGACTGCTGCGACCTCGTCGCGAGGACGGTGACCCTGCCGGAGGACCGCCGCCGCATGAAGCGACTCGTGCAGGCCCGCCCGGAGATGGTGCCGACGATGCTCCAGTGGGTGTCGGACACCCGTGCCCGGGTCGCCGACGTCGTTGCCGAACGGGTGGACGAGGACACCGCGCGGACCGCGGTGACCCTCGTCATGGCCGCGGTGATCGAGGCGACGCACCGCTACGCGGTGTCGTCGCGGTCCGAGCTCGCGGCACGGTTGCACGACGTGGTGGCGGAGATGGGTCAGCTCGCCGCCTCGGATCGACGGCCGTGAACAGACGGGAGGCACGGTGCGCGTCGGACGCGCACCGTGCCTCCCGTCTGCTGCCCGCTTCAGCGGGTGCGCGCTCCGCGCCCGGCGAACCGCGTGTAGATGAACAGCACGATGATGGCGCCGATGATCGACCCGATGATGCCGGCGGGCTGGAAGAACCCGTCGTTCCCGTCGTGGTTGAAGATCAGGTAGCCGAGGAAGCCGCCGACGAACGACCCGACGATCCCGAGGACGATGGTCATCAGGATGCCGATGTTCTGCTTGCCGGGGATGACCAGGCGCGCGATCGCGCCGGCGATGAGTCCGATGATGATCAGGCTGACGATGAGACCGAGCACGGTGTGCCTCCTTGTGTGGGGGAAGACGTGCTCGGTGGGTACCGTGCACGACCAGCCCCAGAGACAACTCCCTGCCCGCTCGGCGTCCTCCCAGGAAGCCGCAGCGGGGGCGGTCAGACCAGCCCGGAGGCCTCCAGCTCACCGCGGAGTTCGGCGTCGGACGGCTCCACGAAGTGCTTGCCGTCCGGGAGCACCACGACGGGGATGTTCTTCCGGCCGCTGATCGCCTCGGCGCGGTCGGCGGCGGTCAGGTCGGCCTCGACGTCGACGTAGTCGTAGTCGATCCCGAGTCCGTCGAGCAGAGCCTTGGAGCGCCGGCAGTCGCGGCACCAGTCCGCGCCGAACATGGTCACCTTGTCGAACGTCGCTTCAGCCATGCGGGGTACGACGCTCGACGGCCGCCGTGCATTCCCCGACACGCAGCAGGACCGAGGGAGCACCATCGAGCGATGAGCCTCCCACTCGACGCGGTGCACCCGCACCACCGCCACGGCTGGTGGTGGAAGACCCTCCTGGCCGGCTTCCTGCTGTGGGTCGTCACGATCGTCGTCACGGTCGTGACACAGAACACGAACCTCGTGCCGACGATCATCCTGCTCGGCAGCTTCCTCGTCCCGTTCACGGTCGTGCTCCTCGTCATCGAGCGGGTCACGGGCACGATCAGCACGATGCAGCTCGTCACGGCGTTCTTCGTCGGCGGGATCCTCGGCGTCCTCGGCGCATCGCTCCTCGAGGCGAACCTCCGGCAGGACGCGCTCCTGTACGTCGCGGTCGGGTTCGTCGAGGAGTTCGTCAAGGGCGTGCTGCTCGTGGTCGTCGCCTGGCGCGTCCGGCCGAAGACGGCGCGGCAGGGTGCGCTCCTCGGCGCCACGGTCGGCGCGGGCTTCGCGGCGTTCGAGTCCGCCGGGTACGCGTTCAACGCCGCGATCACCGCGCGCGGCATCGATCTCGTGTCGCTCCTGCAGACCGAGGTCGTCCGGGCGATCCTGTCGCCGGTCGGTCACGTGCTCTGGACCGCTATCCTCGGTGCCGTCCTCTTCGGTGCGGCGCGCGGAGGGGTCCGACTCCGCTGGTCCTGGGGCGTCCTCGTCGCGTACGTCGGGGTGTCGCTCCTGCACGGGTTGTGGGACAGCAACTCGACCATCGCGACCCTCCTCGCCTTCGTGTTCACCGGCACGCCGCTCTCCGCGGCGCGCGGCCAGTACGTGCCGGCCGAGGTGGCGGGGCTCTCGACGACGCTGTACGTCGCGGGACTCGCGGTCGTCACCGCGGTCGGGGTGGCCGTCCTCGTGAGCGTCCTCGTCCGGCACCGTCGGCAGGACCGGGCGCTGGTCGCCGCCCTCCCGGACCGGACGGACGCCTCCGTGCCGGGCCGGATCGATGCCGTGGCTGCGCCGCCGTGGCTGTCCGGTGCGTCGGACGCCAGCGCGCCCGACTGGGAACGCACGCCGCCGCCGCACGCGCACTGACCCGGACGCCGGTGCGACCCGCGCGCCCTACGATGGCCCCATGCCGCAGCGACCCGACCCCGCGCGGGCCGCCTGGGCCTCCGCAGCCGTCCGCCGGTTCGCCGCCGCCACGAACCTCCTCGTCGCCGCGCGCCGCTTCCGCGTCGTCGGGGGCGACCCCGCCGACGTCACCGCCCTCACCGCACTCCTGACCGGACTCGGCGCCCGGCCCGCCGGTGACCGGGAACCCGTCGACCAGCTCTGGTGCCTCGGCGACCCCGACGAGACCACGCCCGCCGTCGAACGCGAGGCCGACCGACCCCGCGGCGCCGCTCTCGTCGTGATCGACGCCGGCCGACACCTCCCCGCGGTGGACGAGGACGCGTTCGGCCCGGTCGTCCCCGTCCGACCAGGCGTCCTCGGCGTGCCGGCGCTGTCCGACGACGTCTTCCTCGTGTCGACCGGCCGCGACCCCGAGACCGACCCGGCCGCCGAGGCCCGCGTGCGGTGGGCGAGGCGCTGGATGCCGGTGTCGCGGGCGGTGGCGCGCGAGCTCGGGGACGGCGGACTGCTCCGAGGCACCCGCGTCGCCGTCGCCATGGTGCTCGAACCGAAGACCGCGGTGCTCGCGCTCCTCCTGCGTGACGCCGGCGCCGAGGTCGTCGTGTACGCCCACGCCGACGAGACCGACGACGCGGTCGCCGAGGTCCTCCGCGCCGCCGGGCTCCCCGTGTTCGCCCGCGCCGACGTGTCGCTCGCCGAGCAGAAGGCACTCGCCCTCGCGATGCTCGACACGGCGCCGCACATCGTCCTCGACGACGGCTCACACGTCATCCGCCTGCTCCACCAGGAGCGGCCGGAGCTGCTCCCCGTGATGCTCGGTGCGGCCGAGGAGACCACGAGCGGACTCCGCCCGCTCCGCACCATGGGGGAGCGCGGCACCCTGGGCATCCCCGTCGTCGCCGTCAACGACGCCCGCACCAAGACCTTCTTCGACAACCGGTACGGCACGGGGCAGTCGACGGTGTTCGCGACGCTCGACCTGGTCGACCGGCTCGCACCCGACGCGCGCCGGCTCACACCCGACGCGCACCGGGTCCGCCCGGGAGGCACGGCTGTCGTCGCCGGGTTCGGCCCGGTCGGCGAGGGGGTCGCGATGGTCCTCCGGGCGCTCGGCTTCGTCGTCGTGGTCGCCGAGACCGACCCGGTGCGCGCCCTGCAGGCCGCCTTCGCCGGCCACGTCGTCGCCCCGCTCGCCGACGCCGTCCGGGACGCCGACCTCGTCGTCAGCGCCACCGGGGTCCGGGACACGCTCTCGCTGGAGGTCCTGCGTGCGACGGCGGCGGGTGCGGTCGTCTCGGTCGCGGGTGGCGTGGAGCAGGAGGTCGCCGTCGAGGCCGCGCTCGCCGCCGGCGCCGTCGCCACGACCGAGGCCCCCGACGTCGAGCGGTTCACCTTCCCGGACGGCCACCACGTCGTCGTGCTCGACCGCGGCGGGTGCATCAACGTGACGGCCGCCGAGGGCAACCCCGTCGAGATCATGGACCTGTCCTTCGCCGTGCAGCTCGGCGCCGTCCGCATGCTCCTGGAACGCGGGGACGAGCTCGACCGCGCGGTCGTGCCGATCGACCCCGTGGTGGACGACGCAACCGCCCGCGCGGCGCTCGCCGCGTTCGGGACCGGACCCGTGCCTCCCGGCCGACTCGGCGAGCACCCGGCGGACCGCGAGCCCGACGCCCGGACCCACCGTTTCGGGGACCCGTCGTGAGCGTGGTCGTCCACTCCGCTCGGGTCGTCGTCCCGATGACCGCGCCGCCCATCGCCGACGGTGCGGTCGCCGTCCAGGGCGACCGCATCCTGCACGTCGGCGACCGGTCGTGGGTCGTCGACCAGCTCGCCGCGAGCGGTGTGCCGTCGACCGAGCGCCGCTGGCGAGGTGCGCTCCTGCCCGGGCTCGTCAACGCGCACACACACTTGCAGTACACCGGCATGGCGGGTGTCGGACGCGGCCAGTACGACGGGTTCGAGGACTGGGCGGCCGCGTTCAACACCGAGTACGCGGAGCCGCACGACTGGCGGGCCGAGGCAGCCGACGGCGCACGCGCGTCGCTCCTGGCCGGGGTCACGAGTGTCGCGGACGTCGTCACCGACATCGAGGCGGCGACCGCCCTCGGGGACGCCGGGCTCGGCGGCATCGCCTACTGGGAGGTGATGGACTGGGAGAACGCCGCGTGGCAGGAGCACGGTCGTGACCAGGTGCTCGCCGAACTCGCCCGGATCCCCACCGCTCCCGGCGCCGGACTCTCGCCGCACGCGCCGTACTCGCTCGACGTCGGCCCGCTGCTCGAGCTCCCCGACATCGTCCGGCAACGCGGACTCCGCCTGCACCTGCACCTCGGCGAAGCGGCCTTCGAGGGCGAGCGGACCGCGATCGAACCGGTCCCGGGACTCGACGGTGTCGTCGGCGTCGGGCACGGAGCGGACTGGCACCTCGCGAACGTGCCCTCGTTCCGTGCGATGCGGGCCCTCGGCTTCGGCGCGAGCGCGACGTCGTTCGTCGATCGGCTCGGCGTGCTCGGGCCGGACTGCCACGTCGCACACGGGGTGTACATGACGGCTGCCGACCGGGCGCTGCTCCGGGCCCGGGGCACGGCCGTCGCGCTCTGTCCCCGCTCGAACGCCGTGATCGGACTCGACCCGCCGCCCGTCGCCGACTACCTGCGCGAGGGCAGCCCGATCGCGATCGGCACCGACTCGCTGTCCTCGTCGCCGTCCCTCGACCTGATGGCGGACGTCACCGCGCTGCACCGGATCGCCCGCGCCCAGGGCTACCGCGGGCACGACCTGCACGAGCGGCTGCTCGCCGCGGCGACCCTCGGCGGCGCGCACGCGATGGGGCTCGCCGTCGGCCCGGACCGGGTCGGGCACCTCGCCGTCGGCGCCCGAGCGGACCTCGCGGTGTTCGACGTCGACGCCCGCACCGTGCCGGACGCGCTCGCCGAGCTCGTGGAGGACGGCGCCGGTCGCGCCGTCGCCACCGTGGTCCGGGGTGTGGTGCGGTCGGTCGACGGCGCGGTCGTCGGGCACACCGGACCGCCGTCCGCGGCGTCGTCCGCCCGGTCGTCGTCCGTCCAGCTGTCGGCCGCCCATCCGTCGGCCGCCCATCCGTCGGCCGCCCATCCGTCGTCCGCCCATCCGTCGTCCGCCCACCCGTC
>NZ_LDQC01000001.1 GCF_001475545.1 Curtobacterium luteum | reverse complement strand
GCCCGCCACGCCGCCGCCGCCCGTGGTCGACCCGCCGCGAGTGGGCCACCTGGCCGGTCGTCGTCGCCCGCCTCGTCCTCGTCGTGGTCGCCGCGACCCTGTTCGCCGTCGCGGCCCCCGTCACCGCGGTCGTCTACGACGTGCCCGTGCCGCTCGCGCTCCTCGTCACCGCGGTGCTGTCGGTGTCCCTCGGCCTCGCCCCGGTGCTCCCCCGCACCGCCTCGGTCGCGCACCTCGTCGCGGTCGCGGCCCTCGGCGTGGTGACGATCGGCAGCGGCGTCGCGCCGTGGCCGCTGCCCGTCACCGCCATCATCGGCCTCGGGGCGCTCGTGGTCGTGCTCGGTGTCCGCACCGACTGGCGGCTCACCGCGACGGTCTGGACGGCCGCGACGGTCCTCACGCTCGCCCTCGTCGCGGCGGCTCCGTCCCGCTGGGAGCCCGCCGACGTCTGGGCGTCCACGTTCGTGGTGTCCGCCGGGTCGACCCTGCTGCTCGCCGGGGCCGCCGTCGCGATCGGCCAGCGGCGAGCCGTGCGCGTCGAGCTCGACGAGGCGCGGCGGGACGTCGAGCTCGAACAGGAGCGGCGTCGCACGATCGAGGAGCGAGCCCGCATCGCCCGCGAGCTCCACGACGTCGTCGCGCACAGCATGTCCGTCGTGCACATGCAGGCCGAGTCGGCCCCGTACCGCGTCCAGGACCTCCCGCCGGAGGCGCGTGCCGAGTTCGCGGCCATCGCCGGCACCTCACGCACCGCGCTCCGCGAGATGCGGCAGCTGCTCGGGACCCTCCGTGGCGGAGCCGACGCCGAGCGCGCGCCGCAGCCGCAGCTGACGGACCTCCCCGACCTGGTCGAGCGCACCCGCGCCGCCGGCATCCCGGTCACGCTGCACCTCGAGGACCGCGACGGTGACACGGATCGGCTCGCGCAGCTCACGGTCTACCGGGTCGTGCAGGAGGCGCTCGGCAACGTGGCCCGGCACGCGCCCGGCGCGACCACCGTCGTGACGGTCGGGAGGCACGGTGCGGCCCTCCGGGTCGAGGTCACCAACTCCGCGCCACCCGTCGGCACCGTCGTCGCGCCGCCACCCGACGACGGCGGCTTCGGGCTCGCCGGCATGCGGGAGCGGGTCGCGGCACTGGGGGGCAGGACCGAGCACGGCGCCGGACCGGACGGCGGGTTCCGCGTCACGGTGAGCCTGCCGACCGCCGACTCGTCGACGGCGGCGGCGGCGACGGCGGTCCCCCCGTCGCGGACGCGAGGCGACGAGGAGCGGCCGTGACGCGGGTGGTGGTGGTCGACGACCAACAGATGTTCCGCATGGGACTGCGGGCGATCCTCCAGGCCCAGGACGACCTCGAGGTGGTGGGCGAGGCGGCGGACGGCGCCGAGGCGGTCGCGCTCGTGCTGCGTGAGCAGCCCGACGTGGTGCTCATGGACGTACGGATGCCGCACCTGGACGGGATCGAGGCGACCCGACGGATCACCGCCGCGCCCACGGAACGACCCGTCCGGATCGTCATGCTCACCACGTTCGACGTCGACGACTACGTGTTCGATGCCCTCCGCGCCGGGGCGAGCGGGTTCCTGCTCAAGGACGCCTCAGCCGAGGAGCTCGTCGCCGCAGTCCGCACCGTCGCGAGCGGCGAGGCCCTGCTCGCACCGCGGGTCACCCGCCACCTCGTCGAGGCGTTCGTCGCCGCCCCCGCTCCGGCCGTCCCACGGACGGAGGTGCTCGACGTGCTGACCGATCGCGAGCGCGACGTCTTCCTGCTCGTCGCGAAGGGGCGGTCGAACGGCGAGATCGCGTCCGAGCTGTTCATCGCCGAGCAGACCGTGAAGACGCACGTCGGACGGATCCTCGCGAAGCTGCAGCTCCGCGACCGGGTGCACGTCGTGGTGCTCGCGCACGAGAGCGGGCTCGTCGGGTGATGGTCGCCCGGATCTGCGTGCGGGCCGCACCCGCGGTCAGCCTGTCTGCACGACCGGGCGGCCGTTCTCGACGGTGAGCTCCGTCGCGGCGATCATCCACGTGTGCCCGTCGTCCGGGTTGCCCTGGAAGAACAGGAACTCGCGGCCGTCCTCGTCACGGAGGTAGCCCGGATGGCCCGACTCCGAGTGGTTCCAACTGCCCGCCGGGCCGGCGGGCACGAGCGGCTCGTCGGATCCTCGCGTCCACGTCCTGCCGTCCGGGCTCGTCGCCCAGCCGATCTGCTGCGGCGCGTTGTTGTAGGCGCCCGCGTAGAACATCGTGAACAGCTCACCGTCCCACCGGAGCGCCGGGGCCTCGATGCAGTCCTGCTCCCACGGCAGCTCGGGTGCGAGCGCCGGCCCCTCCACCGAGAGCTGCTCCCAGTCCGCCGGGCCGTAGGCACTGCCGACACGCGCCCGCGAGGTCCCGAGCAGCTGCGTCGTCATCGTCGGGTCCCGCGTCACCCACGCCAGGAGCAGCCAGTCCCCCGCGACCACGAGGTCCGCGTCGATCGCCCGGCCGCACGTCCAGTCGCCCGAGGGTCGGAACACGGGGTTCTCCGGATTCGGCGTGAACGTCAGGCCGTCGTCGCTGACCGCGTGGCAGATCGAGTCCTCGCGACCCCGGCCGTAGGTCTGGAAGAAGAGGTGCACCCGGCCGTCGATGACCACCGCACCGGGGGCCGCCGCACCGCTGCGGTCGTACTCGCCGAACGGCGGCAGGACGGCGACCGTGCGCCAGGACACGAGGTCGTCGCTCTCCGCGATCCCCACCGACCACCCCTCGGGCTCGTCGTCGCTCGGGGACGGGAGCGAGCAGTAGAGGAGGTACCGACCGCCGAAGCGGATCACGGACGGGTCCTTGGCGTACGGGCGCCCCCGGCGTGAGGTGTCACCCCAGGGCTCGCCGAGGAGTCGGACGGAAGCGTCGTCGCTCATCGGTCCATCGTGCACCCGCGGCCGCGC
The DNA here is from genome assembly GCF_001475545.1 of Curtobacterium luteum. GTDB lineage: Bacteria > Actinomycetota > Actinomycetes > Actinomycetales > Microbacteriaceae > Curtobacterium > Curtobacterium luteum_A. The sequence continues at coordinate 33,057 of NZ_LDQC01000001.1, read as the reverse complement.
CTGAGGCTCTTCACAGTCGGGGCCGCAATGCGCTGAGCCGTGCTTATCGTGGCTGTGGAGGGGGTGCCATGGCCGGGGAACTGCGGCTCGACGAGAGCGGGCTCAGCGGGCTCGTGCGCGAACTCCAGGCGCACGGAGCGGCGAGTGACGGGCACGCCGCGGATGCGGACGCTGCACTCGCCGCTGCCTCAGGTGCGCTGACGACAGCCACGATCGCCGGCGCCGTCCAGCGTCTGGCCGACCGGTTCCGTGGGAACGCCGACGACGTCGGGACGCGGATGACGAGCCTCGGCTCGTCGCTCACGACCGCGGCGCACGCCCTGCTCACCGCTGACAGCGGTCTCGCCGGCGCGGCCGACCGGCTCGAACGATGACTCTCCTCGCCAGGGCGGCGGATCGGCTCGCGCGGTGAGCGTCCTCGCCGGCGCGCTGAGCGCGTCCGACGTGGTCGACGTCACCGACGACGCCGACGCCCTCCGCGCCGCTGCCCGCCGCTTCGCGACAGCGACCGACGGCGTGCTCACCAGCGCGACCAGCGGCTCGGCCGCGTGGGCGGGGCTGCCCACCGTGTTCACCTCGGAGGCGCTCCAGCCGGCGCTCACGCCGCTGATGGACCCAGCCGTGCAGAAGGCACGTCGGATCCAGGCCGCCGGCGAGGACTTCGAGCGGGTCGCCCTGCGCGCGGCCACCAGCATCGAGGCGCTGCAGCACCGCCACGACGCACTCGTCGCCCAGATCGAGCAGTTCCACGCGTCCGCCCCGGGTCGAGTCGCTGCCGAAGCCGCCACGCAGGCTGCGTCGGGAGACCTGCTCGGCGCCGTCGGGACCGTCGTCGACCACTGGCAGCAGGTCCCGGCGCTCGTCACCGAAGAACTCGGCCTCCGGATGCAGGTCCGGTCGTACAACGACGACGTCTCCTCGACGATGCAGTCGATCGCCGCGCAGTTCGACGCCATCACCCCCTCCGCGGTCGACGCGCACCCCGTGCACACCGCCGCGGACATCTCCGGCAGCGGCTCCGGATCGGGCTCGGCGCACGGCAACTGGTTCGAGGACGCGTGGAACACCACGAAGGCCGCCATCGGCCTCGGCGGCGCCGTGCTCGGAGCCGAGGCCGAGGTCGTCTGGCCGCACGTCCAGGACGCCGCCGCGGTCGCCGGCAACATCTTTGCCTCGCTCGGCAACGCGATGGTGGAGCACCCGGACGAGACGCTCGAGCTCCTCGGCGGGCTCGCGATGATGGCCGGTGGTAGTGCCATGGAGGTCGGCGGCGGAGCGCTCGACCTCACCGGCGTCGGAGCCATCGGTGGCGTCCCGCTGAACATCGCTGGCGCTGGCGTCATCGCCGCGGGCGCCGGCATGGCCGCCACCGGCGCGACCCAACTCGGTGTCCACGCGATGACCGACGACCGCGAGGCGCCGTACCGCACCGACCACGCGTCGGAGGCGGACAAGGCTCGACGCGCGAAGGAGCCGAACGAGGACCACCCCGGCCGCAGCAACGACGGCACGTACCGGTCCCAGAACAACGACGAAGCCCGCGTCGACGCCGCGCAGAAGGAGGCCGAGGGCATCAAGCAGGTCGAGAAGCAGCTCGGCACGAAGATCGACACCACCAAGGTGAAGGCAAAGGTGGACGGTGTCCCGAACGGGCGGGTGTACGACGGTCTCGCGGAGAAGCCCGACGGCACGTACGTCGGTGTCGAGATCAAGAGCGGCACCGCGACCCGCAACGCCGAACAGCGCGCGTTCGACAACGCCGTCAGCCCGGAGAACCCCGCCACCGCGACCCTGAACGGCAAGACCATCAAGATCGCCGAGGTGATCGAGCGGAAAGTACCCTGAGACCGATGTTCGTCATGACCACCAACTCCGCCTCCAGCATGCGGCTGACCGACGCCTTCCGGCCGTACCGCGAGCAGATCCGCTTCAACCTCGGGCAGCTCGACAACGACGAGGACTGGGCCTACCAGCTCTGGTACGTGCCCGACTCGGCAGGTTGGCCGGACGACCCCGGCTACTCGGACGAGGACTGGAACAGCCGGTACATCCAGGCCGGCGGCAGCGCCGAGCGGATGAGCGTCGAGATCCAACGCGTCGAGGACGGCGAGCTCCGCCACTACGTCGTCGGCCGCCAGCACGACGTCGACGAACCGCTCACCGAGACGGTCAACGTCGCCGGCACCGACCACCCCGTGCACCCGGCCGAGGTGTTCGACGCGGACGAAGCCACCAACGTCTTCCTCCACTACTTCCAGGACAGCGGCACCGTGCCCGACGGGTACGTCCTGCGACACCTCGACCTGTCGTAGACCAGATCCTGGTCGGAGAAGGACACATTCCCTCGGCTGCCGTTCTCTTGCACCTATTCCGCACTGCGGTCAACCGTCCGGAACCGCAGGCGAGCCCTCCGCGTCTCTGCGTCTCTGCGTCTCTGCGTCTCTGCGTCTCTGCGTCTCTGCGCCGGACCGTCCCGGCTCCCGAGTGTGGACCGTGCCGCGGGCGCGTGACACTGGCCGGAGCGTGGCGCGCACGCGAGACTCACTTGTCGAGGAAGGACCCGAGGTACACCCAGGTGCCCACGTCGCAGCTGCTGCCGACGTCAACCCATCGCGCGGCCTCCGCCGGAGCGGTCAGCCGCACCTCTCGTGACACCGGCCCCTTGCCCGACCAGTCGTGCCGTTCCGGGTGGTCGGACACCGCCGACTCCACGAAGCCAGCACGCTCCGCGTCCCGCAGCAGCGCGCTGACGTCCGGAACGCATGCCACCGCCCACGACTCAGATGCTTTGATCAACGACCTGGCTCCCGACGCCTCGAGCTGCGCGTCCGTCGGCAGTCTGACGCTGAACCTCTTCTCGATCGACGTCCGCCCGAGTCGACTGCACTCGCCATTCAGCGGCTCGCAGATGCTGCCGTCCTCGGTCTCTTGCGGCCCCAACGCTCGATGCACCGCAGTGCCGGCGCTGAGCACGACTGCGGTGACTACGCCGCCGAGCAGCAGCACGAGCGCGGCGAGCATGCCCACCAACCGGAGCGCGCTCGGCGCCTGTTCATCCCGCTCCCCCATCCGTCCACGGTAACCGGGTGCGCAGCCGACGAGGCGATCGCTAGGCGGAACTGTTGGTGCGCGTCATGTGCGCCAAGAGCGCAGGGAGCGCCGCGAGTACTGCGCCAGTCACTCACAGGAGCGGCGATGCCGAGAGGCCGCCATCGGGCGCTGTGCTCAGTCCAGCGCGCAGGTAGAGGACGGCGTCGACGGCGAGGACCGCCGGGACCACAAGGAGCGTCGTGGTTCCCAGCCAAGCGGACTTGCGTCGGCCTGTTCCGAGGACCGCACAGAGCGCGAGAGCCGCACCAGTCAGGGCCATGATCACCACCAGCACCATCACGCCCGGAATCCCCGTCAGCAGGACGGCGACGGCACCGCCGTGCGTGAGGGGAGCCGCGACGGCGCCGACTCCGGCTGCCAGCAGCACGTGCAGCCAGGGTCTTGTCCCGGCCCGTCCGCTGTTCACGGTGTCCCCTTGAGTCACGGCCCGATCCTCGCACAACCACGCGGTGCCCGACCGTGGAGGAAGTCTCGATAGCCGATCGTCCATCGAAGACCCGTGCCCCCTGAGTGTCTCGGACCAAGCCGACTTCGAGAGCCTGGCTGCAGACGTGGTCGGATGGCTTCGTGCAGACAGTGATCGTGACCGGGATGCCCGGTGCGGGCAAGTCCACCGTGACTCGGCTTCTCGCGGCGAGGATGCCGCGCGCCGCGCGTGTTGCAGCCGACGACATGAATGCGATGATCCTGGCCGGTGCCGTGTGGCCACTCGGTCAACCCGCGGAGGAAGCCGCTCGCCAGGTCGAGCTCAGCTACCGGAATCTGGCCGCGCTGGCCGAGAACTTCACCGACGCTGGCTTCGTCACCGTCATCGACTGCGTCATCCCCGATGGTGCGCATCTTGACCGGCTACTCAGTCATCTCTCGTCAGTCTCCCCGTCCCTGGTTGTTCTTGCTCCGGGCGCAGAGGCCTGCAAGCAGCGCGACGCCGGGAGAGAAGCGAGCGAGCGGTTCACCTTCGACGAGTACGACGAGCTCGACGAGGCGATGCGTCGCGACTTCGGAGACCGCGGATGGTGGCTCGACACCAGCGAGCTCAGCGCAGACAGGACGGCAGCACTCATCGCCGCCGGACTCAACCTCGAACCCGCTGCACCTCGCCAAGGAACCGGCCATCGAGACGGATCTTCGCCCTTGGCTTCCACGTCAGACAGGAGCCCCGTGTTCATGAACACCGTCAACAGCGCCAGCAACTCGAAGCTCTCGGACGAGTTCCGCTCCTACCGCGACCAGATCCGCCGCATGCTCGGTCTACTCGACGGCAGGAGCGAAGGGCGCTTCGCCTACCAGCTTTGGTTCGTGCCCGACTCGGCCGGTTGGCCGGACGCGCCCGGCTACTCGGACCTCGACTGGAACAGCCGGTACATCCAGGCCGGCGGCAGCGCCGAGCGGATGAGCGTCGAGATCCAACGCGTCGAGGACGGCGAACTGCGCCACTACGTCGTCGGCCGCCAGCACGACGTCGACGAACCCCCCACCGAGACGGTCAACGTCGCCGGCACCGACCACCCGGTGCACCCGGCCGAAGTCTTCGACGCCGACGAAGCCACCGACGTCTTCTTCCACTACTTCCAGGACAGCGGCACCGTGCCGGACGGGTACATCCTGCGACACCTCGACCTGTCGTAGACACCGCGGATGACAAGAGCCTCGGCGCCCTGCGAGAGGGAGCCGAGGCTCTTGATCGTGGCGGTACCGGTGGGATTTGAACCCACGGTGGAGTTGCCCCCACACATGTTTTCGAGACATGCTCCTTAGGCCGCTCGGACACGGTACCGGGAGCGAGTTTACACGACTCGGGAGGCTCGTCCGACCAGCGCAGGTCGACTCCCCTCCACAGGCGGCTGGTCGGGTGCGCTCATCCACCGTCCAGCCCACACACCGAGAAGGGTCGAGCGGCCCCGCGTACCGTCCTCCGCATGAAGTCACGCACGATCATCGCCCTGCTCTCGTCGATCCTCGGCGGACTGACGGTCGTCGGTGCCGGCCTGTTCGGCGCCCGGGCGGGCATCCGCGGGCAACGAGCGGCGTCGCAGCGCGTGGTCGACATGCTCCCGGTCAACGCGCAGTGGTGGCGCGAGCACCTGCAGCACGACGGCCAGCTGACCTACTTGGCAATCGGAGACTCCGCCGCACAGGGGGTCGGCGCGACCGTCCCGAACCGTGGGTACGTCGGGCTGCTCGCGCGCCGCATCCGGCACCGGTCCCGGATGACCGTGCGCGTGGTGAACCTCAGCGTGTCGGGTGCGACGACGTGGGGCGCGAAGCAGGAGCAGCTGCCGAAGCTCCGTGGGTACTCGCCGGACATCTGCACGGTGTCGATCGGCGCGAACGACATCGCCGACTTCGACCCGGACAAGTTCGAGCGGAACATCCGGGAGATCTACGGTGCGGTGCCGTCGCACGCGATCGTGGCCGAGCTGCCGTGCATGTTCGTGCCGGACCGGGAGCGCAAGGTCGCCGTCGCCAACGAGATCGTCCACCGCGTCGCCGAGGAGCTCGGGCTGACGGTGGCGCCCCTCCACGTGATCACGAAGCGTGTCGGGCTGCGGCGGACGTTCTTCAACAGCTACGGCGACCTCTTCCACCCGAACGACCGCGGCTACGAGATCTGGGCGAGCGCGTTCGAGCCGGCGGTCGACGCCCGGGTCGACACGGTGGCGGCGATCCGGCAGTACCTGTCCGCGCGCGAGGCCGAGGACCTCGGGTCGGGAGCGGGTGCGGTCGCAGCGGCGCGCGCGGAGCAGGACACCGATGACGCGGGTGCGCTCGACCATGCAGACCGCCCGGGCCGAGTCGACCGACTCCGGCGACGGGTGACGGGTTCGGTGCCACTGCCCGAGCACGCCGAGCGTCGCACGGGTGATGTCGGCGGCTCCGCCTAGCCTGACCGTCATGGCACGCCCGCAGTCCCTCTACCGTTGCGCCGAGTGCGGCTGGACCAGCATCAAGTGGGTCGGCCGTTGCGGCGAGTGCCAGTCGTGGGGAACCGTCGAGGACACCTCCGCCACGTCGGCGAGCACCAGGGGCACCGCGGCCGTCGCGGTGGCGGGGGCACGGGTCGCCCGTCCGATCACCGCGGCCCGCGGCACGGCGGTGCAGCGCTGGCAGACCGGTATCGGCGAGTTCGACCGGGTCCTCGGCGGGGGCGTCGTCCCCGGGGCCGCGGTCCTGTTGTCCGGCGAACCGGGCGTCGGCAAGTCGACCCTGCTGCTCGAGGTCGCTTCGCGAGCCGCCGCGACGGGCAAGCGCGTCCTGTACGTCAGCGCTGAGGAGTCGGTCGACCAGGTCCGGCTCCGCGCCGAGCGCACCGGTGCGATGCACGACGACCTGTACCTCGCGAGCGAGGTCGACCTCGGCGTCATCCTCGGCCAGATCGACCAGGTGCAGCCCGACCTCCTCATCGCCGACTCCGTCCAGACCATCTCGTCGAGCACGATCGACGGCATCGCCGGCGGGACGTCGCAGGTGCGCGAGGTCGCCTCGACGCTGATCAGGGTCGCCAAGGAGCGCGCACTGCCGGTACTCATCGTCGGCCACGTCACGAAGGACGGCACGATCGCCGGGCCGCGACTGCTCGAGCACCTCGTCGACGTCGTGTGCCACTTCGAGGGCGATCGCCAGACCGCGCTCCGGTTCGTCCGTGCGCTGAAGAACCGTTTCGGGCCGACGGACGAGGTCGGCTGCTTCGACATGGGCGGCGACGGCATCCACGAGGTACCGGACCCGAGCGGACTCTTCATGTCCCGCAACGGCGCGCCGGTCTCCGGGACGTGCGTGACGGTCGCGCTCGAGGGCCGTCGTGCCCTGCCGGTCGAAGTGCAGGCGCTCGTCGTCCCGAGCTCCGCACCCCAGCCGCGTCGGGTCGTGAACGGTGTCGACGCCTCCCGCGTCGCGATGCTGCTCGCGGTGCTCGAACGCCGCGCGGGGCTGAAGCTGTCCGATGCCGACGTCTACGTCTCGACCGTCGGCGGGATGAAGCTCACCGAACCGGGCGCCGACCTCGCGATCGCGCTGGCCCTGGCGAGTGCGGCGCGGGACCGTCCCTACCCGCACACGTTGGCGGCGATCGGTGAGATCAGCCTCGCCGGCGAGATCCGCCCGGCGACCGGCGCGAAGCAACGCACGGGCGAGGCGACGCGGCTGGGCTTCACCACCGTGCTCGGGTCGAGTGCCGAGCACCTGCGCGAAGCGCTGCGGGTGGCGTTCTCGATGACGAAGTCGGCGCGCGAACGCGAACTCGACCGCGCCTTCTGACCGGCGCCCGCCTCGGGACGGAACCGCCGCGCCCACAGCGAGCCGCGCCTCCAGGTCGGGTGATCAGGCGCGCAACGCGGCCAGCAGGTCCTCCGGGGTCGACTGCATGGTGTTGGGACCGGCGATGTCGAAGAACACGCCCTCGAGCGAGTCGAGGTGCTCGGCGAGGAACGCCTCGAGCCGTGGCCCGTCGTAGACCATGACCTGGCGGATCTTCTCGTTCGGCACCATCGCGGTGTAGGCGTCGGCGGACGAGAAGAGCAGCAGGATGCGCTTGTCCGAGCCCTCGCGACCGAACACACGCACCTGCATGTCCTTCTTGCCGGTTACGAGCCGGGGGACGATCACGATGTCGTTCCGGAGCGCGAACGCCACCGCAGCGACGTCCTGCTTCGCGAGGGCCTCCTCGAGCTGTTCACTCCGGAAGCGCTGTTCCTTGTCTGCCATCGCCCCTAGTCCACCAGATTCATGGGTCCGATTGCGACCTCGGCTCTTCCGTTGTCGCCTGTTGCCTGTAAGTTGGTCACAACCGCTTCGGCGGGAGTCCATCGTTCTTCCGGTGCTCAGCGCACCTCGAGCGCCATCGGTCACTGGCCTTCCCAGGTCGCCTGGCCCCGAACCCGTTCCGCCGGCCCATGCCCGCGGGGCGCATCGATCCGACGACGTCCGTCGGCGGATCAGCGGCAGAAATTGTCGCCCCGCAAGAAAGTAAGGAAACGCCATCATGGCAACTGGGACCGTCAAGTGGTTCAACAACGAAAAGGGCTTCGGCTTCATCGCGCCGGACGACGGCAGCGCTGACGTCTTCGCCCACTTCTCCGCGATCTCGGGCAACGGCTACAAGTCGCTCGAAGAGAACCAGAAGGTGGAGTTCGAGATCACCGAGGGCCGCAAGGGCCCGCAGGCCGAGAACATCTCGGTCATCGGCTGATCACCGAAACACCCTGAACGGGCTCGTCGTCTCCGGACGGCGGGCCCGTTCTGCTTCCTGACCGCCCCTCACCCCCGCCGAACCACGGGCACGACAACGAACCCGATCGGGACACGGTTCGATGTCGTGACCGTGGTTCGGAGCAGCGGCGGGTTGCAGAGACGGGGTCACTGCAGGATGAACTGCACCGACTTCGCTGACTCGATGTTCCCCACCGCGACCGACAGGTGGTAGCTCGCTCCTCCTGCGGTGACCGACGGCCGCGAGGCATCGCACGTCGACGCCGACGACCGGGTGCGGTCCCATGCGATCGACGGCGTGGTCAACTTCTGCCCCGCTTTGATGGTGACGTCCTGGTCCGTGCCGTTCGTCTGGCAGTCCTTCGAGGACCAGTACTGCTCCTCGCCCGAGCTGATGGTGAGCACCTGCTGCGACGACCCGAGGTCCATGTGGCACGAGTTCGAGCCGGTGTTCGTGATCGACATCGCGATCTTCGGGTCTTCCGTGGAAGCGTACGAGGTCTTGTCGACGACGGGCGTCAGCTCGATCTGGTCCTTCGTGCACGTGGCACCGTCAGCAGCAACGGACGCGGACGGTGACCGTGACGGGCGCGGAGCAGCAGATGACGCGGACGACGAAGACGGCGACGACCCGGCGGCAGGAGCACCGGAGGACGCCGACGGCGCGGCCGCGGGCGTGGCGCCGTTCCCGCGCCCCACGACGATGAGCACGACGACGATCACGACGACGAGGACCGCTCCGAGCGCGATGGCTCGACGGCGCCAGTACACGCTGGGGCGCTCGGGTCCGACGGGGTGACGGAACGACGACATGCGCACAGGGTAGGGCGGGTCCCGCGGCACGCCGGGTTGCCGCGCGACGCGTCAGAGGATCTTCAGCATGCGTGTGTTGCCGAGCGTGTTCGGCTTCACCCGGGCGAGGTCGAGGAACTCGGCGACGCCCTCGTCAGAGGACCGCACGAGCTCGGCGTAGACGTCCGGCGACACCACGCTCTCGCCGATCTCGAGGTACCCGTGCTTGGCGAAGAAGTCGACCTCGAAGGTGAGGCAGAAGATGCGGGCGACGCCGAGCTCGCGGGCGTCGTGCTCCAGCGCCTCGAGCATGCGGTGCCCCACGCGCTTGTGGATCCAGTCGGCGTCGAGGGCGAGGGTGCGCACTTCGGCGATGTCGTCCCAGAACACGGCGAGCGCACCGCAGCCGATCGGGACGCCGTCGGGCCCCTCGGCGATGCGGAACTGCTGGATGGAGCCGTACAGCGCGACGTTCTCCTTGCCGAGCAGGATGCGGCGGTCGACGTACGGCGCGATGAGGCGCTGGATGTGCGGGACGTCGGAGGCGACGGCCGGTCGCACGAGGATCCCGTGCTCGTCGCGTTCGTGGAATGCGTGCCGGCCGTGTTCGCTCATCGACCTCACGATAGCGCGAGCCCCCGAGCGCGAGCGGCCGACCACGAGCGCGCGCCCGACCACGAGCGAGCGCCCGACCACGAGCGAGCGGCCGACCACAAGCGCGCGCCCGACCACAAGCGAGCGCCCGACCACAAGCGAGCGGCCGACCGCGAGCGCGCGGCCGGGGGACGCGGACCCGGACGCGCACCCAGACCGCCCGGCCTACCGTCGCACGGGCAATCGAGACCGCACACGACGAAGGAGCACCATGCCCCAGATCATCGAGACCGTCGACGTGGACGTCCCCGTCCGCCAGGCCTACGACCAGTGGACCCGCTTCGAGGAGTTCCCGGAGTTCCTCGACGAGGTCAAGAAGATCGTCCAGGTCGACGACACCACCACCGACTGGACCGTCGAGGTCGCCGGTCAGGAGCGCGACTTCCGCGCCGTCATCACCGAGCAGCACCCCGACGAGCGCGTCGCGTGGACCGTCAAGGACGGCGACACCGACCACGCCGGCGCGGTGACGTTCCACAAGCTGTCCGACACCACGACCCGCGTGACGGCGCAGATCGACTGGCAGCCCTCCGGCCTCCTCGAGAAGCTCGGCTCGGCGGTCGGTGTCGGTGGTCACGCCGTGAAGAAGGACCTGCAGAACTTCAGGGAGCGCGTCGAGGCGGCCCCGACGGAGTCCGGCTGGCGCGGCGACGTCCCGGCCTGATCCAGGAACAGGACCGACGGGCGCAACGGGACCGGCGGGCCGTCACCGGCCCGGTGGGTCGCGACGCGACCACGATCCGGACGGGAGGCACGGTGCCAGCTGGCACCGTGCCTCCCGTCCGTCGTGCGGTCACCTCGGCATCCCCCCACGAAATGCCGACCTGACAGGACCGGCCGGACGTGCCAGGGTAGAACGAGCGGTCGATCCCTTGGACACCGTTTTACCATGTCTGAGACAAGCGCGGGAGGGCAAGCCGTGATCGAGTACACGGACGACGACGCACACCGACGCGAGTTGTCGCGGAAGCTGCAGCTCCTGATGGACGTCGTCGAGGCGAACTCGGGGCAGCGACCGTCGTACAAGGAGATCGCCGCGGAGATCGAGGCCCACGGCGCGTCGATGAGCCGTCCGCGCTGGGGGTACATGCTCGGTGGCAACGGGCCGGCCGTGCGCGACCGACAGCTGCTCGAGGCCCTCGCGCAGTTCTTCGGCGTCCCGGCGGCCTACCTCACCGACGCCGCGGGCAGCACCGACGTCCCCGCACGGGTGCAGGCGCAGCTCGAACTCGTCCTGGAGCTCCGGAAGCGCGAGGTCCTCGCGTTCGCGACCCGGCGGCTCGGGGAGTTCGCCTCGGCCGACGAGATCCGCGAGTTCACCGAGCACCTGCGGGCGCTCGACGGCCCGGGGAGCGCGTCGTGAGTGCCGGCACCGACCGCGCTGCGGCCCTGCGGCGGCAGGCGGACGCACGTCGTCAGGTGCAGCGCCTCGGCCTCCCCCGTCGCCTGACCCTGCCGGAACTCGTCGCACGCGCGGAGGCGACGCTCGGCAAGCCGATCGAGGTGCGCACCTCGGATCTCCCCGGCGACCTCTCGGCACGGCTCATCCAGCGTCGGGACGTCGCGCTCCTCGAGACCCGGTCCGGGTTGTCCGAGCGGTCACGCACGGCGTCGGTGCTCCACGAACTCGCCCACGTGTTCCTCGCCGACCACGGTTGCGACCACGAGGCGTACACGGGGCTGCTCACGGGACGGACCGCGTTCACCCGGTCGCTCGACACCCCGCACGAGCAGACCGTCGAACTCGTGGCGGACGAGCTCGCGCGGCACATCGGCCTGCTCGACCCCGAGCGACCTGCACCCGGGATCTTCCGGTGACCCTGCACGTCTGGGGCTCGCTGCCGGTGTGGGGCATCCTCGTGGTGCTCCTCGTCCGGCTCTGGCTCGTCCGGACGCAGTCGTCGAGCGTGACGTGGTTGACGGTGTGCTGCGCGTTCGTCGCCATGGGTCTCTCGATCAACCAGCCCGACGTGCTCGATGTGCTGGCGCGGGCGACCGGCGTACCGAACATCGCCGACGTCATCGGGCGCTGCCTCATGGTCTGCGGGATGTTCGCCCTCGCACAGTCGGTCGAGGCCGCCGCCCACACCGCGCGGCTGCTGCGTCCGGGCCGGATCGTCGCGTGCGTCGCGGTGCTCGTCACGCTCGTCGTGCTGTTCTCACGAATCGACGCGCCCCGTCCGACGGCGCAGTTCATGGTCGTGTACGGCGACCAGCTCCCGACCGCGCTCTACTCGGCGGTGGAGATGTCGTTCATCGCGATCGTGATCGCGCGGTCGGCCGCGGCCGTGCTCGGTGCGTTCCGCCGCGGCGAGCAGATGGGCCGGATGTACCGGTTGTTCGTCGTCGGTGCGGCCGCGATGGTGCTCCTCGCGGCGATCGCCGTCGCGATGGATGCCGCGCACGTGCTCGGCGCCGACGCGGTCGTCAGCGCACTCTCGATCGCCTACGCACCGGTGTTCCTGACCTCGATGGTGCTGCTGGCCCTCGGCGCCGCTGGCGGGGTGCTGCCCGACGCCGTGCGTGAGTTCCGCGAGTGGCGTGCTGCCCGCCGCCGTTTCCGGACGCTCGAGCCCGAGCTGCACCGACTCGAGTCGGCCTCCGGCAACCGGGGCCTCTACTTCACCATCGTGTGGCCGCGCCGACAGTGGCGCAGCCGCCTGCACCGCCTGGCCGTCGAGATCGAGGACCGCGCCCGCGAGGCCGGTCTCTCCACGCCCGCCGCCACCGAACCCGACCCGTCAGGAGCGAGATGACCGCAGCGACACGCACCACCGCGATCGGGACGGCGATCGGCGCCGCGGGGACGTTCGGTCTCGGCGCCGTCGTGGCCCGCCGGCTGCTCTTCCCCACGCCGTACACCGCGACCGCGACGGTCCAGGCGCCGTCGGCGGCGAACGAGATCGCGTTCGCCGCGACCCGCGACACCCGGCTCCCCGGCACCTACCGGATCACCCGGGGCAGCACGTCGGTCCGGGTCGGCCAGGTCCTCGGCGGGAGCGACGGCGACACCGTCCGTCGACAGCTCGTCGACGGGCCCGCACCGGCCGCCGGTGCCTGGACGTGGGACGCGCTCATGCACGACGTCGTCGCCGAGGTCCTCCCCGGCCCGGCCACCGGACCCGACGCACCCGTCGCCACGACCCACGTGGTCCACGTGCACGGGCAGTCGCTCGGCCCGCGCCAGGTCCTCCGCGGCATGCCGGTCTGGGCCGGCCTCGACGCGTCGTCGGAGATCCTCGACACGACCGATCTGCCGCTCCGCTCCCTCGACCCCGGCGCGGCCGACCGCATCGTCGACCGGGTCCGCTCCGCGCGCGCTCACGGCGCCGAGCGCGTCGTCCTGCAGGGGTGGTCGGCCGGTGCGCTCGCGTGCTCGATCGCCGCGTCCCGCACGCCCGTCGACGGCCTCGTCGGCGTCGCGCCCCTGCTCGACGTCCGGTCTGCCCTGCGCGGCGCCGTGAGCGCCTTCCGGCTGCCCCGCTTCGTCGGGAGCGTGGCCGCGCGCATCGCTACGACACCGGTGCTCTCCCGGCTCGCGGGCGCCGCCGAGCCGGTGCGGACGGCGACCTGGCAGGCATCCGGTACGCCGACACTGCTGCTCCGCTCCACCGCGGACCCGTTCGTGGCGGCGACCGACGTGTCCGCCGCTGCCCAGCGGGGCGCGACGGTCGTCAGCTTCGCCACCGCGCCGCACACGCTCGAGTGGAACGAGGACCCCGAGCGCTTCGACGGCGCCGTCCGGACGTTCGCAGCGACGCTGCACGACGCCTGACCCGCCCGCTCGCGCAGGGGTCGGCGACCCCGCACAGAGCAACGGCCCCGGTCCTGGAGGACCGGGGCCGTCGGCGACTCGACACGTTGGGGGGAACAGTCGAGCCGCTCACATCCGAGGAGCTGGGGGGAACGCCTCGGGTGTGGGACCACCGTACCGCGACATGGCAGCGGATGTGGTGCACCATCCGCCCAACGTGACGGGATACGGACTGGTCCGGACCGATGACGGACTGGAGGCGCGGTGCCAGCTGGCACCGCGCCTCCAGTCCGATGCTGATCGCGTCCTAGGACTCGATCTCGCCAGCCGTCTCGGCAGCGCCGGTGAGGACCTCCTCGCGACCCGGCTGACGCCCGGTCTCGAACTGGAACGCACCATCGTGGAAGTCGACCTTCACGTGGTCCCCGGCGTTGAGCTCACCCTGCAGGATGTGCTCGGACAGCTGGTCCTCGACCTCGTGCTGCATCGCGCGACGGAGGGGGCGAGCACCCAGGGCCGGGTCGAACCCGACCTTGATGAGCTGCTCCTTGGCGGCGAGCGTGAGCTCCACCGTCATGTCGCGGTCGAGCAGGCGGTCCGCCAGACGCTTCACGAACAGGTCCACGATCTGCAGCAGCTCGGACTGCGAGAGCTGCGGGAACACGATCGTGTCGTCGACGCGGTTGAGGAACTCGGGCTTGAAGTGCTTCTTGAGCTCCTCGTTCACCTTCGAGCGCATGCGGTCGTAGCCGACACCCGAGTCGCCCTCGATCTGGAAGCCCACCGGACCACCAGCGATGCCCTGCGAACCGAGGTTCGTGGTCATGATGATGACGGTGTTCTTGAAGTCGACGACGCGGCCCTGACCGTCGGTCAGACGGCCTTCCTCGAGCACCTGCAGCAGCGAGTTGAAGATGTCCGGGTGGGCCTTCTCGATCTCGTCGAAGAGGACCACGGAGAACGGCTTGCGACGCACCTTCTCGGTGAGCTGGCCGCCCTCCTCGAAGCCGACGAACCCGGGAGGGGCACCGAAGAGTCGCGAGACCGTGTGCTTCTCACCGAACTCCGACATGTCGAGGGAGATCAGCGCGCCCTCGTCGTCGAAGAGGAACTCGGCGAGCGCCTTGGCGAGCTCGGTCTTCCCGACGCCCGTGGGGCCGGCGAAGATGAACGAGCCCGAGGGACGGTTCGGGTCCTTCAGACCGGCACGGGTGCGGCGGATGGTCTTCGAGAGGGCCGAGATGGCCTCTTCCTGACCGATGACGCGCTCGTGCAGGGCCTTCTCCATGAAGACGAGCCGCGAGGTCTCCTCTTCCGTGAGCTTGAACACCGGGATGCCCGTGGCCTGCGCCAGGACCTCCGCGATGATGCCCTCGTCGACGGTGCCGGACGCGGCGACGTCACCCGCACGCCACTGCTTCTCGAGGCGGAGACGCTCGCCGAGGAGCTTCTTCTCCTCGTCGCGCAGGCTCGCGGCCTTCTCGAAGTCCTGCTCCTCGATGGCGGCTTCCTTCGACCCGCGGACCGTCGAGATCTTCTCGTCGAACTCGCGGAGCTCCGGCGGCGCCGACAGGATCGACAGGCGGAGGCGTGCGCCGGCCTCGTCGATCAGGTCGATGGCCTTGTCCGGCAGGAAGCGGTCCTGCACGTAGCGGTCCGCGAGGTTCGCCGCGGCGACGATCGCGCCGTCGGTGATGGACACCTTGTGGAACGCCTCGTACTTGTCGCGGAGGCCCTTGAGGATGTTGATCGCGTGCGGCAGCGACGGCTCGTTGACCTGCACCGGCTGGAAGCGACGCTCGAGTGCGGCGTCCTTCTCGAAGTGCTTGCGGTACTCGTCGAGCGTGGTGGCACCGATGGTCTGGAGCTCACCACGGGCGAGGAGCGGCTTGAGGATCGACGCGGCGTCGATCGCGCCCTCGGCAGCACCGGCACCGACGAGCGTGTGGATCTCGTCGATGAAGACGATGATGTCGCCGCGGGTGCGGATCTCCTTCGTGACCTTCTTGAGGCGCTCCTCGAAGTCACCGCGGTAGCGGGACCCGGCGATGAGCGACCCGAGGTCGAGCGAGTAGAGCTGCTTGTCCTTCAGCGTCTCCGGGACGTCGCCCTTGACGATCGCCTGGGCGAGGCCCTCGACGACCGCGGTCTTGCCGACGCCCGGCTCACCGATCAGGACGGGGTTGTTCTTGGAGCGACGGGAGAGGATCTGCATGACCCGCTCCATCTCCTTCTCGCGCCCGATGACCGGGTCGAGCTTGGCGTCGCGGGCGGCCTGGGTGAGGTTCCGACCGAACTGGTCGAGGACCTGCGACCCCTGCTGCGCGTTCTGCTGGGTCTCGCCGCCGACGGCGACCGCTTCCTTGCCCTGGTACCCGGACAGGAGCTGGATGACCTGCTGGCGGACGCGGTTGAGGTCAGCGCCGAGCTTGACGAGCACCTGGGCGGCGACGCCCTCGCCCTCGCGGATGAGGCCGAGGAGGATGTGCTCGGTGCCGATGTAGTTGTGGCCGAGCTGCAGCGCCTCGCGCAGGGACAGCTCGAGCACCTTCTTGGCGCGCGGCGTGAACGGGATGTGCCCGGTCGGCTGCTGCTGCCCCTGCCCGATGATGTCCTGGACCTGCTCGCGGACGGCATCGAGCGAGATGCCGAGCGACTCCAGCGCCTTGGCGGCGACGCCCTCGCCCTCGTGGATGAGGCCGAGGAGGATGTGCTCGGTGCCGATGTAGTTGTGGTTGAGCATCTTCGCTTCTTCTTGAGCGAGGACGACAACACGACGGGCTCGGTCGGTGAATCTCTCGAACATGTGCTCTCCCTTGCCGGACCGGTACTGGCCCGGTGACGTACATCGAGACTAACCAGCGGACCCCGACTGGTCTGCCCCTGTTCGCCGTGGGCGTGACCCCACGTCCGTCCGGCGCACAGCGGGTCGCGCACCGCGCCCGGCGCGACCGCGGGACGGCCTGGAGGGACGGCGCGGCCCCGCCCCGCGCCTCCCGTCCGGTGGTGGGTCACGCCGCGACCCGCAGGGTGCTGTCCGGCGCGAGTCGGTACCATCCGGGCATGGAGCAGCCCGTCGTCGGCCTCGTCGTCCACCCGACCAAGAACGTGCAGGAGTCCGTCGAGACCCTGCGCCGCTGGAACGCCTCCGGCCGCGGCGAACTCGTCGCCCGACGGGCGGACGCGCAGCGCCTCGGCGGGACGATCGACGTCGTCGACGAGGACGAGTTCACCGACCGGGTCGACATGGTCGTGGCGCTCGGCGGCGACGGCACCATGCTCGGGGCGATGCGCCTCGTCGCTCGACGGCCCGTCCCCGTGCTCGGCGTGAACTACGGCAACGTGGGCTTCCTCGTCGAGATCGAGCCGCCCGAGCTCGAAGCAGCGCTCGAACGGCTCTCCGCCGGTGAGTACCAACTCGAACCGCACCACGCCCTCGAGGCGAAGCTGTCGTGGAGCGGTGCGCGGACGGAGTACCTCGCGTTCAACGACCTCACGGTGGTGCGTCGGCCCGGTGCCGGCCAGGTCTCCGCGGACCTCAGCGTCGGCGGGCTCGGCTACGGCTACTACCGCGCCGACGCGATCGTGGCGTCCACGCCGGCCGGGTCGACCGCCTACAACTACGCCGCGGGCGGCCCGGTGCTCTCCCCCGCGCTCTCGGGTTCGGTCGTCACGCCGGTCGCCCCGATGGCCGGCATCGACCGCTCGGTGGTCCTCGCCGCGCGGGAACGGTACCGGCTCGACATCGCCGAGGGCACCCGGAGCGCGGCGCTCGAGGTCGACGGGCTCGTGGTCGGCGAGGTCGCGACGGGCGCCCAGATCGACATCCGCCTCCGGAAGGACGCATCGAGCGTGGTCCGGCTCGACGCCGCACGGCACGGCCGCACCGGGCGGGTGAAGCTCAGCCTGCTCGACCTGCCGGTGCGTCCCGACCAGCTCATCGAGCTCATCCCGCAGGACCTGCGGCAGCGGCTCTCGCACGACCTCGAGCAGTAGCCCAGGACGACGGTAGGCCCGCCCCGGCATCGCCGGGACGGGCCTTTCCCATCACCCCACCGGACCGCCTTCCCACGGGTCGGCCCGGTTCCCCGAGCCGGGGCAGGGCCCCGGCCGAAGTTCCTCGCTGACCTCAGTCGGTCAGGTACAGCTGCATGTCCTGCGAGACCGCCTTGGCGAACAGGCGCAGCTTGGCGCGCGACTCCACCCGGCTGACGGCCTGGCGGGTCGTGTGGACGATCTTCGAGATCTCGTCGAGCGTCATCGGCTTGTCGTCGTCGAGGCCGTAGCGCATGCGGATCACGTTCGCCTCGTCGCTCGGCAGCTCGGCCACGATCGACCGGATGTCCCGGTGGAGGAGCGTGGTCTCCGTGAGCTCGTTCGGGCTGGCGGCGTCCTCGTCCTCGATGAAGTCACCGAGCTCGCTGTCGTCCGAGTCGCCGACGACGGTGTGGATCGACACCGGCTCGTGCGAACGGCCCTTGAGGTCGAGGAGCTCCTCGACGCTCATGCTCAGCTCCGCCGCGACCTCGTCGGGCATCGGCGCACGACCGAGGTCGACGGTGAGGTCGCGCTCGGTGCGGCTGATCTTGTTGATGAGCTCGACCGTGTGGACCGGGATGCGGATGGTGCGGGCCTTGTCCGCGAGACCGCGCGAGATGGCCTGACGGATCCACCAGGTGGCGTAGGTGGAGAACTTGTAGCCCTGGGTGAAGTCGAACTTCTCGACCGCGCGGACGAGGCCGAGGTTGCCCTCCTGGATGACGTCCATGAAGGGCAGGCCACGCTGCGAGTAGCGCTTCGCGATGCTGACGACGAGGCGGAGGTTCGACGTGATCATGCGCTCCTTGGCGCGCTCGCCGTCGCGGACGAGCCAGCGCAGCTCGCGCTGGAGGTTCTTGCCGAGCCCGGGCTCGGTGTGCAGCTTCTCCTCGGCGAACAGGCCGACCTCGATGCGGCGGGCGATCTGCGCCTCTTCCTCGGCGGTGAGGAGCGACAGGCGGCCAATGTGGCGGAGGTAGTCGCCGACCTGGTCGACGGAGGCGCCGCGGACGCCGGCGAGCTGCTCGTCGGCCTCGACCTCGGTGCCGAGGGTGGTCGACTCGACGGTCGCGTCCGCGGTCTTCGATGCCGCGGCCTTCTTGGTCGCGCTGCGACGCGTGGTGGTGGCGTTCGTGGTCGGTGCTGCCGTTGCGATCGTCATGGTGACGCTCTCCCTGCGTTCGACGGTGATGGGCCTCAGGTGGGGGTGTTGATGAGTAAAGCGGTTGCGAGGTGTACCCCACAAATCGATCGGATCGATTCCCAGGCTTCTCCGTGCTTCACCCACTGAACCGTCCCCCACGGGGTACAGCATGTGGTCAGTCTGGTCCGACTCCAGGCCCGAGGACAAGGGCATGACGCGATGTTTCCGGCGTTGCAGTGGTGTTTCTTCCGCGTTTCCGAGCCTGTACCCCGAGTGACTGCGCCCCCTGGACACGAAAAAGGGGTACGGCGATCCGGATCGGTGTGATCTGGTCGGCGTACCCCGAATACCGAACGGGTGGGGGTCACCAGGAGGGTTCGAGCCATCCGTCACGGCGCTTCGAGACCTCGAGGTCGGCGTCGCGGTCGAACTCGTCGTACTCGCTCTCGATGTCACCGACGAGGCTGCGACCGGCGGGGAACTGCTGCATGGGCATGCGGACGATGTTCACCCTACGGAACGACCGGCGCGCGACGTGCCGGTGAACGTCGGGTGACGGGGCCCGGGCGGTCAGACGTCGACGTCGTCCTCGTCGCCGTCGACCCAGGGCGCGTCCCGTGCGGGGTCGCCGAGCACCGGGTGGCCGAAGGCGTCATCCGGGTCGAGGTCGGCGGGGTCCGGCGGGACGGTCGTCATGCCGTCAGTGCAGCACCGGCGCGTGAACCGCCGGTGAACGGGGTCGCCGGCACGTCGGTGCGGCCGCGATCGGCGCCTGCATCGGCACGCTGGTGTGCCCACGGCCGGTGTCAGCCCGGTGGCTGTCCGGCTGCGCGGCTACTCGGCGGACGCGGGTGACGGCGCGGGGCGGCCGTGCTCGCGCTCGAAGCGGGCGCGCTCCTCGGCCTCGACCTTGGCGTAGGCGGCGCGCTCCGTGCGGTCCGCGCGCATGATCGCGCGCATGACGAACCAGAAGATGAGGCCGACGATGACGGTCGGCGTCAGGGCGAAGATGATCCCGGTCACGACTCCATGCGGCACGGCGACATCCTAACGCCTCGATCTCCGCGGCAGGACGTGGGAGGCCTCGCAACTGCTCTCCGCGGTCGGGGGTACGCGGTCCGACGGGAGCGCGGTCAGGCGGGCGACGCGCACCGTCGGTCGCGCCGCCCGTCGGACCCGCCCGGTCAGGCCGCGGGGATGAGCCCGTTCGGGTTGAGCACGTACTTCGTCGCCGCACCCTTGTCGAACTCCGCGTACCCCCGGGGCGCCTCGTTCAGACCGATCGGCTTCGCGTTGACGTTCTTCGCGATGCTCGTCCGGTCGTGCAGGATCGCCATCATCAGCTGCCGGTTGTACTTCATGACCGGGCACTGACCCGTCGTGAACGACAGCGACTTCGCCCAGCCGGTGCCGAGGCTCAGGGACAGCGCACCCTTCTGGGCGGCCTCGTCGATGCCGCCCGGGTCACCGGTGACGTAGAGCCCAGGGATCCCGAGGGCACCGCCGGCCGCCGTGACGTCCATCAGCGAGTTGAGCACCGTCGCCGGGGCCTCGTGGTCGGCACCGGATCCGTGGCCCTTCGCCTCGAACCCGACGGCGTCGATGCCGCAGTCGACGAGCGGCTCGCCGAGGATCTGGTCGATCTGGTCTGCCGGGTCGCCCTTCGTCAGGTCGACCGTCTCGCAGCCGAACGTCCGGGCCTGTGCCAGGCGGTCGGCGTTCATGTCACCGACGATGACGACGCTCGCGCCGAGCAGGAGCGCGCCCGTCGCAGCGGCGAGACCGACCGGACCCGCACCCGCGACGTAGACGGTCGAGCCGACCCCCACCCCCGCGGTGACCGCACCGTGGAAGCCCGTCGGGAAGATGTCGGACAGCATCGCGAGGTCGAGGATCTTCTCCATCGCCTGGTCGCGATCGGGGAACTTCAACAGGTTCCAGTCGGCGTAGGGCACGAGGACGTACTCGGCCTGGCCACCGACCCAGCCGCCCATGTCGACGTAGCCGTAGGCGCTCCCGGGTCGGTCCGGGTTGACGTTGAGACAGATCCCGGTCTTCCGCTCCTTGCAGTTCCGGCAGCGCCCGCACGCGATGTTGAACGGCACGGACACCAGGTCACCGACCTCGATGAACTCGACGTCCGAACCGACCTCGACCACCTCGCCGGTGATCTCGTGCCCGAGCACCAGGTCCGACGGTGCGGTCGTGCGGCCGCGGACCATGTGCTGGTCGCTCCCGCAGATGTTCGTCGCGACGGTGCGCAGGATCGCCCCGTGGTTCACCTTCCGGCCGACGTTCGCAGGGTTGACCCCGGGGCCGTCCTTGAGCTCGAAGGTCGGGTAGTCGGTGTCGATGACCTCGACCTTGCCCGGCCCCTTGTACGCGACTGCGTGGTTCTCCGCCATGTGGTCCTCCTCGACCCTGGCCCACCTCGGGACGCACGGCCGAAACACGTGATCGACGCCTGCGGTCGTTCCCACGTCGTCGTGGGACGGTCCTGGAACGGGGTGGTGCCCGGAGGCTACGCCCCGGGTCCGAGAACGGCGAGATCGCCTACTTGACGAGCGGGAAGAGGATGGTCTCGCGGATACCGAGACCGGTGATGGCCATGAGCAACCGGTCGATGCCCATGCCCATGCCCCCCGACGGCGGCATCGCGTGCTCGAGCGCCCGCAGGAACTCCTCGTCGACGCGCATCGCCTCGGGGTCACCGCCCGCGGCGAGCTTCGCCTGCTCGACGAACCGCTCCCGCTGCACGACCGGGTCGACGAGTTCCGAGTACGCCGTCGCGAGCTCGAACCCGCGGACGTAGAGGTCCCACTTCTCGACGATGCCCGGACGCGTGCGGTGCTGACGGGTCAGCGGCGAGGTGTCGACCGGGAAGTTCATCACGAACGTCGGGCGGTCGAGCGAGTCGATCACGAAGTGCTCCCAGAGCTCCTCGACGTACTTGCCGTGCGTTGCGTGCGCGACCTCCACACCCTCGGCATCGGCCAGCGCCTGCAGCTCGGACAGCGGCGTCTCCGGGGTGATCTCGCGACCGGCCGCTTCGGACAACGAGCCGTACATGTCGATGCGCGGCCACTCGCCGCCGAGGTCGTACGTGGTGCCGTCGGCCCAGGTGACCTCGAGCGAGCCGCCGGTCACCGCTCGGGCGGCGTTCTGCACGAGCTCCTGGGTCAGGTCGGCCATCTGCTCGTAGTCGCCGTACGCCTGGTAGGCCTCGAGCATCGCGAACTCGGGCGAGTGCGTCGAGTCGGCGCCCTCGTTGCGGAAGTTCCGGTTCACCTCGAACACCCGGTCGATGCCTCCGACGACCGCGCGCTTGAGGAAGAGCTCGGGCGCGATGCGCAGGTACAGCTCGGTGTCGAACGCGTTCGAGTGCGTGACGAACGGGCGCGCCGAGGCCCCACCGTGCTGGGTCTGCAGCATCGGGGTCTCGACCTCGAGGTACTCGTGCGATGCGAACGTCTGCCGGAGCGAGGCCATCACCGCGGCACGGGCACGGACGGTCTTCCTGGCGTCCTCGCGGACGATGAGGTCGAGGTACCGCTGGCGGACCCGGGTCTCCTCGTTGAGCTCGTTGTGGAGGTTCGGCAGGGGCAGGATCGCCTTCGCCGCGATCGCCCAGTCGTCGACCATGATCGACAGCTCGCCGCGACGCGAGGAGATCACCCGTCCGCGCACGAACACGTGGTCGCCGAGGTCGACGAACTCCTTCCACCGCGCGAGCGACTCCTCGCCCACCTCCGCCAGGGACACCATCGCCTGGATGCGCGAACCGTCTCCGGACTGCAGCGACGCGAAGCAGAGCTTGCCGGTGTTGCGCGAGAACACGATCCGCCCGGCGACACCGACGACGTCCTGGGTCTCCTCGCCGGTCTCGAGCGACGCGTACTGCGCGCGGACCTCGGGGATCGTCGTCGTGATCGGGAGCGCCGCCGGGTAGGCCTCGATCCCGGCGTCGAGGAGCTTCGACCGCTTGTCGAGCCGGACCTGTCGCTGCTCGCTGGTCTCCTCGGCGGACAGGTCGTCTGCTGCGGCGGCGGTTGCTTCGCTCATGAAGGATGCGGCTCCGGTGGGGTCGTGGGGGATGCGGAAATGCTACCCGGCGCGGGCGGTCGGCCGGGAACCGCAGGCGTCGGGACCGCCCGTCAGAGCCGCGCCTGGCCGTCGGCCGCGGCGAGCGCGTTGTCGACCGCACTCCGCACGAGGGCGCCGAGGACCCGGCCGGGGTGCTCGACCCCGATGCCGTCGAGGGTCCCGGCGGACTGCTCGACGATCGCGGTCGAGAAGCTCGCGGCCGCGCGCACCGCATCGGCGTACGCGGGTCGGTCCTGCTCGGCGACGACGAACGGCTCCGCGCCCATCTCGACCACGAGCGCCTGGGCGATCGGGAGCACCGGCGCCGGGGCGGTGACCGCGCAGTACGCGTCGCGGAGGCGGGTGAGGTCGACGCTCGTGCCGGTGAACACCATCGCCGGGTGGATCGCGAGCGGGATGGCGCCGGCGGCGAGTGCCGGACGCAGGACCTCGGTGCCGTGGTCAGGGCTCGTGTGCACGACGAGCTGCCCTGGTTGCCAGATCCCGGCGTCCGCGAGGCCCTGCACGAGCCCGCCGAGCTGGTCGTCCGGTACGGCGAGGAGCACGAGTTCGCTCCGTTCGACGAGGTCCGGCGTCGCGAGGACGGGCACCCCGGGGAGCATGGCCTCCGCGCGGTCGCGCCCGGCGTCGGACACGGCGGTCACGCCGACGACGGCGTGCTCCGCGTTCGCGAGCGCCGCCCCGAGGACGGGTCCGACCCGTCCCGCGCCGACGATGCCGACGCCGAGTCGCCCCGCCCTCACCGCGCTGCTCCGGGCGCGGGGACGCCGTCCCAGCCGGGAGGCCCGGCATGCCCCCGCCAGGCGGGCTGCGGCGTCGAGGTGGACGGCACGGCGGAGGGGGCGACCCCCTGGGTGTCCGGTCGGTCCGTGGCGGGCGCGAGCCGCGCCTCCCGTTCGCGCCACCGGTGGGAGGTGTCGACCGCAGCAGCCTCGACGGCGCGGTGCGCGGTCTCCGACCACAGCTGCTGCGCGTCGTGCGCGTCCATCGCGCCGAGTCGGGCGCTCACCGGGCCCTGCACGGTGTGCACGTGCACCGAGGCGAGCCGGAGGGCACGTTCCAGCGGCCCCTGCTCCACCTTGACGCTCTGCACGCGTGGCAGCGGCACGATCACCAGGGATCGCCAGACCGCACCGAGCCGGAGCAGCACCGCGCCCTGCACGAAGCGGTACCCGTTGCGGCGGAAGGACAGCGGGCGGAGCCACGCGCCGCGGCGGGGCGAGTGCACGAAGCCGCCGCGGTCGCCGGACGTCGTCAGGCTGTCGTCGACGACGTTCACGGCCTCGGCCGATCCTTCGCGGAGCTCGTCCTGCGACGCCCGCGGCCCCGCGACGGCCGTGCCGACGAGGCCGGGGAGGATGATGTCGAGGACCTCGCGGACGTCCTCCGCTCGTCCGACGGGCAGCACGATCGACGACGCCTGCTGGTTGGTCGACTGCCCGTTGCCGGCGTTCGTGGCCCGGTTGATGCGGATGTCCCACCAGCCGAACGGTCGCCAGAGCAACGGTTGCGCGACGCTCACGGCGTGGATGCGACCCGGCGGCAGCGTCTCGTTCGAGGTCGACACGAGCCCGAAGCCGATCCGGATGCCGTCGCGTGTCTCGGCGATCGTGTACTGCAACGACCGCGAGAACTTCCGGACGTAGTAGCCGCCGGCACCGATGACGGTGGGGAACAGCGCGAAGAGGATGCCGTACTCGCCGGTGACCGCGATGCTCACGACGATCGCCACGACGAGCACGACGAGGAACACGGTCGTGGTGGAGAGCAGCATCGACGCGATCAGCCGGCCCGGGTGCACCTTCACGACCCGGGTCGCCTGCACCGCCGAGGGGTCGAGCTCCGGCGAGAAGACCTCGTCCAGCCGGTCCTGCAGGACACCGTTCGACCGCCGGCCCGGTCCCTGCTGCTCGTCGTCCTTGGCACCGGAGGCCAGCACGAGGATGCGCCGACGGAGGTCCTCGGCTGGCTTGGACCCGAGGTACGCGAGCTGCACGTTCGCGTCGTTGCCGGCCTGCGCGATCTCGAGCTTGGCGGTGCCGAAGAGCCGCGGCACGATCGGCCGAGAGATGTTGATGCCCTGGATGCGGTCGAGTCGCGCCTTCCGGTGGTTGCGGAAGAGCACGCCGGAACGGACCTCGACGATCTCACCCGTGACGCGGAACTCGTGCATGCGCCACGACAGGTAGAACAACCCGATGAGCACGACGAGCAGCACCGCGATGCCGAGCAGCACCCAGCCGACCGCACCGTGCTCGTACACGTAGCGGACCGGGTCGCCGTCGTCGGACGGGCCCCCGCCGGGGATGAAGAACTCGACGAGCTGGTCACGGAGGCTGTTCAGCACGTACCCGAGCACGACGATGAGGAAGATGCCGCCACGCAGCAGGGGCGTCAGCGGGTGCAGCCGGTGCCACTCCCCGTCGGTCAGGGGTGCCGCAGCGGCCGCGTTGCCGACCTGGCTCGGCGGGGTCGGCAGCGGGGGCCCGGGGCGGAAGGTCACGACGACCCCCTCAGAGTCCGGCGCGGCGGGACTCGGCGAGCTCCACCAGGCGGTCGCGGAGGTCGTCGGCGTCCGCTGCGGGGATGCCGGGGATCCGGACGTTCGTCGCGGCCGCGGCGGTGACGAACTTCAGCTCGCTCATGCCGAGCGCCCGGTCGAGCGGGCCGCGTGCGACGTCGACGAGCTGCATGCGGCCGTACGGCACCGCCGTGAAGCGCTGCCACATCAGGCCACGACGGAAGACGAGGTCGTCGTCCCGGAGCGCGTACCCGATCGAGCGCACCCGCCGAGGGGTCAGCACGGCCGTGACGAGCGCGACGATGCCGACGGCGATGCCGATCAGCGTCCACACGGTGCCGGCGGTCCGGTCGAACCCGCCGTTCACGACACCGAGGAGCACGCACCCCGCGGTCACCACGATCCCGATGACGACGGTCGTGACGAGCTCCGTCCAGACGAGCTTCGGGGACACCCGGGTCCAGGTGGTGCCGCTCAGGCCGAGGCCCGGCTCGTCGAGTCGTTCTCTCGGCATCGCGGGCTCCGCTCCCTCAGTTGGTGGCCGCCGAGCCGCCGCGGTGGTCGTCCTGGTCGTCGTCGCCGGGCGGCGCGATGCACATCCGTTCGGCGACCAGGGCACACACCGTCAGGACGACGGCTCCACCGAACGCCACGGCGTTCGGCAGGGTCGAGCCTAGCGAAGGGGTGACGTTCCGGGTCAGGAGGTACAGCAGCAGGCCGACGCCGAACCCGCCGAAGAGCGCGCCGCCGATGCTGGAGGCCTTCGCGAGGACGACCACCCGCGTGGCGTACAGCGGGTCGACCGGGCGCTGCCGGAGCGCGCCCTCCTTGGCGTGACGTCGGACGGGGCGGGCCATCAGGACGACGGCGACGCCGATGAACGCGAGGGTCAGGCCGAGCGGGACGGAGAGCAGGAGCGTCGGTGCGGCCCGCGAGGCGAGGATCGCGTCCACGGCGAAGCCGGCGACGGCGGCGACGACGGCCACGCTGACGAGGACGGAGGCGCGGGTGGGCTTCATGCGGGTTCCCCCGGCCGGGAGGCGCGGGTTGGCTCGTCCGTGCGACCCGCGTCGTCCCGTGCGGTCGCGCCACCTGGCGCGGTCACGTCGTCCGTGCGGCTCGCGCCGTCGAAGAGGCGCGGCTCGTCGACGCGCTCGGTGTCGTCGCCGATGGCATCGAGCAGGTCGGACACCGCTCCGGCGCCCGGCAGGACCGCGTCCGGGTCGGCGTCCGCCCACGGCGCGAGCACGAACGCCCGCTCGGCAGCGCGCGGGTGCGGCACCGTGAGGGTCGCCGTGTCGAGCACGAGGTCGTCGATCGCCACGACGTCGAGGTCGAGCGTGCGGTCGCCCCACCGGACCTCGCGCGTCCGGCCGTGCTCGTCCTCGATGCCGTGCAGGGCGTCGAGCAGCGCCTGCGGGGCGAGGTCGGTGTCGACGACGACCACGGCGTTCCGGTAGCGCGGCTTCGTCTCGTCCCGACCCGCGAGCGTCACGGCCACCGACTCGACCTCGCGGCTGGACGCCACCGGTGTCACGCCGGGGAGCGCCGCGATCGCCGACGCAGCGGCGCGCAGGGTGCTCCCGCGGTCACCGAGGTTGGCGCCGAGTGCGATGACCGCGCGGCTCACTCTTCTTCCTCGGCACGGGCGTCGTCACCCTCGGGCAGCGCGCCGCCGCGGGTCCGACGGATCGTGATCGACACGTCGGTGAACGGCACCGTGATGGGCGCCTGTGGCTTGTGGACGGTGACCTCGACCGCGAGTGCCGCCCGGTGCGTCAGGACGGCGACGGCGATGCGCTCGGCGAGCGTCTCGATGAGGTCCACCGGACCGCCCTCGATCTCCGCGACGACCTGCTCGGCGACGACGCCGTAGTGGACCGTGTCGGCGAGGTCGTCGGACCCGGACGACACGCGGGCGTCGACCTCGACCGCGACGTCGACGACGAAGTCCTGCCCGTCGGCGCGCTCGTGGTCGAACACGCCGTGGTTCCCCCGGGCCCGGACCCCGGTGAGTCGGATGGTGTCCCTCATGATCGTGCTGCCCTCCAGGCGTCCCAGACGTCGAGTACCGCACGCGTCGGTGCGGGGTCGTGCACGCGCACCCCCCACGCACCGCGTTCGGCGGCGAGCAGGCTGATCGCGGCGGTGGCGAGGTCGCGGTCGCGCGGGGGTGCGCCGGCAGCGCTGCCGACCCCGTCGAGGAACCGCTTGCGGGAGGCGGCGACGAGCACCGGCAGCCCGATCGAGGCGAAACGTTCGTAGCCGGCCAGGATCTCCCAGTTCTGGACGCCCTGCTTGGCGAACCCGAGGCCGGGGTCGATGACCACCTGCTCTTCGCGCACGCCCAGGATGATGAGCTCGGCGACGCGGTGCTCGACCTCGCGGCGGACCTCGTCGACGGCGTGGGAGTACTCGGCGTTCCGGTACATCCGGTCGCTGTGCCCGCGCCAGTGCATCACGACGAACCCGGCCCCGGTGTCGCGGACGACCCGGGCCATGTCGTCGTCGGCCAGCCCGCCGGAGACGTCGTTCACGATCGCGGCACCGGCCTCGACCGCGCGTTCGGCCGTCGACGCGTTCATCGTGTCGACGCTGACGGCGATGCCCTCGGCCACCAGCTCGCGGACGACCGGGATGACGCGGTCCTGCTCGACCTCGACCGGGACACGGTCGGCGCCGGGCCGGGTGGACTCGCCGCCGACGTCGACGAGGTCGGCCCCCGCTGCGACGAGGTCACGGGCGTGCTGCACGGCGTCGTCGTACGCCTGGTGCAGTCCTCCGTCGCTGAACGAGTCCGGGGTGACGTTGAGGATCCCCATGACGCGCGTGCGGTCCGGGCCGGCTGGCTCGGGCGCACGGCCGCGCCGACGGCCGGTCACGATCTCCGGCACCGGTGCAGGTGCACGGAGGTCGATCGCGATCGTCGGCGGTTCCGCCGCGGCGGCCCGGGCCTCGTGTTCGGCGGCGCGAGCACGGTCCGCCTCGGCGAGGCGACGTGAGCGTCTCGTCGGCAGGTCGGTCATGCCGGCCTACGCGGGAGCGATACCGGGGTTGCCGAACGGGCGACGACGGGGCTTCGACGACGACTCGGTGTCGCTCGGCTCGGCCGCGGTCGAGGCCGCCTTGCCGGGGAACTCGATCGCCGGGAGGTTCGAGACCGGCCGCTTGTCGCTCGACAGCCACTGCGGGCGCTCGGGCAGCTTGCGCACGTCCTTGAAGATCTCCACGAGCTCCGGCGCGTCGAGCGTCTCCTTCTCGAGGAGCTCCCCGGCCAGGCGGTCGAGGATGTCGCGGTTGGCGTTGAGGACCTCGTAGGCCTCGTCGTGTGCGGCCTCGAGCAGCGCGCGGGTCTCGGCGTCGACGGTCTCGGCGATGTTCTCCGAGTAGTCGCGACCGCTGCCGCCGCCCATCTCACGACCGACGAACGGCTCGCTCGAACCGGACCCGAGCTTGACGGACCCGACCGCACGGCTCATGCCGTACTCGGTGACCATCTTCCGGGCCGTGGAGGTGGCCTTCTCGATGTCGTTCGAGGCACCCGTGGTGGGGTCGTGGAACACGATCTCCTCGGCCACACGACCACCCATCGCGTACGTGAGCTGGTCGAGCAGCTCGTTGCGGGTGACGGAGTACTTGTCCTCGAGCGGGAGCACCATCGTGTAGCCGAGGGCACGGCCGCGCGGCAGGATCGTGATCTTCGTCACCGGGTCGGTGTGGCGCATCGCCGCGGCTGCGAGGGCGTGGCCGCCCTCGTGGTACGCCGTGATGAGCTTCTCCTGGTCGGACATGATGCGCGTGCGGCGCTGCGGGCCGGCCATCACGCGGTCGACGGCCTCGTCCAGGGCACGGTTGTCGATGAGCTGCGCGTTCGAGCGGGCGGTCAGCAGCGCGGCTTCGTTGAGGACGTTCGCGAGGTCCGCACCGGTGAAGCCCGGCGTCTTGCGGGCGAGGAGCTCGAGGTCGACGCTCGCGGCGAGCGGCTTGCCCTTCGCGTGCACCTCGAGGATCTGCTTGCGGCCGTCGAGCGACGGGGCGTCGACGCCGATCTGCCGGTCGAAGCGGCCGGGACGCAGGAGCGCGGGGTCGAGCACGTCGGGGCGGTTCGTCGCCGCGATGAGGATGACGTTGGTCTTGCCGTCGAAGCCGTCCATCTCGACGAGGAGCTGGTTCAGCGTCTGCTCACGCTCGTCGTTGCCGCCGCCGATGCCGGCGCCGCGGTGACGACCGACGGCGTCGATCTCGTCGATGAACACGATCGCCGGGGCGTTCTGCTTGGCCTGGTCGAAGAGGTCGCGGACGCGGCTCGCACCGACACCGACGAACATCTCGACGAAGTCCGAACCGGAGATCGAGTAGAACGGCACGCCGGCCTCGCCCGCGACGGCACGCGCGAGGAGGGTCTTGCCGGTTCCGGGAGGGCCGTACAGCAGCACGCCCTTCGGGATCTTCGCGCCGACGGCCTGGAACTTCGCGGGTTCCTGCAGGAACTCCTTGATCTCGTGGAGCTCCTCGATCGCCTCGTCCGAGCCGGCGACGTCCGCGAAGGAGACCTGCGGGTTCTCCTTGTTGTTCATCTTCGCGCGGGACTTGCCGAACTGCATGACCTTCGAGCCACCGCCCTGGGCGCTCGAGAGCAGGAACCAGAAGAGCGCGCCGATGATGAGGAACGGCAGGACGATGCCGAGGAGCGAGAGGAACCAGTTCCCCTGCTGCACGCGGTCGGTGTAGCCGTCCGGCAGGTTCGCGTTGTCGACGGCGTTGATGACGTCCTCACCACGCGGCGTCGCGTAGTAGAACTGCTCGGTCGCGCCGTCCTTGAGCTTGAGGTCGACCCGCTGCTCGGTGGAGTTCACGACGACGGAGGAGACCTTGTCGTCGGCGAGCTGCTGCAGGCCCTTCTGGGTGTCGATCTGCTGGGTGCCGGCCTGACTGATGACCGCCCACCCGATCCAGATCCCCACGAGCGCGATCAGGATGTAGATGTACGGCCCGCGGAGGATTCGCTTGAAGTCCATGTGATCCGGGCAGGACGCCCGACACCTTTCTCTGCCGAAGTTGCGTGCAGGTCAGCATACGGCCGTGATTCTGTGGCGAGAATGGGTGTCCTCTGCGGGCGAACTCCACGCCCCGCAAGGGTCAGCCGGACGCGTTCAGGAGTACACGTGCGGCGCCAGGACGCCGATGCCGCGCAGGTTGCGGTAGCGCTCGTCGAAGTCGAGGCCGTACCCCACCACGAAGGCGTCCGGGATCTCGAACCCGACGTACTTCACGTCCACCTCGACCTTGGCGGCCTCGGGCTTGCGGAGCAGCGCGACGATCTCGACGCTCGCGGCCCCGCGGGACTCGAGGTTCTGCTTGAGCCACGACAGCGTCAGGCCGGAGTCGATGATGTCCTCGACGATGATGACGTCGCGGCCGTGCAGGTCGGTGTCGAGGTCCTTGAGGATCCGCACCACGCCGGACGACTTCGTGCCGGAGCCGTACGACGAGACCGCCATCCAGTCCATCCGCGCCTGCATCTTGAGGTGGCGCGAGAAGTCCGCCATGACCATGACGGCGCCCTTCAGCACGCCGACGAGCAACGGGTCCTTCCCCGCGTAGTCACGGTCGACCACCGCGGCGAGTTCGGCGAGCTTCTCGTCGATCTGCTCGGGGGTGAAGAGCACTTCGGACAGGTCTGCCTGGACGTCGGAGAGTTCCACCGGTCCAGGGTAACCGTCAGGACGAGGCGCCGAACGCCAGGCGGTCGCCGTCCCGTGACGCCCGGACGCCCGGCAGGTCGATCGGCCCCTGCCCGTGCCAGTCCGTGACGAGCCGGCAGACCTCGAGCGTCTGCGTGCGCGAGAGCGTCACCCCGAACTCGCCCTCCACTGCGAGCCGCACGAGGCGCTGCCGCAGCGCGGGCGGGTTCGCGGCGAGCTCACGCACCGACAGCGAGATGCCCGCCTCGGAGTGCTCGGCGAGGTCCTCCGCCATCTCCTCGGCGAAGTGGTCGAGCGCGGCGGAGTCCTCCCGGAGCTGATCGGCGGTGCGGGCGAGGGCCTCGGGCACCTCGGCGCCGAGCTCGCGTTCGAGGACGGGCAGGAGCGCGGTCCGCACGCGCACGCGGGCGTACGCGGGGTCGTCGTTGTGCGGGTCGTCCCACGGCACGAGTCCCGCGGCGATCGTGGCCTGCCGCGTCGCGTGCCGCCGGACGCCCAGGAGCGGTCGCCCGTAGGCCGGTCCGGTCGAGCGCCGCGCGAGCGGCGGCATGCCGGACAGCGCGTCCGGCCCGCTGCCGCGCAGCAGGCCGAGCAACACCGTCTCGGCCTGGTCGTCGAGGGTGTGCCCGAAGAGCACCAGGGGCGACCCCGTGTCGGCGGCGACCTGTGCGATCGCGGTGTGCCGTGCCTCCCGGGCGGCACCCTCCGGACCCCCGTCGGTGCCGACGTCGACCCGACGGACCGTCACCGGGTCGAGACCGAGCGATGCGGCCGTCCTGGAGGCGCGGCTCGCCACCGCCTCGCTGCCCGCCTGGAGCGCGTGGTCGACCACGACCGCGCCGGCGCGCAGGTCCTGCTTCGGCGCCTCGAACGCGGTGGCCGCGGCGAGCGCGAGCGAGTCGGCTCCGCCGCTCAGCGCGACCGTGACCAGGTCGCCGGACTGCAGCAGTCCCTCGTCGCGTGCCTGCGACAGCAGCGTGCGGACCGCCAGCCGGGTCGCGGCGACGGCCGGGTCCAACCGGGGACGCGGAGTGTTCACCCGGTAACGTTAGCCGCGCTTTCCCCCCGCACATCAGACTCAGGAGCGCAACATGGCCGCGTACGACGTCGTCGTCGAGATCCCCAAGGGCAGCCGCAACAAGTACGAGGTGGACCACGAGACCGGTCGCGTCTACCTCGACCGTGTGCTGTTCACCTCGTTCGTGTACCCGACCGACTACGGGTTCTTCGAGAACACGCTCGCGGACGACGGCGACCCCGTGGACGCCCTCCTCCTGCTCGAGTACCCGGTCTTCCCGGGCGTCGGCGTCAAGGTCCGCCCGGTCGGCGTCTTCAAGATGAGCGACGAGGCCGGCAACGACGCCAAGGTCCTCGTGGTGCCCGCGAAGGACCCGCGCTGGCAGCACATCCAGGACATCTCGGACGTCGACGAGCAGACGAAGGCCGAGATCGCGCACTTCTTCGAGCGCTACAAGGACCTCGAGCCGAACAAGTGGGTCAAGGCCGAGGGCTGGGGCGACGCCGCCGAGGCCGAGGCGATCGTGCAGGCCGGCCAGCAGGCCTACGTGCCCGCCGGTCACTGACCGTCCGACACACGAAGGGCCCCGCACTCCTGCTGAGTGCGGGGCCCTTCGTCCGTTCGTCCGTCTACAGCGAGCCGGTGGGGCGGGCCACGTACGGCAGGAGCTGGTTCGGGAGCCACACGGCGCGCTCGACCACGCCGACGCCGGGCTTCGCGGCCTCGATCATCTGGCCGTTGCCGGTGTAGATCGAGTCGTGGTAACCACCGCTGGCGGTTCCGTTGTTCGAGTAGAAGAGGATGTCACCCGGCTGGCGCTGCGAGAGCGGGACGAGCCGACCGATCGACGCGAAGTAGTTGTACTGCCAGACGACGTTGTGACCGCCGGTCGCGACGCCCTGCGAGCCGTACGCCCCCATGACGAGGCCGGAGCAGTCCCAGGAGTTCGGGCCAGCGTCGCCCCAGCCGTACGGGTCACCGAGCTGCGCGCGGGCGAACGCGATCGCG